>JBAXLR010000082.1:0-12909 GCA_037134655.1 bacterium | reverse complement strand
GTTCAACTTGTCGGAACTCGCAAAGGTTTCGTCACTAGCCAAAATCACGGTTTCATGGTGGACGACGCCACGCTTCCAAAAGATTGGGAAGCGTGGTTTGTAAATGCCAACGATCAAACCATCGAAGGCATTAAACACAAAACCAAACCATTTAAGAGTGTGCAGTTTCACCCCGAGGCCGCAGGCGGCCCAAGGGATACAGGCTGGATCATCGAACAATTTGTGAAGGAGCTATGAGTTATGCCAAAAAACCAAACGCTTCAAAGTCTAGGCCGCAAACCAAAAATTGTTTTACTGGGATCTGGTGGTCTTACAATCGGCCAAGCTGGAGAGTTTGATTACTCGGGCACGCAAGCGGTCAAGAGCCTCCTCGACTGCGGTAACGACGTCATCGTGATCAATCCAAATATCGCAACTGTGCAAACCAACCCGCAGCCTGGAGTTAAAGTATACCTGTATCCAGTTGAACCAGAGTGGGTCGAAAAAGTTTTTGAAATCGAAAAACCAGACGCCATCGTCGCGGGTTTTGGGGGCCAGACGGCTCTGAATTGCCTCATTGCACTGTCTGATAACGGTGCCCTTAAACGCCACAATGTCATAAACCTCGGCACTCCGGTCGAAACGTTGAAGCTGACTGAAGACCGAGATCTCTTTGCCAAGAAAATGCAGTCCATTGGCATGCCGATTCCTAAAAGCTTTGCCTGCGACACTGAAGACCAGGCTACTAAGGCAGCTAGTGACATTGGCTATCCTGTCATTGTGCGCGCAGCCTTTGCCTGCGGTGGTCTTGGCAGTGGTTTTGCTAATAACGAAAAAGAACTTAAGGCTTTGGTAAGACCAGCTCTTACGGTCTCTCCGCAGGTACTAGTGGAAAGATCTCTCAGGGGTTGGAAGGAAGTCGAATATGAAGTGATGCGGGATTCTCAAGGTAACACGATCACCATCTGTAATATGGAAAACTTTGATCCTCTTGGTATTCACACCGGAGACAGCATTGTCGTGTGTCCTAGTCAGTCTTTATCTGACGAGGAATACCAAATGCTTCGAAACGCAGCGATCAAGATTATTGATAGCTGTGGAGTCGTCGGAGAGTGTAACGTCCAGTATGCTTTAAACCCCGAGAATCTTGAATTTGTCGTCATTGAAGTAAACGCTCGGTTATCTCGCTCCTCGGCTCTTGCAAGTAAAGCATCTGGATATCCGATCGCATATATCGCGGCGCAAGTGGTGCAAGGTTTTGATCTGCTTGAGATTCAAAACCCCGTCACCGGCAAGACATGCGCCTACTTTGAGCCAGCCCTTGATTACATCACAATTAAAGTGCCACGGTGGGACCTTGGAAAATTCAAAGGTGCATCAAGACGCCTTGGATCTACAATGAAATCGGTCGGCGAAATCATGGCCATCGGCCGAAGTTTTCCTGAGGCTATCCAAAAAGCAGTCCGCATGGTGACAGAAAATGACACTGGCATTGCCGCGTTTGCTAGGGGCGGCGTGACAGATGAAGAACTTGAGACCACATTGTCAGAACCGACTGACATGCGCTTTTACGCTGTCGTCTCGGCACTGAGATCTGGGTGGGATTTTGAACGCATTCACGCCTTAACGCATATCGACAAATGGTTTTTGTCAAAGCTTCAAGAGGTGATCAAATCAGAGACTGCCATTAAGACCCTATTTGCCCACAAAGACCAGACAGGCGTCACGGCAGACCAATGGCGAGCTTGGAAAAAGCTTGGGTTCTCCGACGATCAGCTTGGACGTTATCTGCTTGAGGCGAAAAATCAAAACACTGATCAAGCGTCGATTTCCCGTGAATCTGCAAAAATTCGCCAGGCCAGAAAATCCTACAATGTTCTGCCAGTGGTTAAGAAAATCGACACGACAGCGGGCGAATATCCAGCCAAGAGTAATTATCTTTATATGACCTATCACGGCGATACGTCAGACCCAGGGCTAGTGCAGATGATGCAAAGCCGCAGAACGGCTCTTGTGCTAGGAAGTGGAAGTTACCGAGTCGGCACATCTGTAGAGTTTGACTGGTGTGCGGTCTCTGCGAGCAGGAAACTCCAAGAAGAATCTTGGCGTAGTGTCATCTTAAACTGCAACCCCGAAACAGTTTCTACGGATTACAACAGTTCTGATAGTCTTTACTTTGATGAGATGACCCTAGAAAGAGTGCTGGATATCTGTGAGTTTGAAAAAATTGACGGTGTCATCACATCCATGGGAGGACAGCTTCCCAATCGCCTGGCTCTACCTCTTTCTCGTCACGGCGTGAGACTTCTTGGACACGATGCGAAGACTATTGATACGGCGGAAGATCGCAGCAAATTCTCAGGCCTACTTGATGAACTGGGAATTGATCAGCCACGGTGGGTGGCGGCACGCAGTCGAGAAGAGATCGACCAGTTTGTTTCAAAAGTCGAATTTCCAGTTCTTGTTCGCCCGTCTTATGTCTTAAGCGGCGCAGCTATGAACGTGGCCTATGATCGCGTATCACTTGATCAGTATCTATCAATGGCTGAAACGGCTAGCCCCGATTATCCGGTTGTATTAAGCGAATTCTTGCTGGGTGCTCGGGAGATTGAGCTAGACGGCATTGCCCAGAACGGTGAAATTCTGACGGCCATCGTCAGTGAGCATATCGAAAACGCCGGCGTGCACTCTGGGGATGCCACATTAGTGGTACCGGCCCAGAAGCTCTACGTTGAGACTGTGCGAAGAATCCGCGGCGCAGGGCACGCGATCGCCAAAGGACTAAAACTTAATGGGCCCTTCAATATACAATTCCTTGCAAGGTCTAATCACATCCAAGTGATCGAGTGTAATGCCCGAGCAGCAAGATCTTTCCCTTTTGTATCAAAAGTCGTTGGTCTTAATCTGGCCGACGCTGCTACGAGCGTCATGATTGGCAAGACTCCAAGACTTGCCCGCATCAATGAAGACGATCTGCCACACGTTGGAGTCAAAGCAGCACTGTTTAGCTTCACAAGACTTTCCGGTGTGGACCCAGTGCTTGGAGTTGAGATGTCATCCACCGGTGAAGTGGGGTGTATTGCTGAGGACTTTGAGTCGGCTTATATGCTTGCCATGGAATCATCAAAAGTCTTTAGGCCAAAAAAGGGAATTCTTGTAAGCGCAGGCCCCGAGCACGAGAAAATGAAATTTCTTCCGTGGGCCAAAAAACTCACCGATCTTGGTCTAAAACTCTACGCCACCGACGGTACGGCAAAGTTTCTTACAGATCACGCAGTGCCCGTCACAGAAGTAGCTTGGCCAGGCGAGACCAGAAAGGGCTTTGAAGATCCTGTAGAGCTCATTCGCCGCAAAGACGTGGACCTTGTGGTGAATATTCCAAAGAATTTGCAGCGGGACGAACTCACCAGAGGCAGTACCATTCGACAGGCAGCCACATCATTTGGCTGTTCAATCGTCACTAACATGGAAAAAATGATCGCCTATGCTACTGCCATGACCTATTACCCGGAGTTCTCCAAGACACATAAACCTGTGGTGTTGCCAGAATACAAGTAGAGTGGATGGTTTGTGTTCAGCCTGAAGGGGAGGTTCCCATGAGCACTTTAGGTATGATTATCACACGACGGAATTTGCGGTCGTGGTCGACGGGCTGAAGAAATCTTTAAAGTAGATATGATCAGGGAAAATAAGATGCGCCAAGTTGCGTTCGTAAAAGCATAAATTGAGAAGTAATTCATGATCAAAGCATATTTAAGTAGTTTTTTTTACCTTATCGCGGTGTTTGTCTTTACTGATTTTTTTTCACAGCAGGCGTCTGCGGAAATGCGTTTGGAAGTTGAAGGTGCATACGCATGGCAAATCCGCAACGTCAACCGCGTGCCAGCTGAGGGCGGGACGGAATTTGATTTGGCTAGCTTTAGTCGTCGGCCAATTTTTGCGCCCCGTTATCTGTTAACTTGGGATGTCGATTCCAAGCACAGCATCCGGGCAATGATTTTTCCCTTTCAAACATCCGGATCGGGGGAGTTTTCCAAGGATGTCGTTTTTAATAAAACGACGTTTGCTGCTGGTAACCCGACGACTGGCACATACAAGTTCCATTCCTATCGCTTGACATATGGATACCTTTTCGTGGACTCCGGCCATTGGCAACTCCGCGGAGGTGTCACTGGTAAAATCCGTAATGCTAAAGTTGAGCTGCGCCAAGATGGTCGTAAAGACGCCTACTCCAATGTTGGGTTTGTGCCGCTAGCGCATTTTAATGCTCGTCGACACCTTTCCCCTGATTGGCGATGGGAATTAGATGCAGACGCAGCGGCAGCCCCGCAGGGCCGGGCGGAGGATGTTTCGCTGATGCTCTGGAAAACGCTGGGTGACCAAGTATCAGATCAATGGGAGGTTGGATTCGGAGGTCGCATTCTGGAGGGCGGAGCATCAAATTCGAGAGTTTACAGTTTTGCTTGGGTGAATTTCCTCGCGGCTTCCATGGCATACCGCTTCTGAGTCAGATATCAAGTAGACCCTGTCAGCCTGCGAGCCGTTCCACTCGATCACTGCGCTGTTGTTTGCACTCGTTAGTGTGGCCGCCAGAGCCCAAGTTAGTCTAAAGTGCAGGTAGCTTGAGCTTGGTGTGAAAGTTTAGGAAGGTCGGTTTAGGAAGTCTGGATTGATCCACTGGTGGGTTTGCCCCTGAAGTGGAGGATCAGCATGACCATGACTGAAAAAGTAAATGCCACAATCGCGGTAAGATGATTGGTCGGACGCTCCATGTTGAGTGACATCCGGATCAGGATTGTAGAAATCATGAAGCTTGCATTGCGGAAAACAGAATAAAACGACGAGTCATACAGAAACGAGACGATGAGTAATAAAACATCGGCATATATCATCACATTAAAGAAATCGAGGTAGAAGAAGGCATTCGGGTCGGGGAAATCCGTGGTGTTGAAGAGGGCTTGAAACGCATCCGACGTCCAAAGCCCAAGATTATAGATACACGTCACGAACAGAACGACGATAAGACTCATGGATATGGACTTCTTCAGGTTAATGTAACGATCAAGAGCTTCGCTGTGGTCATGTAGTCGATGACGCGAGTGTAAACGTTGAAAGATGATCGTTAAACTAAACATCAGCAAAGAGGCAATCAGGTCATATCCGAGGATTATCAGCTCGGGATTTTCGAGGTGAATCGGCGGCTGTAACTGCACACTTGAAATGTCGTGAAAAAAACTTCGCAAGGTAATCAGCGTGATGATTTGAAACTGCTTACCGATGAACTCCGTCATAGATTCAGGAAGGATGACAACGAGCAGAAAGACTTCATAAACGAGGATAAAACTGAACGGGGTGTATATTGCTTTCAGGTAATTGAAAGAGTGTCCACGATCAAGGGCCGGAACATGATTGAAAAGAAACAGCGCGGCGAGATGCACAAGGAAAAACAGCACGGCAAGCCGTATGACCAATATTTCAAATCTTCGGACATTTCCAACAGTAACGAAACTGTCAAACAACTGGGCGAGGTAACGGAAATTGATCGTTGCCATCGTCGTAGACCTCGCCGCAAAAAGGAAAAAATGCCCTGCATAAGCATACCCGATGCGTGGGATGTTTCAAGTAAGGGATTTTCGCCATGGGGACACCCGACTGATTGAGTATTGATTACCCAGCTGGCGTCAATTCACAAACGGGATGTCCGCCATGAACTTGCTACTCTGATGTTGTGGTGATGAGTCAAATCACCACGCCTAATGTATCTCCGGTCGTTATCGGGAGGTGTTATTTTCTTTGGGACTGCAAATAATAAACCGGCAGGCCAGACAGAATAATTCCTGCGCCAATTAAGCACGCCGTTGGATTCGATATAATAGCCTGCGCCATAAGCCAAAGAGAGCTCAGAATAAAAAGAATGGGTACAAGCGGGAAGAGTCTGATCTTGTAGCCTTGAAATCCGTGGTCAATTCTTCGCAGTTTGAATATGCCAAAGGCTGCAACTGCATACCAAATCCAAGATGAGAAGACCACGTAGTCAGTCAATTGATCAAAGGTGCCACTTGCGGCAAGAGCAACTGCAGTGATGCCTTGAATCACTAAGGCGCGAACGGGAACATGTGTGGATGAATTGACAGCTGCAAGCCACTTTGGAAAGACTCCGTCTTTTGCCATGGCCCAGGGAACCCGAGCACTAGTCAGAATAGATCCGTTCATTGCACCAATCGCCGACATCACGAAGGCAAATGAGATGAATGCAACGCCCACGGTGCCCAAAAATGGCATGACAGCTTTAGTGGCAACTGGCATGGCGTTTGGAAATTTCGTACTATAGCTTGATGTAATGTCATCAAAGTGAACGCCGTAAAACCAGGCAAAATTCGCAAAAATATACATAACCGTGACAACCGCAAGGCCCGTGATCAAGGCCCTTGGAACATTTCTTTGGCCGTCTTTGATTTCAGCGGCTGCCATGGGCATATTATTCCAGCCGTCAAAAGCCCAAAGTGCCGCAAGCACTGCTGCACCAAATGATGGCGTCACAAGTGTCTGCCAGTCAAACTGAGGCCCAGCCGAGAAGTGGCTCCAGCTGCCTGCGGGCGACAGCATAAAAACACCAAGTGCGATTAAAACTATGAGGCCAATTTTCAAGGCGGTGAGAAAAACTTGGACTTTACCACCGAACGCTACCTTGAAGCAGTTTAGGACTGTGAAGATGACCACTAGTGTCACCGCAAGGACGGACTTGCCGCCGAGAAGATCAACGTTCAAAAAACCAGCGGCAAATGTGGCAGCTCCCACTGCATAAGCAGAAATGGCTGACGGTGAGCCAATCCAAAACCTCGTCCATCCATAAAGAAAAGCTACAGATGGAGAGCAGCCTTCGCGAATGAAAACGTACTCTCCGCCTGAACGGGGGAGGCGAGATCCAAGTTCTGCGTAACACAGGGCGCCAAGGAGCGACAAAACTGCGGCTACAAGCCAAGCCAGTATCACAGCCGTGACACTCCCGGCCTGCTGGGCCATGATCGCTGCTTTTATGAAAATGCCAGTGCCAATGATGGTGCCGACAACCAGGGAAACGGCGTCTTTAAAGCCAAGGCCGGCTTCTAGTTCAGGTTCTGACTTAACTTGGCTCACAACGGTCTCGCTTTTTTTGGAGTTTGGTTATTGAGGGCGATTAAAAATTGCTAACCAGTTAATTTTAGGCCGTTATTTGACTCGTTGACAACCCCCCGAGATTATTCTAATTACTTACCCTTCCCGACGGCGAGGTAGCTCAGATGGTTAGAGCGGTGGATTCATAACCCACAGGTCGGGGGTTCGACTCCCCCCTTCGCCACCATGTTTCACCCGCAGGGTGGCTTTTGCTGCGTAAATTAACTGACAAAGATTTTAAAGTGATGCCTTGGAAAAACGGCAAAGGCAGCACGACAGAGCTATATAGAATTGATGTTGGCGCTGAAATGGCGTTTCGTGTGTCCACGGCAAAAATCGAGCATTCGGGTCCGTTTAGTGATTTCTCAGGTTATGACAGAACGCTAGTCAATCTTGGTCCAAGCAGCATGCAATTGATGATTGATGGTCAAGATGTAAGAACCCTGGCTGAATTAGAACATATTCATTTTGATGGTGGGGCAAAAGCTCGCGGCGAGGTTCATGAGCCGTGTGACGATCTAAACGTCTTTTGTAGGAAAGACCAGTTTTTTGCTTCGACGATCGTTCGCTCCCTCAAAAAACCAGAGTTTATTCCGCTCTTACCAGATTCAGGGTGGCTTATATTTGTCGTGTCAGGAGAGCTTTGTGCCCACGGCCCTGACGGCAGGGAGTTACTCGTGGGCCCAAGAGACCTGCTGGTGCAAGATTACGGCACTATTACGGCGCAGGCTCGACTGATGCTGGCTAGTTCCTCCGAGACTGTTTGTGATATAGTGGCGATTGCTTTTAGACGAAAATAAAAATTCCCATCCCAGGGGCTGGCCGTCTCATGGGGCAATATCTAGGAGATCTTATGAAAAATCTCGTCATGTTTTTCTTGGTTTCGGTAGTTTCATTTTTCTCTATTGAATTAAAAGCCTCTGACGACGAACAGGGTCAAGCTTGTCTGTACGAGCAATATCAATTTTGTATAGAGGGCTGGGCTGCTGACGGTAACGCGGACTGCGACAGAGATGGCGGTGTGGTCATGGATGAGTGCCCAACTGAAAATCGTATTGCCACATGCCAAGTTGAAAGGGATGGGCGCGTGGTCTTCACTCGCTACTACGAGGGAACACGTGTGAACCCAGTGAAAATTTGTAAAGCTGCGGGCGGCGTCTACATTCCCGGATAATCTTCAACTGAGACGGCTTAGTCCTCGCGTGTAATCTTTGCGCCTAGGCCCTTAAGCTTTTTCTCGATATCAAAGTAACCGCGCTCAACTTGATAGATGTTGTCGATGACGCTTGTGCCTTCAGCGATGAGAGCGGCCATAATAAGGCTCATTCCAGCGCGCACGTCCGGAGAGTTAAGCCTGGCTGGATAAAGTTTGGCAGGTCCGCTGACAACGATTCTGTGCGGATCGCACAAAACAATATTTGCACCCATCTGCATGAGTTTATCGGTGAAGAACATTCGGCCCTCAAACATCTTTTCAAAGAAGATGAGGGTGCCCTTTGATTGGGTTGCAGCCACGATGGCAACACTCATGAGGTCAGTTGGATACGCGGGCCACGGTCCGGAATAAATGGTACCAATTCGTCCACCAATATCCTTTTTCATGACAAGGGGCTTTGAGCCGTCGATGGTCATGTCCTTGCCTTTAATTTCTGGATTGATCCCAAGTCTTGCCAGGGTTTTCAAGACAAAACCCAAATCATCTGGACGTGTATCTTTAATGGTTACTTTTCCGCCGGCAATGGCGCCGAGGCACAGAAAACTACCGACTTCCATAAAGTCAGGGCCAATGGTGTGTGTGGCGCCCTTCAGCGTTTGCACGCCTTCGATGACGAGACGATTCGAGCCAATACCTGAGATTTTAGCGCCCATGGCGTTAAGTAAATTACAGAGGCCAACTACGTGCGGTTCACTAGCGGCATTGTGGAGAATGGCAGTGCCTTTGCATTTTACTGCAAGAAGTAGGAGGTTTTCAGTGCCGGTGACGGAAGGCTCGTCCAGGTAAACGTCTGTTCCTTGAATGGTCTTAATTTCGCCAGTAATGGCTGAGGTTAGCTTCAAGGTCCCTCCGAGCGCTTCGATTCCCTCCCAGTGGGTGTCGATTCTTCTTGCGCCGATCACATCACCACCTGGGAGCGAGAGCTCTACTCTGCCGAAGCGTGCGAGCATGGGGCCTAACAGGAGAATACTAGCTCTGATTTTCGAGCAAAGCTGCGGGTCTGGAGCTTTGTATTTGACGTCTTTTGCACAAAGGGTCAGCGTGTCATGGGCTTCCCAAGTGACAGTCACGCCAAGGTCAGCTAGTACTTCACACGTGGTGAGAACGTCACCAATTTTTGGCATTCGTTTGTAGGTGACAGGCTGATCGGTGAGTAAACACGCCATCAACGTCGGGAGTGCCTCATTTTTGTTGCCAGAAGGAGTGACAACTCCAGACAGTGTCTGTCCGCCTTCAATATGAAATTTCGCCATTGTTAAGTTCTCCCTGTGAACTTTAGCTTAGGAGTTCAATGATGTCGTCGCGTGTTAATGACTTGAACAACTCTTCATCTTTATCCATGAATTTTTCAAACAGTGCTTGCTTGCTTTTAATCAATTGGTCAATTCTCTCTTCGAGTGAGTCTCTGGTGACGAGTTTTAAAACCTGGACGTTTTTGTTTTGCCCGATTCGGTGAACGCGGTCCGTGGCTTGGTTTTCTTTGCTGGCATTCCACCAGCGGTCATAGTGAATCACCACGTTTGCAGAGGTCAGATCAATACCAATACCACCAGCCAATAGTGATGCGCAAAACACCTTGCAGTTCGGATCTTTCTGGAATCTTTCGATCACTTTGCCGCGATTTGTGGTACTGCCGGTTAGTAGTTCGTGATCAATTTTTTCGTCTTTGAGATACTCGCTGATGATGGCGAGCATATCGAGATACTGGCTGTACACTACGACTTTGTGCCCGCTGTCGATCGCTTCTAGAATCAATTCTTTAAATAGATCAAACTTGCCACTTTGGCACTGCCGCCAGGTGTCTTTGCCACGAAGTAGCGCGGGGTGGTCACAGATTTGCTTGAGTAGCGTTAAAACGGCGAACACATGTAAGAATGGAACTGATTTGGTTTCGTCTTTGACCATGTCGAGTAGCGGCCTTACCTTCATGTCGATGGTCTGCTTATACATGCTGGCCTGCTCTTCAGAGAGCATGCAGTGACGGATGTCCTCGACTTTTTCTGGCAGATCCTTAAGCACGAGTTCTTTCGTCCGTCGCATCTTAAACGGATGAATTAACTTTTGGAGATCGTTATCGCTGGGTGAGTGAGTGGGGGCTTCCGCCGACTTTAGCCACTTACGTTTGAAATAATCGTCAGATCCCAAGTAACCCGGGATTAAGAAATCAAAAACAGCCTTAAGCTCACCAAGGTGGTTCTCCATGGGTGTACCGCTCAGGCAAAAGCGACTTTTACTTTTTAAATTGCACACGGCTCGGTAGGTGGCCGTATCATTATTTTTAACAAAATGCGCCTCGTCCAAGATGACGACGTCCCAGTCGATTTCGCCAAGCTGTGTGATATCCCTCATGACGATGCCGTAGCTTGATAACACCGTATGAAAAGAGGAACCAAGGCCGCGCAGCAGACCTTGCCGTTTGGTGCCGTGGTACTTAATAGGTTTTAAGTCTGGCGCAAACGCTTCGATTTTGTCGAGCCAGTGATCAAGTACGGTTGTCGGGCAGATGACTAAAAATTTTGGATCTTTCTTTATGGATTTCACCGCGACAAGTAAGGCCATGGCTTGGTGTGTTTTACCAAGACCCATCTCATCGGCCAAAAGTCCGCTGAGGCCATTTTTATGAAGCCACCACATCCAGCTGTAACCTTCGGACTGATACTCGCGGAGGCTTAACTGGCTGCTGCTCAATGATGGGGGTACGGTCTGCTTGTGAAATTCCGAGCGTTCGCGAACTTGATCCAAAAGTTTTTTACTGCCCGCAAACTTATCGAGCTCACCGATGGCAGCCTTAAATCGCATCAGTGCAATATTGTCGAGTTTTAGTGATTTACTTTGTTCATCAATCTGCCAGGCGTACTGGGTGACGAAGTCTGGAACTTTCATCCACTTTTTGCCGCTTCTCACGTACTGCCGTTTTTTTCTGCGGTATTCGAGTAGAATATCGACCATTGAGATGGCGCCTTCTCCAGTCTCGAAGAGTGGAGCTACGTTAAACCAATGTTCATCACCAGCCAGAATTTTGACACGACTCACAGTGGGGTTATTTACCACCGACTCTTCAAAAAGGTCAGGGTCCACGTGGATTGCCGACACGGCTGAGAACTCCGCAAAACCGTCAGCACAGGCCGTGGCAGCGTCGTCGTCAGTTAGTTTTTTTGAGTACGGGAATTCAGCCCATGCTTCAGTGACCGCGTTTGCGTCGTAGGGAATATAACCGAAATCTTCGATAAAAATATGGCTTTGACCAATGTGCCGCGCCACTTGTTTGAACGGCGCAAACTGCGCCCAGCGCTTTTCGATAACAGCCCCGGACTTACTTTGGTAGGCAACCAAAACAGGTAGATCAAAGTTCCCTTTCACTAGCGGCTTTGGCGCTTTCTGCTTTGTTTTTGTAGTCCCAGATTCAACACTGAGTTCGAGTGCGACGGCGCGGTCAATCGAAAGATCGCCAGTGTCACTAAGAGCGTTAATTCTGAGAGTGGGCCTTGCAATATATTTAGCTACCTGTAGATTTTTTACATCTTGTCCGAGATATTCTTGGCCAGCATGTTCAGCTAAAAATTTAGCGGAGTCATCAATTGACAACGTATAAGTTGTGATTTGACCGGGTTTGATTTCGACCTTTATCTTTAGCTCTGGCCCTTTTCCGACAAGGCTCACACCATGAATAGAGCCTTCTAGATGCTTGAGAAGAGATTGAGTCGGGTTTTCTTGTTTTGTGGCAGATGGGTGTGTGCTTTTAGCGGCCGCTGGCCTGCGTCGATTTATTGTTGCAGGCGGTTTTAGCGGCATCTTTGGATCAAGCTTTGAAAATAAAGCCGACTTTTCGCGGTCGATGTGCAGCATGGTTGCGCCGATGTGTTCGCAGTAGATGCCGTATGCGCGATTTTTCCGACATGTACACTCAATCCACTGAATCGTGTTGCCCGCAGGATGAACCTTTATTCTGACTTCTGCTTGTTGACGTTCCGTTGACGCAACACTTGCAGAAATCAAGCCTTCAGTGTTTCGTAATTTGGAAACATATCCAGCTTGATAATAATCAAGTCCATCAAGCCAATCACCTTCATCCATATGCTCATATAGATGTTCGATCAGAGAACTTTTTGTAATGTCTGTTTTATTCACGAGCTTTTTTTTGTCGTCTCATAGTCGATTTTTGCCAATAATTTTGAACCCCGTATTCTATCAAAATATTGCTTTTAGCTCGAGGTAAGTTGATTTGCCTCTTTTATAGGTGGTTTGGTTGGGGTTGCTGAGATAGGGGTTGGAAAGCTGGGCGAGTAAATTAGGGGCATTTCATGAGCGGCCCGGCATTTCGATAAAAATCAGTGAATACAGCACCTTAAGATTTTTATTGGGTGACCAAAAAAAATCTAAAAGTTATCCACAAAAATCGTTTGACGTGAGGCTAGGTCATGCGTATACCAGTGCCTCACGTCTGTTTTCCTGAAAAATCGCGAAAAGCGTTAGAGCTCTAGGATTTAAGGGTATTTTGCAGGCGGTGCTCTTTGAAAACTGAATAGTGAATCGACAGAAAAAACAAGAAACCAATAAAC
>JBAXLR010000081.1:0-12920 GCA_037134655.1 bacterium | reverse complement strand
GCCACAGCTCCTGTTAAAGACCCAGTCGCGCCAAATATATCCACACCACTGGCGATATTGGCTGCTGTAATATCTGTATCACCAGTACCCGTGTAACGCGCGCCGTCTGAGCCAAAATACTGGAACGTCGCAGATGACTTGATCTGAGCATTAAACGTCGGCGTCGTCAGGTCTGAACCACTTGAGCCCGTTAATTGAAAGCTTGAACTCGGATATTGACCCGCAGTGCCCGCAATCGTGACGCCTGATTTAATATTACCGGCAGACAGGTTCGTCAGGTCTGCGGACTTGTAAGTGGACGTTGTCACACAGCCCGTGACGGCGTTGGTGGAGCAGTCTGCTGGTTTTAATACCGCAGTTCCCACAACACCAACGATTGATGCGCCTGATGCGATCGAGGTATCTCCTGGAACCTTGGTCACATTGCTGTAATAACCTTGACCAGGAAACGCTGTCTCAAGGTCCCACACTCCCCGATTTGCAAGTGATGGTGTTAGCTGAGAGCCTGGATCTCCATATGCTGGAGCTGTAGACAAAACATCGCCTGCGGCGGGATATGTCAGAGTACCAGTGCTTCCGGTACCGCTTACACCGTAGGTGTTTCCTGTAAGGACTTTTCCAGCCGCTGGTAATGTCACGTTCCCTGCGACACCAGCCAAGGTCTGACCAAATAGGATCTTCGATGCAGCGCCCGTCGCGAGAGCTGCTGGATAGGTCGCGACGGCCACGCAACCTGTTGCGCCGTCGGCAGAACAGTTTGCTGGAGATAAAGTCGCAGATCCCAATACGCCCGTAATCGTCGTACCCGAGGCAATGGTCGCTGCAGTCGGCGCACTGGTGGTGCCCGTGTAAAACCCTGCTCCGGGGAACGCTAACGTTAAATTCCAAGCGCCTCTTGATGCAACCGCACCGGTGATTCCAGACACCGTGAGAGAATCAAGCATCTTGCTGCTGTCGATCGTCGCAAAGTCGATGGCTTTTTTGGTTTGAAGACCTGGTACCGAATACGCCGGCAGGAAGCAATTTGATCCATCAACAGAGCATGCCGTTCCCGAAAAATAAGATCCTGTCGCCACGCACGACTGCTGCCCGTTCGCAGAACAATTTGCTGGAGATAAAGTCGCTGACCCAGCTACGCCAGTAATGGTCGTGCCAGTTGCGATCGTCGCATCTGTTGGTGCATTCGTAGTACCGCTGTAATAGCCAGCACCGGGAAAGCTATTGGTCAAATTCCAGGTGCCCCTGTCTGCAAGAGCAGGCGTCATCAGAGCATTAGGATCACCGTAAGTGCCCGTACCAGATAAAACGTTAGCAGCTGATGGCAATGTGAGAGTGCCAGTGTTACCTGTGCCAGAGACGCCGTACTGAGTGCTCGTTAGCACTTTGCCCACAGCAGGAATCGTGACGTTACCACTTACTCCAGCCACACTCTGACCAGATAAGATTTTAGATTCAGCGCCAGACGTGGCAGCTGCAGCAAAGCTTGGGCCTACCACTACGCAGCCTACACCACCATCCGTCGAACAATCAGCCGGTCTCAAAGATGCCGACCCAGCCACGCCAGTAATAGTCGTGCCACTGGCAATTGTCGTAGCCGCGGGCGAGCTACTGACGCCGGAGTAGTAGCCTATTCCAGGGAATGTCTGCGTCAAATTCCATGTGCCCCTCGATGCAACCGTTCCAGTGACACCTGACACGGTCAAAGTATCAAGCATCTTACTGCTGTCAATTGTCGCAAAGTCGATGGCTTTTTTAGTCTGCATGCCAGGAACCGAATAAGCCGGCAGGAAGCAATTAGAGCCATCTGCCGCACAGTTTGTTCCTGCAAAGTAAGTTCCTGTAGCCACACATGACTGCTGGCCGTTGCTGGAGCAATTATCAGGAGACTGCGTGACGGTTCCGGTTACACCGGCTATGGTCACGCCCGATTTAATACTGCTAGCTGAGAGATTTGTTAGATCAGCTGCCTTGTAGGTCTCTGTCGTCACACAACCAACTGAACCATTTTCTGAACACGCCGGTGGCGCCTCACCAGACGAGCAATTTTTGGTGCCGGTCTTCTTATCGCCGTTGCGATCGATATATTGCTGGTCACTGCAAACAGTTGATCCATCTCCTACGACAATCGGCAGCTGATTATCAGCTTGATCCGCTATGAGATTAAACTTGAGCACTTCCAATTGAGCTGTGCCCTGCGTGAGAGTTACATCCTTAACCCCCAGACCTACTCCATCTGGCATGGTAAACGATGCCGTTTTTGTATCTGTGATGGCAAGCGGCACCGTCGCACGCTCACCGTTTGCAAGTTCAAGAGAAACTTTTAGATTCTTTGCCTCATAGAAATTAATTCCCGTAAGGCTCACCACATCGTTTGGCTTTGCCGCAATCGGAGTAATCTTACTAATGCTTGTAACTTCACTACCAGAGCGACTAGCTTGAATTTTATTTTGAGCCATCTCACATGACATGAGGGCCGGTAAAAGAGTCAGAAACATCACGAAACAAATAAACCGACGCCACTGCGACGGTCGCAGGCGTTTATAGATTATACAAATAGACCCAAGGCCTAGACCCGTCATTACGATCCCCCTGATTTCCTAGAGGATTTCGGCATAAATAACCCCGAACTTAAGAACAAACAGAATATTGGTTAAAACACTGTAATTATTAACTTAAACTCCTGCTGAGGCCGCCTTCCGGGACCCTGGCTGGGAGCGCTCCGACGTCGGAGTGGGCCTTTCAGGGCGGACATGCGGCGCTGGACGTCAGAGATGTAGCTGATTAATCAATACTCAATCAGTCGGGTGTCCCCATTAAGGTTGCCGGAAAAGACGACGCTGAGTAGACTTGGGCTCTACTTGTTTGGAGGTGGGCCATGGAGTTTTCTCGCCGCATTACGTCCGTTCAGCCGTCACCCACGCTTGCGCTCAACGCAAAAGCGATACAGCTCAAAAAGCAAGGTCACAAGGTTCTCAACTTCGCAGTCGGAGAACCAGATTACCCGACCGCTCCCATCGTTGTTGATCGCGCTATCGAAAGCCTCAAAGCCGGCCGAACAAAATATACGCCTGCCGGTGGTGGCCCAGAGCTGCGCCAGGCAATTGCTGACAAACTCCTTCGTGATAACGGGCTGACCTACAACGTCAATCAAATTGTCGCTGGCGCTGGCGCCAAGGAAGTTCTCTTTCACACATTCCTTAGCCTTCTCAATGATGGCGATGAAGTCTTATTGACCGCGCCATACTGGGTGAGCTACGGCGATCAGATCAGGGCGGCTGGCGGTGTGCCAATCACGGTCCCAATTCCAGATCACGGTGGATTTCCAAGCCTTGATACCATCGAAAAATACGCCACTAAACGCACGAAGGCTTTCGTATTCAACTCACCTAATAATCCAGCCGGCTACGTGCTTGGCGAAAAAGAACTAAAAACTTTGGGTGAGTACCTTCACCAGAAATCTTGGTGGGTGATTTCAGATGAAATCTACGAGTACATGAGTTTTGACCTACCGCACACAAGCCTTGTGAAAGTCTGCCCGGAGCTCACAAACAAGTTCGTATTGGTCAATGGCCTATCTAAAGCCTTTGCCATGACCGGATGGCGGGTTGGCTACTGTGCTGCGCCGCTGGAGCTTGCAGGAATGGTTCGCTCCCTACAAAGCCACAGCTCTACGTGTATACCGGGTTTTATTGAAGACGCATCGGTTGTCGCGCTAAAAGCGGGCAAGCCACTCATGGAAAAAGACATCGAGAGACTAAAAGCTCGCCGGGACCTGGCCATCAACTATTTACGAGAACTTGGCGGTTTAAAGTTTCTTGTTCCCCAAGGCGCATATTACATTTTTATCGACATCAGGCAGTATCTAAAGAATGGCGAAACGACTCTGCAATTTAGCGACCGTCTGTTGACGGAGCATCATTTGGCACTGGCTCCAGGCGAGGCCTTCGGGGCTCCAGGTTTCTTGCGCATCAGCTTCGCCATTGATGACGCCACCATCATTGAAGGCATTCAACGACTACACAAAGCCATTTTTGGCAACAAGTAACCTTGCAGGATCGTCTATGAGTCTTTTAGAAAAATCAGAGCAAATACAAAAAGAATTTGAGCGTGACAAAGCTGCCGCCATTGCCACAGCCAAGGCCGAAGAGGTCGAAAATCTGCGCGTTACCTATCTTGGACGCAAAGGTAAACTCACAGGAGTTATGGAAGAGCTCCGTAATGTCTCAAAAGAGGAAAGACCCGCAGCCGGCAAAGCGGTGAACCTTGTCAGACAGCACATCGAATCCGCCATAGAAGACCTCAAGACTCAAGCAAGGGGCTGGGAACTCGCTGCCATCATTAACCGCGAACCTCTGGACGTCACTCTTCCTGTATCAATCGCGGAAAAAACGGGATCTTTACACCCCGTCTCCCTCATGCGACAGCATCTCATCAAAATCTTTAAGACCCTTGGCTTCACGGTTGTCGATGGACCTGAAGTTGATTTTGAATTCTTCAATTTTTCAGCCCTAAATATTCCAGATCATCATCCAGCGCGTGACATGCAAGATACGTTCTACGTTGATGGACCCGATAAGCTTCTGCTGAGAACCCAAACGTCCAATATTCAGATCCATACCATGATGAACGAAAAACCGCCTTTGCGAATTATTGCACCAGGGCGCGTATTTCGCTGTGACAGCGACATGACGCACACGCCCATGTTTCACCAGATTGAAGGATTTGTGGTGGATGAGAACATCACATTTGCCCACTTGAAGGGAACCATCGATACGTTTTTGAAGGCTATTTTTGGCGCTAATCTCAAAACGCGCCTAAGACCAAGCTTTTTTCCTTTCGTGGAGCCGGGAGCGGAATTTGACGTGGAGTGCGGCGTTTGTAAGGGCAAAGGCTGCAGAACTTGCAAAGACACTGGCTGGATTGAAATTGGCGGTTGCGGCATGATCCATCCAAATGTTTTTGAGGCTGTTGGCTATGACAGCAGCCTTTATTCAGGATTTGCTTTTGGCTTCGGCATTGACCGTATGGCCATGAGTCGTTTTGCCTTGCCGGATTTACGGCAACTATTTGAGGGTGACTACGAGTTCCTCGGCAACTTCCCATCCCACAACTGATGAATTTACTGATGACTTCGTAATTCAAGGATATTAAGCAAATGGAAATCTCCCTAAACTGGCTTAAAGACTACATCAACCTTGAAGGCGTGAGCCTTGAGCAAGTTTCCTCGACCCTTACCGACATTGGTCTTGAGGTTGAAGCGGTAAAAAAATCAGCTGCTTTTGGTGACACCGTTGTTGTCGGCCGAATCACTGATGCTGTCAAACATCCAAACGCCGACACTCTTCGCGTTTGTAAAGTTGACATTGGAAAGCCTGAACCACTGCAAATTGTTTGTGGCGCTCCAAATGCCCGCGTTGGACTGGATGCCTGTGTTGCCTTGGTGGGCACGACCTTACCCGGTGACTTCAAGATTAAAGAAGCCAAAATCCGCGGCGAAGAAAGCTTTGGCATGATGTGCTCTGCAAAGGAACTAGGGCTTGGTGATGGACATGAGGGCATCATTGAACTTACCAGTGGGTTTAAGCCCGGCACCCCGGTCATCAAAGCTTTGGGCCTTGACGATGTAACCTTGACACTCAATGTCACACCAAACCGCGCCGACTGTCTTGGGCATATTGGTGTAGCGAGAGACTTGGGAGCTAGACTCGGCAAAGCCATAAAAATTCCCATGACAAGCCCTAAACCCTCAAACATTTCGTCAAAAGACGTTCATGTCGACATTAAATCTGAGCTTTGCGGTCGCTTCACAGCTCTAGTCATTAAAAATGTTCGTCCCGTCGCCTCACCTTCTTGGCTGAAACGACGCATCGAAGCTGTCGGCATGCGGTCTATCAATTTGATTGTCGACCTCACAAACTACGTCATGTTTGAGATGAACCACCCCATCCACGCCTACGATGAGCGGGACGTTAAAGGCCGCAAGTTCATCATACGTGAAGCTACCCAGGGCGAAACATTCAAAACACTAGACAACGTGGAGCGAAAGCTTGAGGCCGGGGATCTGCTCATTTGTGACGGTGAGCGCAGCATCGGCCTTGCCGGGATCATGGGTGGCTTAAACAGTGAAGTCAAAGAAGACACCACAAGCATTATTCTTGAAGTCGCCTGGTTTAATCCCAATGCGGTCAGGACAACATCTCGCCGGCTGGGCCTGCACTCGGAGGCGTCGCACCGTTTTGAGCGCGGCGTCGACATGACGAATGCTGACCGGGTTGCCAAAAGATTCGGCGAGCTATTGCAACGGTGCGTAGATGAACTCAATACTGCCGGCGCCAAACTTCCAACCCCGGAAGTCGCCGGTGACATGGTTGATTCCTATCCTGTAAAGCCTCAACCAAAACTCATCGCTTTGCGAGTTAGCCAAGCTAAAAACTTTTTGGCACTGCCATCTTTGACGAATGACCAAATCAAGAAATTTTTCGAGGGTCTTCAAATTCGTTTGGTTGACCAGGCCCAAGACCGATTGGTATTTGAAATCCCATCTTGGCGCGTTGATATTGAACGCGAGTGTGATTTGATCGAAGAAGTCGCGCGACTCGTGGGATACGACAAGATCCCAAACCAGTTGCCAAAAATGTCCCTGGAACCCACACCAGAAGATGCACTGATTGACTTCATTGAGTCTTCACGGGACACCATGGCAGCTCACGGCCTGCGCGAAACCATCAGCTTTCCCTTCTGGTCAGACGATGACGCAAAAAAACTACGACTAACCTCCGATCACCCTTTTACGCCGTCCATCAAGCTGGTTAACCCCATTGCAGATGATGCGAAATGGATGCACACAACCTTGACGTGCGCCCTACTGAAATGCGTACAAAACAATCGACGACATGGCGTAAAGGGATCGCGACTATTTGAGCTGGGACGCGGATACTATGACTTTGCCAAGCACCCACTCCAACGGAACACCTACCCTATCTTCAAAAACTTGGATCGCAAGGGCCGCCACTTAAGCGCCCGCGCCAGAGAGGAAAAAACCCGCCCTACCGAGCGCCATTGGATGGCAGGGATGGTCGACCAACCTTGGCAGGGGAAATCCTGGGATAGTTCCGAGGCTAATGCTGGATTTTTTACGGTCAAGGGACTCGTCCTAAGTTGGTTGAAAAGTTTTGGTCTCGGTGATGTGCAAGTCTACCGAGCGAAGCGTGACGAGCTTCCGTTCCTTCATCCCGGAGCATCGGCATATCTGGTGGCCAAGGGTCAAACATTAGGCTGGCTCGGTGAAATTCATCCCGAGGTGGCTGTGGCTTACGAGCTTGAACCAAACGAGGCACCCATCTGCTTTGAACTTGACCTTGAGGCTGTGCTTGATGCTAGCAGTAAGCGCTCAAAGCCAACGACTGATAGCTACAAGTTCCCACCGAGCAGTCGAGATCTAGCACTACTGGTAGATGCCAGCTTGAGTCACGACGAAATGGCGGCCGCCATCGGCAAATTCCCACAAAAACGTCACTTAAGAGCCTGGCATATATTTGACGTCTACCAAGGTAGTAGCATTCCTGCCGGCAAAAAAAGCGTCGCATGGTCTTTTAGCTTTCAGTCCGCAGAAAAGACTCTGACTGATGGCGAGGTTGACGGCGAATTCAAAAACTTGACGACTTATCTAACCACAACACTCAAAGCTGAACAGAGGTAAACATCATGCCAATGAAGCGACTAAAACTCATGACGACGATCATCAGCACACTATGCACCCTCAATAGCCCAAGGGTCCTCGGTAAGGATTTAGCGACGATCGATGGCACTAGCATATCGGTGGAGTCGGTCACCGCCGCACTCAAGGCGCTAGGGCCGCAAGGGGAAATGGTCGCCTCCAACCCGGAGCTTAAGAAGAAGTTTATTGATCACATGGTCAATAGTGCATTAGTCGCAAAGAAGGCAAGGTCAGAAGGCTTTGACAAGACACCTCAGTTTCAAGCACGCCTAGCTGACATGACCACCCAGCTTCTGGCTGGTGAATACATGGACTTTATCGTCGCAAAAAAAACTTCAGACAAGGATCTAAAGGCTTGGTTCAATCAAAATAAGGCCCGGTTTTCAAAAAAAGAAGTTCATGCCCTCCACATTCTTTGTGAGGATGAAGCGAAGGCTAAAGCTGCTTTGAACGACGCTTTAGAAGCCAAATCGGAATTTACCGAGCTCGCAAAAAAATACTCTAAAGACAAAACCGTGGACTTAGGTTTTTTCGGGCAAGGGCGCATGGTGCCTGAGTTTGAAACCGCCGCATTCAACACGAAGGTGGGCACAGTACACCCGCAGCCAGTCAAGACACAATTTGGATGGCACGTGATCAAAGTCTTAGAGACACGCGGCGACGAGAGTGTGGCGTTCGAAAAAGTAAAGCTCGATGTAGCGAGAAAATACCGGCAAAAATTACAAGAAGACTTGATTCACGAGCTGCGCAAAAATAGTAAGATTGCTGTGAATGAACAGTTTCTGAGGGACGTAAAAATACCATGATGAAGCGACTTCTTGTTCTAATTTGCCTTATCACTTTTTCGACGGCCGCTAGCGCAGACTCACCGGAAAAATACGGCGCCGGCTTAGCTTTTGGTGAGCCTGGTGGGATCACGTTTTATTACCGTGCAAGTGAAAAGGCCTTTGTACAAGCTTTCCTTGGCTCAGGACTTGTGCTCGGCGGAGACTATAATTTTGCTTTCACCGAAGCCTTGCCCGCAAACAAGAATATCGTTCCATACTTGGGTTTTGGTGGTTTTATTTTTAGCGGAGACCACTGGTCACGCTCCCGGGACTCTACTGGCTTTGGACTGCGAATGCCGCTTGGCTTACTGATCGCGATTCCAGATGCCCCTTTTCACGTGCATATTGAAGTGGCTCCAGCTACAACGATCAATCCATTCA
This sequence comes from bacterium, assembly GCA_037134655.1. Taxonomy (GTDB): domain Bacteria; phylum Bdellovibrionota_B; class Oligoflexia; order Oligoflexales; family RGVZ01; genus CAMDKS01. The sequence goes on along the minus strand of JBAXLR010000081.1, from coordinate 3,995 downwards.
TGTATTCTTTTGCCGCAGCCATGGCAGGCGTCAGATTTTTATTTTAAATAGCCATTATCCCAAGGCTTGAGACTACCGGACGACGTGGAACCGGGCGCGTTGCTCATCAACTACGCGTCCATTTGCCTCCCACCGCACCAGCATAATGTGGATCCCAGGCGAAAGTCCGGTGAGACGCGCTCGATTTAACATTGGATCAAGTGGAAACTTGTTACCATCGATGAGAAGGGATGGGGTCGCTCCACCGAGACCTTCCCGTGTTTTTAAGCCGATGGTCGTCAGATCATCCACGGCAAACGCTACGCCGGACTGTGCATCATTGATGAAGACGTCAAACCTCGGAAAACGCCCCCAACCTTTGGCGACACTTGGTTCCATGATCCCAAGTGGTGGGTTGGCAGGATCTAATCCGACGGATTCTGCCCAAAGCTTTAATACCTCTTTGGGATTCACGTTAGGGTTTGCGCTGTAGGGTGATCCGTCTCCCTCAACAGCCTCAAGAGCCACCCAAATGAAATCTGGATGTTCCTTCTGGCTCGTGGCAACCCACTCGCCGCCGATGATATTGCCGGCATCATCAAGTTCAAGAATGTAGTAATAGACAGCGTCTTTATAGCGCTTAGCAGCTTCCACTTGCGATGTTAGAGCTTCGGTTGTGAAGGCTTCTGAACGTGTGAGCGTCATGGAAACACTTCTAAACCCTTTGGCAGCTGGATTAAACGTGTAGACGGTATCTGAGTTGGGCCCTTGGATAATCCGATTGGCTTCTGCGGCATTAACTTCGCGACTATCAATCTTATATTTCCACTGGGGATAATTCCAAACTTGCTCTTTGCCATGCACATCGGCGATCAATGGATACTTCTGGATGCCAATCCAATTCGCTACCGCTACATGAAATGTCCCGGGATTAACGTCGTCGCATAGTCCCATGGTCGTCCGATCTTGCCTATTCTGCGGCGGAGTTAAGGAGCCATTCTCGATGAGTCCACAGCGATTACCGCCAAGAAAGTAAAACTTTGCCCCCATATGAATTTCCGCGAGTAGTGCTTTGATATCTTCCGGATAAAAGATAGTGCTGCCTTTTGTGACCTGCTTTTGCGGTTCTGCCAGCCGGCTTGCCGCCGCCGAATATCCGTTACAATGGCCAGCCCAACCAGCTGAACTATCATTTGCACTGACCGTGTGATTTTTGCGTTCCCAATCCACGGCCTTTGCGCTTGAAGACGCGTTAAAGACAGCATCGTACTTTTCAAGTGGACTGTTGCCCCGCATTCTGACGTTGGTTCCGCCCTTTGACTGCGGATACCAACTGCCAACGTAGGGAATTCTCTCGGGCGATACCTGTCCAGTCGCCGGTAACGAGCTAAACTTACGCTCATAATCCTTTTTGAATATGGCGTAGTAAAAATTATTTTTTGCCCGTACTTCAGTTTGTGACGAAGCATAAAATCCACTCATGGGATCTTGGGGCTTTGTGGCATAGTCACGACTACTCGTCGGTGTGACTTCAGGCTTACAAGCAATAAAAAGCAATGCCCCTAATGGAGCCACGAGTAAATACCGCCGATTTTTGGCGAGAATCATGAGGGCAACCTTCATCAAAAAATAGATGTGAAATGTACAGGACTCGGGTCTATGCCTCTTCTTTCTATTTTACGTTACCACCTAAAAAAAACCACCTGCCCCCAAGGGAGCAGGTGGTCTTGCTGATGCCGCATCTAAACCGTGGAGATGGTTCAGATGTTAGCTTTTTTTTATCATTCGCACCGTACGGCACGAGTGCGGATGATTTGCTTGATCACGTTAGCTAGACCAGCCGAATCGGCAATCTCGACCTTCCAGCGCTGGCAAATGGAACCAATGGAGTCAACACAGGTGGGCACCACTTTACTGGTTACCGCATCCGCAAGTGAGACACGTCCCGATCGACCAAAAATATCCGCCAAGTAATCATCAAAATTTGTATAACGCTGAGCATTGTAATAATGTGCAGGACGACTGCGCTGCTCCCAACCTGCCAACATACTCTGATGCAAGGCCTCGCGCTGCGCGCGGGTCTTCGAATTGGTGATAAAAACCGTGATAACCTCGACGCCAGCGGCGTGAAGGGCTTTGGATCGTGCTGCAACATCGGCTGGGTCACGGTCCGTAGGCTCGCCGTCTGTGACCAAGACCGCAACGCGCGATCTTTCATCCGCTGCTGGTGATAACGAGAACAGATCCGACACCGCGTTGATCGCTGATCCATAGGGTGTTGCGCCCATCGGCTGACGGGTAAATTGCAATGCAGACTGGATGGTCAGGCGATTTTGCTCGAGAGGTCTTGTTCCAACCCAACCATTCGTGGCCATCTGCACGTTTTGGACTGCATTATTAGCCGCGGGAAAGCCCACGATAGAAATATTACTAGCCGCCGCCGGTGATTGATCACGGACAGCAACATCCGCTAAAAGATCAAAAGCAGCTAAAACGGCTTTCTCGCGATTTGTTTCACTTGAGCATGAATAGATATCCGTGTCCTGAAACCGACCTGATTTGCTCGCGCCTGGGCAGTCGGTCACTGAGTTAGAGCTTGAGTTGTCGATCAAGAAAGCCAGGTTAGCGCCAATGGAGCGTTGTGTTGGCTTGCAAATTGGTGCTTCGCTCGAAGGAGTCGTTGGGATCGGAGACTGCTGCTGAACCGTATTGGTTTTGGACTTGTCTCGACCCAAGCCGACGAAATCAGCGCCTCCGCAGCCAACAATAAAAAACGTCGGTAGTGTGATGACTACCGACGGAAAATAGCGCTTAAACATAGATGCCCCCACAGCCACAACAAGTTACACAATCAACATCAGCAATAGACAGCATGAGTTTCATGCCAACTAGGGGGAATTTAACATTTATAAAAAAATTGTCAAGATTCTATTGATTTTATAAAATTTTAACGGGTCACAGCGCTCGCCGGCCGCGGTGGTAGCGGCGTTACCCCTGAGATATCATTAGGAAAACTGCTATTAAACGACCACGATTCGACCGTTCGATCGGCATTCCAGTAGAGTTTAACCTCTTTTGTATAGCTAGGGCTGAACAGGCGGTACTTGTAGAACCCATAGGTCCAAGCCGGTGTGCCATCACTGGATCCCACGAACTGGGGGTCCCCGAGCATCACCTTGACCTGCTGCTGGTCTGTCCTGCCCTTCTGAATCCAATCAAGCCTCGAATTGAACTCCCGCCCCGATGTCACACAACTGCTCACACCGATTAAAATTACGGGCAAAAACATCATCCTGTAACGGCCTATTTTTAGCATCTGATTGAATCCCTTCCAACGAATGACCCTGATTTTTAATCACTTCATCTTAGAAAAAAAAACGCGCCGTCACAAGTGCGGCGCGTCAAAAATTCGGAGGAGTTTAACGTTGATACTGCTGACCGTTTAACCAGCCATCTCAACCTGACGACCAGTGGTCGTCGTATTAGTCGTAACTGTTGACTGCCCAATTGTTTGTTGCAACTGGAAAGTCAATAGGGACTTTGGAATCCAGAATAGTGCCGACAACTCGGAGATAAGATTACGACGAGAATCAACTCGTCCCATTTCATCCAAGAGTAGATTTTTCGGAGCTAGCAGGTTTGCTACGAATAGCAACTGCTCGTAACCCAATAATTTCTCATCGGCAGCGCCAAGCTCAGAGAAGCGAGTTCGCTCAGCCTCAAAAAGAATCCTTGCAAGGTCTTTCAAAACACTCATACGAGTTTGTGCTTTGAGATCACCCTTACGGTAGTTAATCACATAGTGACCCGGTTTTGTGCGAAGCACGCGACTGAGACGATCGATCATTTCAATTGGCTGCATCTGTACAAATGGGAAGTACCGAACCACTTCAGGGAGGTAAAGTGGTGCAGTTGTGAATTGGCTCTGAGCGTGCAGTTGCGTAACAAATGCTTCAACTCGCTGACGGGCAGCGGTCATCGCTGTATCACCAGCTTCACGAGCCTTGCCAATAATC
>JBAXLR010000080.1:0-13061 GCA_037134655.1 bacterium | reverse complement strand
TCAAATAGGTTTACAGCCAGATATGTTGGTTTGCCGGAGTGATCGCAAGATACCGACAGAGCAACTTCGAAAAATCGCACAGTTCTGTAACGTTAAACCAGATCGTGTGTTTGAGGCGCTTGATGCAGACAGTATTTACAGATTGCCTCTTTTAATGAATAACCAGGGCTTTGATCAGGCGATTGTTGAAACTCTCAATATTTGGACGGGCGCACCTGACCTGGCGGCATGGCGGCGTATTGTCCACAACCTAGATCATCCGGCAGCTAAAACTAAAATAGCTGTCGTCGGCAAGTATGTCGGTGTTTTTGATAGCTACAAATCCATCGACGAAAGTCTCGTACATGCGGGGATCGCCAATAGTTGTAAGGTTGATGTTGAGTATTTGGATGCCGATGAAATCAACCCAGCCAATGCAAGTCAGCTGCTAGCTCCGTTTGACGCCATTTTGGTACCTGGAGGATTCGGATCTCGAGGCGTTGAGGGCAAGATCACAGCGATTAAATACGCACGCGAATCGGATAAACCATTTTTTGGGATCTGCCTGGGCATGCAGTTGGCTGCCATAGAATTTGCGCGTAACGCCCTTCAACTAGCCAGGGCCCACAGCCAGGAATTCGACGCACAATCCCCTGATCAGGTTATCCACCTAATGGATAGCCAAAAGAGCGTCACATCTAAGGGCGGCACGATGCGCTTGGGTGCATATCCCTGCTTATTGGCAAGTGGTTCGCGGTCCCATAAAGCTTATGGCGGATCAGAAATCAGCGAACGCCATCGGCATCGCTACGAGTTCAATAATTCATATCGCGCCCGCTTTGAGTCGGCAGGAGTTATTTTTGCTGGTGTATCGCCAAATCGGGATTTGGTTGAAATAATGGAAATTAAAGATCATCCGTGGTTTGTCGCTTGCCAGTTTCATCCCGAGTTAAAAAGTAGACCAACCAAAGCTCACCCGCTGTTCAGAGAGTTTGTTGCTGCTGCGGTTATGTCCAAGAAGGGGTCGTGATGCCTATCGCATCGACCGAAAATTCAGCTGACGCTGGCAATATTTTGCAATCTGGTCGAAACGCCCTGGAGCAAGAGGCACAGGCTTTGCTCGAAACCGCGTTGAAATTGGGTAAAGAATTCACCGCCGCAGTAGAAACTATGCTTTCAGCAACGGGAAAGGTTGTGATCACCGGCCTTGGCAAGTCTGGACATGTGTCGAGAAAAATCGCGGCAACTTTAGCAAGCACGGGGACGCCCTCATTTTATTTGCATCCAGCAGAGGCTTTGCATGGTGACCTCGGCATGATGCAGCGCCAGGACGTGCTAATGGCCATTGCATTTGGCGGGGAAACAGAAGAAGTCAACGCCGTGGTTCGCCATGCGAAGAGAGTCGGCGTGCCAATCGTGGCGATCACTGGCAACATGAAATCGTCACTGGCCCAGCTTGCCGACATCGTGCTTGATGGCTCTGTCAAACGTGAGGTGTGCCCACACAACTTAGCACCCACCACATCAACAACAGTCGCGTTGGCTTTGGGTGACGCAGTCGCAGTGGCCATCATGGAGGCGCGCGGATTCGGAGCTGCCGATTTCGCACGCTTGCATCCCTCTGGCGCCCTTGGTCGTAAACTTGCGACGGTCCATGATCTTATGAAACCAGCTGGCCCAGCTTTGCCAGCTGTTCCTGCCGACGCGTCATTCCACGAGGTTTTGGAGGCTGTAACGCGCAAAAATTACGGCATTGTACCAGTGGTCGATAAGTCTGGAAAATTGATGGGAGCCATTTCCGATGGCGATATAAGGCGCGCCTTGTTGGCACAAGGCTCCGAAGCCATAAAGATGAGTGCGATCCAAATGATGACCAAGAGTCCCCGCACCATCAATGCGCATTGTCTTGCGATGGAGGCGTTTAAGCGCATGGAAGACGCGCAGATCACGTCATTGTTTGTAGTGAGTGAGCAGCGCCCAGACCATCTCGAGGGTCTATTGAGAATGCATGACCTTTTGGCAGCAAAAATCGTATAATCATGTTTCAGATGAGTAAAAGTAAATTAACTTTCATGGCGCTATTGATAGGAGCACTTGTTGCTGCTGTGTTCATTTACTTAAACCAATCAGAGGCACCTAGTGACCGCGAGTTTAAAGCTTCACTAGTTAAATCAAAGCTAAACCGTTTTGAGCTATACAAATATAAAAACGGCCATTTGGTCGCCAGGGCCACCGGAAATAATGCCACCTTGTTTGCCCAGGGACGGCTAATCTGCGACGGCAGGATGAGAATGGTGAGAATAGATAATGGGCAAAGGCAAGAAATAGAGTCCGACCAGGCAGAGATCACTTTCCAAAATGAGAACTTTTTCGGCGACAGCGCAGGTATGGTAGATACGATCTTATTTACCGGAAATGTGGACTATATCCGAGGGACTACACGTTTTCAGAGTGATTGGATAAAGTATAGCGACAAGACGGGCGAAGCGTTCACAGATAAACCGGTTAGGATCGATTCTGACAGCCAGTTTATTGCAGCCGAGGGCGGGATGATTTATAACACAAAAACAGAAGCGTTGCGTATGCGTGGCGGCGTATTCGGGTCAGTTCGCTCAGATCTTATGAAGAGCAGCGCCGGGGGTAAAAACGCAAAATGATGACTTTCAAAAAGTCTCGCAACCTAATTTGTCTGATAGCCGCCTGGTTTTGGGTGACAGCGCCCTTGCGCGCCGAACTTATTGAGGACGTCGACGATTTTTCGCCAACACCTATATCCAAGCCGACCAGTCCCAATATTGAGACGAATAAGGAAAAGCCTGAGGCGGCATTTCCGGAGGGTCCCGCGCCCAAATCAATGGCTAACCCTTCGAGCATTCCCTCGCGCCAAGAATCTCAGGAAGCAAAAATCTCGAGTCGCCCGCGGGCAAAAAACGCGAAAGTGGGAGTCGTAAAGTTTTGGAGCAAGAGTCTTTCAGGTTTACGAAACCCGGGCTCGCTCATGCTAGAAGAGGACGTTGTTGTGACTCAAGACGATATTCGTCTTGAAGCCGACAAAGCCACAATATTTTTCGAACCCAAGTCACGGGAAGTTCGAGAGGTTCACGCGGTGGGATCAGTCAGATTTTCTAGGGTCGATCCAGACACAGGGCAGCCCATCAAGGCAGAGGGGCGCGAGGCTATTTTTAGCAACTCCAAGCGCCTTATAACCATGAAAGGTGAACCGGTTATGTATCGCGGTGACGACGTAGTGCGAGGCAAAGTGATTTACTATGATTTAAAGAATGGCTGGGTCAAGGCAGATCGAGTCGAGGGAGTGGTTCAACCAGCCACAAAAAAAACTGGACGTTCAAAATGAACGATGTGATGACAGAAAATTTAAGCGAGAGTGCGGAGCTGGTGGCAGACCAGCTTTGCAAGTCATTCAAGTCAAGACAGGTGGTTAAATCCGCAAGCTTTCGCGTAAGGACCGGCGAAGTTGTAGGTTTGCTGGGGCCAAATGGTGCTGGGAAAACGACGAGCTTTTATATGGTCGTGGGCTTGTTGCAGCCGCAATCTGGCAAAATCATGATGAACGATATGGACATTACAGACCTGCCAATGCATGTGCGAGCAAAAAAGGGCATCTCTTACTTACCACAGAACATGAGTATTTTTCGAAGGATGACAGTAGAAGATAATCTTCTTGCGGTCATGGAGGTCACCGGCGTTCCGCGCGCGCGACGTGCTGACCGGCTTGACGAATTATTGACAAAGTTTCAGGTTGGTCATATCGCCAAGTCAATGGGAGCAGCCTTGTCGGGCGGCGAACGTAGACGTGTGGAAATTGCCCGGGCGTTGATCATCGAGCCTAGATTTCTGTTGCTTGACGAGCCATTCGCCGGCATTGACCCCGTCACAGTAAATGAAATTCAGCAAATTATTCTATCCCTTAAAAATGAAGGTCTCGGAGTGCTTATTACTGATCATAATGTGCGCGAAACACTTGGCAGCTGTGACCGAGCATATATATTAGCCAGCGGTCAAATAATCGCACACGGCCTGCCCGATGAAGTGGCGAGTAACAAAGCAGTGCGTGAGAGCTATTTGGGGGAAAACTTTAAGTTTTAGAGCCTTGATTGGCGGATATGCCACATTGAGTGCGCCCTGCCCCGACCCTGCATCCTTTGTTTAAAACTGGTCAATGACGGGTTTGCTGCTATACTGCTAGGAGATGCCAGTCACATTTATTGTGATGGCGGTTGGCGGATTAAATAAAGGGCTTTTATGGCAATCAAAATTGGTCAATCCATTGGACTTGGCCAAACCTTAACGATGACACCCCAGTTGCAGCAAGCAATTAAGCTGCTGCAGCTTTCACGCCTCGAATTAGAGCAGTTTGTAGAAACGCAGATATCTGAGAACCCAGTACTCGAAGAGGTGGCTCAGGAAGCATCTGACGACTATTCTCCAATCGAAAAAGAATTCACCGAGTCAGAGGCGGTTAGTGGCCGACTTGAGGAAGCGTCTGCGATCGTCGATCAAGTGGACAAGAGCAAAGAAAATGAAATCGATTGGGAGCGCCTTTCCGCCTATGAAGAGTCTCGCAATCAGGCGTCGAGCGCCGGTTCAAAGGGCAATCATGATGACGAAATGCCAAACTATGAAAACATTGTGACCAAAGCCTCGACTCTGCAGGAATATGTGCTTGATCAGGCTCGTGAAGTTGACCTGAACCCTGACGAGCTAAAAATCGCCGAACAGATCGCCGGCAACATAGATGACCGAGGCTATCTTACGATTTCCATAGAGGAGCTGTGTGAAAAAGAAAATTTCGATCAGGATTTGGCTGAAGGAGTTCTCGATACAGTTCAGCGCTTTGAGCCACCGGGAATCGCCGCGCGTGACTTGCGCGAATGCCTCTTGTTGCAGATAAAACATTTCAAACTGCGAAACGGAATTGTAGAGAAGATTGTCGAGAACCATTTGCATGATTTAGAGAATCGCAATTACTCGGCTGTGGCCAAGGCCCTGGGCGTTGCACTCGAGATAGTTTACAACAATGTTGGCGTTATTGCGGGGCTCGAGCCCATTCCTGGAAGACAGTTTGGACCGGATGCACCCCAATACGTGATTCCCGACGTATTTGTTTTTAAACTGGGGACAGAGTGGTTGGTCAGTATGAATGAAGAAGGACTACCGCGCTTGCGCGTAAGTTCTTTTTATAAGGATATGCTCAAAGAGCAGAAGGCTGTGCCAGACAAAAACAAGGGCGGCAAGGAATATCTTGACGACAAAATTAAAAGTGCAAAGTGGATCATTAAAAGTATGGAACAGCGTCAGCGCACGATTCATCGCGTAATGGAAAAAATTCTTGAAAGGCAGCGAGATTTTTTTGAGTACGGCATTCAATACTTAAAGCCCATGGTTTTGAGAGATATTGCGGATGCTCTAGAGCTACATGAATCGACCATCAGCCGCGTCACAACTAACAAATATGTTCACACGCCCAGGGGTATTTTCGAGTTAAAATTCTTCTTTAATAGCGCCATCGGTAGGAGTGATGGCGAAAGCGTAGCGAACGAGGCGGTGAAAAGCCGGATCGCAGACATCATTAAAGCTGAAGATGCAAATAAGCCCCTCTCGGATCAGCAAATCATGGACATGTTGACGAAAGAAAATATCGACATCAGTCGGCGAACGGTCGCCAAATATCGTGAGCAAGCCGGCATTCTTCCAAGTAGCAAACGCCGAAAGCCATTTTAAATGGGAAAGCCGCGGGTTGCCATCGTCACGGGCCTATCGGGCGCCGGTCTAACATCGGCGCTACATACTTTGCAAGATAGCGGATTTTACTGTGTTGATAATCTGCCGATTGAGCTCCTTTGGGACACAATCGAGCTAATTGAGGCTGGAAAAATCCCAACTGATGTTGGCTACGCGTTTGGAATGGACATTAGGTCAGCCCAGTTTGCAAAAAAATTCCCAACAATAAAAAAAGACCTGGCTGAGCGAGTCGATCTTGATGTGATGTACATTAGTGCCGAAAGTTCTGTACTGCAAAGCCGCTATGGCACAGCCCGACGGCGCCACCCCGCCGCCGATTTGGCCAAAGATTTAGAGGGGCAAATTGCTAAAGAAGAACTCCTGCTTAAGCCCGTAGCTGAGGCTGCTGATATTCGTCTCGATACGACCCACCTCAAACCTAGACAGCTCCGTGCACTCGTTGAGTCCCGGTGTGAGAAGATCGTGGGGCGGCCCCTGCGTACATTGCAGGTTACTTTTGTTAGCTTTGGTTTTAAATATGGTACGTTAACGCCAGTGGAAGAGCTGCATGATGTGCGCTTTTTGCCAAACCCTTACTTTGAGCCTGAATTAAGGTCGAAAACTGGCCTTGACCCAGAGGTGCAGTCTTACGTGTTTAATTCCCCAGCAGGGGAGGAAATTCTTAATAAGCTCATAGATTTATATCGCTTTATCTTGCCGCAGTATTTATCCGAAGGGCGACACTTTCTGCGGGTTGGACTGGGCTGTACGGGCGGGCAGCATCGCAGTGTTTCTATGGTTGAAAGGCTGGCAGCCCGGCTGGCTAAAGACACCGTCCCAGAGATCGTTATCTCAGTCGCCCACCGAGATCTTAATCGTTAGAATTCCGCAGCCAAAAATCCAAAAAAGAGCTATGATTTGCCTTGAATTTAACTAACCCTGGCGAGGGATGTTTGAGGCCATGAGTACTCTAAAGAGTTTTAATTCACACAGAAAATTTTCAGACCGTCACCTGGGACCAACCGCGGGTGAGCAAGAGCAAATGTTGGCGGCTTTGGGCGTCAAGTCCCTAGAGGCGCTGGTTGACAAAGCTGTACCAAAGGGCATTCGAATCAATGCACCACTAAATTTACCCGTAGCCGTCACAGAGGATGAGGCCCTGCGGCAGCTAAAGAGTATTGCTAAGAAAAATAAAATTTGGCGAAGCTATATAGGAACTGGTTACCACGGGACAATTGTCCCGCCGGTTATCCAGAGGAATATTCTTGAAAATCCAGGTTGGTATACTCAGTACACTCCATATCAAGCTGAAATTAGCCAAGGCCGACTCGAGGCTCTGATCAACTTTCAAACTATGATTGTTGAGTTAACCGGACTACCGGTGTCTAATGCAAGCTTGCTTGATGAAGCGACGGCTGCGGCTGAGGCCATGATGATGAGTTTTGCCGGTCGCGCTGATGACGCATCTAAAAAATACTTCGTTTCCAAAGACTGTCATCCACAAACCGTTGAACTGATTCGTACACGCGCGGAACCTGTTGGTGCTGAAATTGTTGTGGGTGATGACGCCACGTTTGCTCGCGAGTCTCAGCTGTTTGGCGCCATTTTTCAGTATCCCCGATCAAACGGAAGTTTGGCTGATTACAAAAATTTAATTGATAGCGCAAAACAGAGAAAAATTATCACAACGCTCGCCTGTGATCTTCTGGGGCTTGTTTTACTCGAGTCTCCCGGTTCACTGGGCGCAGATATCGCCATCGGTAGCGCCCAGCGTTTTGGTGTTCCCATGGGTTTCGGCGGCCCTCATGCGGCATTTATTGCAACGGGTGACGAGCACAAACGCCGTATGCCCGGTCGGATTGTTGGCGCATCCAAGGATAAAGAGGGCCGAAATGCTTACCGGCTAGCATTGCAAACCCGCGAGCAACATATTCGCCGTGAGAAAGCCACGAGTAATATCTGTACGGCTCAGGCTCTGCTGGCTATCATGTCAAGCATGTATGCATGCTATCACGGTCCTGCTGGGCTACGTGAAATCGCTGAGCGAGTGCATGCCGCAGCAAAGATCTTTGCAAATGGAGTAAAAAAAGTCGGCCTTTCCATTATCGATGACCACTTTTTCGATACGGTGTCGATCGTGGTGACGCCGGAGCAACGAAGTCAGTTTTTGGAGGCCGCCGCTGCACGTGAGATTAATCTGCGGATCGATCGCGATGATTGTTTAAGTGTTTCTTTCGATGAGACCGTGGTCGAGCGAGATCTCCAGGATCTACTGGCCGTCTTCGGCTGCAGACTTACCCCAAAAGAGCTCGCAGATCAGGCAAGCCCCGCGATTCCGGAGCGTTTACTAAGGAAGACTCCGACGTTAACGAGCCCTATCTTTAGCCGGTTTAAAAGCGAAACGGACTTGATGCGATATATAAAGCATTTAGAAGCGAAAGATCTCTCGCTGACCACAAGCATGATTCCACTGGGGTCTTGTACTATGAAGCTCAATGCTGCCGCGGAACTTTTCCCGATTAGTTGGCCCGAGTTTGGCGCCTTGCATCCGTTTGTTCCTAAGGATCAGTCGACAGGCTACCAGGAAATGTTTGCGCAACTTGAGCGCTGGCTTTGTGAAATTACAGGATTTGCCGCTATCAGTTTGCAGCCTAACAGCGGTAGCCAAGGCGAATATGCCGGACTTTTGGTGATTCGATCCTATCTTAAATCGATCGGGCAAGGGCATCGGCGCACATGCCTTATTCCTCAGTCCGCCCACGGAACCAACCCAGCCAGTGCAGCAATGGCAGGAATGAAGATTGTGATCGTTGGTTGCGACGATGATGGCAATATTGATATTTCTGAATTGCAAAAGAAGGCCGCGGAGCACGCCAGCGACCTCGCATGCCTGATGGTCACCTACCCGTCTACACATGGGGTTTTTGAAGAAGGCATCCGCGAGGTTTGTGAGATCATTCATCGACACGGCGGACAGGTGTATATGGACGGCGCAAATATGAATGCGCAAGTCGGCTTATGTCGCCCGGGGGATTTCGGCCCCGATGTCTGTCACTTGAATTTGCACAAAACATTTTGCATACCCCACGGCGGCGGCGGCCCTGGGATGGGACCCATTGGAGTTGCGAAGCACCTTGCTGGTTTTCTGCCCGGACACCCTCTGGCCAAAATAGTTGGCGGCCGTACGTCTTTTGCCGTGTCAGCCGCACAGTGGGGAAGCGCCAGCATATTGCCAATTTCTTGGATGTATATTCGCATGATGGGTGAGTCTGGTTTAACGTTGGCAACCCAAACTGCAATTATGAATGCCAATTATATTGCCCATCGCCTGAACCCGCATTTTCCAATCCTGTATAAAGGTCAGTCTGGGATGGTGGCCCACGAATGCATCGTCGACATCCGAGGTTTTAAAGCGCAAAGCGGGATTGAAGTGGAAGATATAGCTAAACGGCTGATGGACTATGGATTCCACGCGCCTACGGTTTCATTCCCCGTCGCTAACACGATGATGATCGAGCCAACAGAGAGTGAAAGCCAAGCGGAGCTCGACCGATTCTGTGAAGCGATGATCGGTATAAAGGCTGAGATTGACAAAGTAACCAATGGCACCTGGGATAGAGTTAAAAATCCACTAAAACAGGCACCCCACACGGTCGGCATGGTCACAGGCGATAGCTGGGATCTTCCCTACTCACGTGCTACCGCCGCATTTCCAGCGGCCTGGACAAAGGCACGCAAATTCTGGCCCTCAGTTGCTCGAATCGACAATGCTTTAGGAGATAGAAATCTCGTTTGCACTTGCCCTGATATCAGTGAGTACCAGTAAGCGCGAGAGTCGGAGAGGCTTCACTCTTTGATGAATGCCTCATATCCGGCGGCGTCGAGAAGGCCACCCACATCTCCTGGGTTGTCCATTTCGATTTTAACTAGCCAGCCGTTTTTGTAGGTGTCACCCTGTAAGCTCTCAGGGGCGCCTTTAAGAGCTGTATTGACGGCTGAAACTTTCCCCGCAACAGGCATATAGAGATCGCTGACAGTTTTTGTCGATTCAATGGTTCCAAATGAATCGCCCGCCTTGAAGTGCTTCCCCGCCTCAGGCAGATCAACAAACACGATGTCACCCAGCTGCTCAACCGCATAAGCCGTTACACCGATAGTGCCGGTTTTGCCTTGAGCTTCAATCCACTCGTGATCTTTCGTATATTTAAAGTTTTTTGGAAATTCCATTTGGCCCTCACATTAATGTTGATTTATTTAGTGCGAGCCGCGTAAAGCGGCCGCTTACAAACTTTAGCTCGTTTCTGTTGGCCTCGGATGTCGATTAGAATTTCGTCGCCCTCTTTGGGGCCGTGCGCAAGCAAAGCCATGCCACCGGCGCCGCCCAAAGTTGGCAATACGGATCCACTGGTGACATGGCCCATATCTTTACCTTGGAAAAATACTTTCATTCCTTGCCGCGGGATACCATCGTCTGCCATTTTAAAGGCCACGATCTGTTGTTTGATACCGCGAGCTTTTTGGTCCATAAGCGCGGCACGCCCGATAAAGTCACCCTTGTCTAATTTCGTGGCCCAAGCAATTCCAGCCTCAAGTGGAGAGACGCTGTCTGTCATGTCGTTGCCATACAGCAAGTAGCAGGCCTCAAGACGCAAGGTGTCCCGGGCGCCAAGACCAATGGGTTTGACCCCATATTTATCTTTGAGACCTGTTAAAGCTGTCCAAAATTGTTTTGCGCTTTGCGCAGGCAGATAAATTTCAAAGCCAAACTCGCCGGTGTAACCGGTTCGTGCGATGTAGACCGAAGCGCCAAGTAGAGGCGATTGTAAAATGTGCGTGTAAGGCAGGCTCCGCAGGCGGACCGCATCTGGTGGTGCCAAGAGATGGCTCATTGCATCAAGGGATTTAGGTCCTTGCACAGCGATTTGTGCCCACAGATCAGACTCGTCTTTAACGTCGACGGCAAAGCTCTTAGATTTTTCTTTGATCCAAGTGAAGTCTTTTGATCTATTTGAGGCGTTGATACAGATAAAAAATTCATCGTCTCCGAGGCGATAGATGATGAGATCATCAATCATTCCACCGCTCTCGTTAAGGATGGCGCTGTACTGCCCAGCTCCCGTCTTTAGGCGCTCGATATCATTGATCGTGAGCCACTGTAAGAACCGTTGGGCGTCGGGTCCTTTCACCCTGACTTCACCCATATGGCTGACATCAAAAATTCCGCATGCCTCACGAACATTCTTATGTTCGCTCAGCACGCTCTCGTAACTAACAGGCATCATCCAGCCACCAAAAGGCACCATCTTCGCCCCAGACTGTGTGTGCAAATCAAAGAGGGGTGTTTTTTTGGTGATGGAAGCGGTTGGATCCACAGTCGTTTAAATCCTCAAAAAGTGATGTGATGGCCACTACAAAAACAAATCATTCCAGAACTTTATGGGACTCCGGCCCGAGTGTCAACGAACCTGACACATGTCCTTATGGGACGACAGCTGCATGCCAACAAACCCATGTAATTATTGATAAATATCGTTGGTATAAACATTGCTCAATGGCGAACAGGTGAAAGCCCTGCTCGTCGCCGCAAGTGAAACGTTCGGTAGATGAGTTGGGTTTTGGTTTTAAGAATTAAATGCTGCCTTTATTGGAATCAAGTTGTTGACGCTGTTATACCCATGCTGCTGAATGCTGAAGTGGAGACTGTTTATGAGAGTTTTGAATGTCATGAAGCTTAGATTAGCACCCCTTAGACGGCAAATTTTTGCCGCCTCGGCTTTTTTAGCATTAATGGTTGCAGGAAACAGCGAAGCCGCTACTGTCTATAGTTGTGCGGACAGCGGTGAGCGATGCGTTGTGCGCCTTGAGGACGGAATAGTTGGAGATCAGGTTCGCATTTTAGATGAAAAAGCGCGCCCAATCGCCGCAGGACGAATTGTAAAAAAACGCGGTAACTTTGCAGTTGTTAAGGTTACAAACGCGAGCCAAGTAGTTCGCAAAGGCTATCCGGTTATTATCAACATTGACAGTCGCTCAAGTAGCTTACAATGGGCGGCATCTTTCACAAATCAGGATTGATTTCCGAGACGGCATTGGCCGACCTCTCGCTGGTTATTATCACGCTCAATGAAGCAGAAAATTTACCGGCTCTTCTTGACTCCGTCCCAAAAAATGTCGAAATCATAGTCCTCGACAGCGGCAGTACTGACCAGACTTGTCAGATAGCGAATAAATTTGGTGCTCGGGTTGAGCACCGAGCCTTCGATAACTTTGCTAGCCAAAAAAATTACGCCATGTCCCTCGCCTCTAGGCGATGGACTTTGTGTCTTGATGCGGACGAACTTCCGGATGAACATCTATGGCAAGCCATCACCGCAGCCGTATCAGGGGAATCCCATGAGGCTAGTGCGTTCAGCATGAAGCGGCGCCTGATTTTTTTGGGCCGCAAAATGCGCTATGGACGGACTCAAGATCATGTAGTTAGACTTTTTCAATCCCATTCGGCCAGTTATCAGAATGAGGTACATGAGACTATAGTGTTGCCGAAAGGTTCGTCAGTACTGAGTTTGGATGGTGTATTGTGGCACAAAAGCTACAAAGACCTGGATGATTATTTTTCGAAATTCAATCGTTACACGTCGATGATGGCTGTGTCGCGATGGAAAAGCGGCAAGAGCCGGCCGAGTGTATTTTTGATGGCCGCCCGCCTGCCAACGGATTTCATCATCCGATATCTTTTCAAATTAGGGTTTTTAGATGGTTGGCAAGGTTTTTTGTGGGCCGCGATTTCAAGTTTTTATAGTTTGATCAAGTACGCCAAGCTGAAAGAAATCTCGGAGAAGGTTTCCGGATGAAGGTTTGGCATTTAATTTCCAATCGTTGGAATAGCGCGATTAGCGAGTATGCCCTGAGTGCCGCGTGCGCCATGAAGCTCGCTGGCGCCGAAACCTTGATCACACCCCTTCAATCAAGCCCAATTGAAACCAGATTTATCGACCAGGAATTCTCGGTAGAAAGTGTCGATCATTTTGGGCTCGACAAGTACGGCCGTCTTTTTGCTCTCTCAAAAAAATTCAACCCAGATATTATCTTTACCTATGGCGGGCCGGAGACAACGGCCGCCATGTTCTTAAAAACTGGCCGAAAGCTGATTCGATTTTACGGACAGCGAGCCGATGGGCTCGGCATTACTCGGCAGTTTTTCGGCCGCTTGGGGCATTTTCATGTTGACCGACTGATCGCTCCATCGCAGTTTGTCGGCAAGCCCCTTCGGGGGATCACGGGCGGCGAAGTGGACGTGGTGCCGCTTGGCTGTGATCAAAAAAAGTTTTCCTTTATTGATG
>JBAXLR010000079.1:0-13072 GCA_037134655.1 bacterium | reverse complement strand
GCATTATCGCCTCATTTAATATAGCCATCAGCGCGCCAGTTATGCCCAGCTCGCTGGCGTGGACCGGAGTATTTTGTTTGTCATATCCAATCAATATATTATCGAGACGCTGACGCAAATCTGCGCGCGATTCCGCCAGACAAAGAATCGCCATAATTTCACTGGCGGCCGTGATATCAAAACCTGATTGACGCGGTGATCCGCCAACAGATCGCCCACCTAATCCGGTGACAATATCTCGCAAACTTCTATCATTCATGTCCATGACGCGTTTCCACAATACACGCTGAGGATCCAGCGTCGTTGTCCCGAAGTAGAGACCATTATCGATGCAGGCGGCGATCAAATTGTGCGCCGACGTGATCGCATGAAAATCACCAGTAAACTGAAGGTTGATTGCATCCGAGGGCTCAAGACGGCACTTTCCACCACCGGTCGCTCCGCCTTTGCGCCCGAAAACCGGGCCCATGGAAGGCTGCCTGAGAGCCAGCACTGCATTCTGGCCAATCTTACGAAGACCCTGAGCCAGGCCAATTGAGGTCGTTGTTTTACCCTCTCCAGCCGGGGTTGGCGTGATGGCAGAAACCAAAATAAGTTTGCCGTTTGTTGGCTTCGTTCGAGCATTCTCAAGAGCATCAAGGCGGATTTTAGCTTTATCGCGGCCGAAGAGTTCTACGTGCTCTTCAGAAATTTCCAGGCTTTTTGCAATTTCAATGATTGGTTGCATTTGCTCTTTTCCCGCCCTTGATGTGGGCAAGTTTTGCCCGGTTGTGACTTTGTCAATCTATGTGACGATAGAGGTATACGAATTTCAGGGCAGTTTTTCCATGGAATTTTTCCGTTTGAGGACCAACTAAAGGATACTACGATGTTTCGGTTACAAAGTACCACTTCAAGGCTCATGTTCGTAGCGTCTTGTCTCAGCTTTGGCTGGTTTACGAGCGGCTGTAGAACCGTCAATAACGATGCATCCAAGGCAAAGTTTTACGGCACTGACAACCAGTTGGGCGAGATACAATTTCAAGCCTATATCGACACACAAATTCCCACGGGAATTACTACTAAAGAACAGCTTTTCAAAGAGCCTCATAAATCATCGGTAATAAAACTGATTGACCGTCAACTACAACATCTTTATGGGACCTTTTCGGTTCACGAGACCTTCGTGAACAACCCTGGCATTCTTGAGGCCAAAGGGTCACCTGAACTGCTGAATGCAAAGTTTGATAACTCTACCAGAAGCGTACGGGTGACTTACTCTTACCGAGACCGCGTCGTTTTCAAAAAGAAAGTTTTTAAAGGTGAAAATCCGTCCATTAAGTTCCTAATGCCACGCGATCCAACAACGATTTATAAAAGGAGTCTTGGCTCTGATGGGCGAAATCCCTGTACGGACGAACATTACAATGCCGAGGAGGATTTCTGGTATTTTTGGAATCCGGACAACGACGGCTGCCGAATACCCAAGTCTGAGCTCCAAGAAGTTATCGCCAAACTGATCCCAAAAGCTAACACAAAGAAGACATACCCCAACTATGAGAAAATTCTCGGTGATAATCAGAATGGTCGACTTGTAAAAGTCGTCTTTCTCGTTGGAGTCGACGAAGACTTCCGCCACGGAGACCTCGTACTTAAGGCCTACAAAGAGGCCTCAGAGCTACTAGTTAAACAGGGATTCAAGATGGCGAAAGCTGGGAGTCGTCAAAATTATTTAACTTTGAAGCGCGACAAGTACGATGTGGAAATCGATATGCGCCTTGTCGATCCAGATGAGCCTGACTTTTTGGATATAGCAGCCACAGGCATAGAGAACGCTGATATCTTTATTTACGACGGACACTCGGGCCTAGGAAGCTATTTAAATCTACCTAGATTTGAAAAACATCTTGGCCGCGCGTTGAAGCTACCCCTGCAAAAGAGCCAAATCTTTTACTTTAATGGATGCTCAACGTTCCCATACTACAATGCCGATTACTTTGCCCTAAAACGTACGGCTGACGACCCGGCTGGAAGTCGCAATCTAGACATTATTACAACGTCTGTCGGCGCAACTTTTGACGTGGGCGCGCGTCACGATTCGGCCTTTTTAGGTGGGCTACTGCTGGGAAAATACCCCACATGGCAGAAGATATTAGATGAAATCTATGAGGTCGATCCTGCTGAGTCTACTTTAAGCCATGTAAATGGCGACGAGGACAATCCAACGGTTTCTCCTGTTTTTTAGATTCCGATAAAGCGTCTAAAACACGAAAGCCCTGTGAGGATAAACTCACAGGGCTTTCCTTTAAAAATTTTCGCTGGAATTTACTTGGTGATCTCTTTATTAAACTTGAAACCACCGGCATAGTGCCAATCCTTCTCACCGTCGTGGTCAAGATTGGTGTTGGTCAGTAACTCATCAAGCATGGCTTCTGGATTTGTGGTCGTATCGGCTTCCACATGTTTGCCGTAAACATCTCCGTAGTACATCACTTCGTTGCTACCACGAAGGTAGGAACCGACCAATGCCATGGCCGTACCCGCTGGCGCGCCAGGAACATTCAGAAACAAAACACTAAAGATCGTCCTTCCGAGGTGCTTCTTTGTTTTAAATGCATGGCTTTCCACTTGGTAGTTGGCTGTCTTCCAAACAACCTTGCCCTGTCCACGGGGTGGAACGTCGAGTGTCACATCGCGTCGGACCAATTCACCCGATGGCATTTTATAGATAACTTTTCCCGGCACCTCGACGGCCAACACGGAAGTGGCAGCGCACATCATGAGGGTCACAAGGGCCATACTAGCTAATCGTCTCATCATAAAACTCCCTACAAGGTAAAGTTGTTTAAGGACTTAGCACCGCTGGCAATGGCTCGTAACTTTCCAGGCGAGCACTTGCCTCCGCATGCTAGCTGAAGAGTTCTGGGAGGGGAAACCTAAATGTAGTCACGTCTAGGGAAAACCTGCTCCCCGACAGGCGATAGGCAGCACGTTTTCTACATTTTAGCTTGTCATCTTGTGGGCTTAAATCGGCCTACGGGATGCTTTTTATAACTATTACTAAGAGCTTTTAAGGATTGTATAATTTTTAATCATGGTGTATAACTTTCGGGCTTTTTAAAGCTACAAAAGACTTAGGAGCCTTTCGTCCATGACTTTGCGACTTCATGATGTTGAAGTGCCCGTCAACGAGATTCCAGCAAACGCACTGCTAAATAAGCAGATAGCTTCCATGCTGGAAATCCCCGAGACCATGATCCGTCGCGTTCGCATCACTAAGAAGTCATTGGACGCTCGTCGAAAGGCTAGGATTGTTTACCACTACCAAGTTGATGTGGATGTCGATGATGAGTCGACAGTTTACCAATCTAAATCCACTATCGCTTCTATCTCTGAGCCCCAAGCCTCCAGTGATCCCCTCGCAGATCTTGACCTGAATACCGTGAACTTTCGTCACAAGCCCGTGATCATCGGCTCTGGACCAAGTGGAATTTTTGCAGCCTTAACCCTGTCAAGGGCAGGTCAGTCTTGTATTGTCGTCGAACGCGGGGAACCTGTTGAGAAGCGAATCAAAACAACCAATAAGCTTAGATCCCGCGGCATTTTCACACCTGAGAGCAATTACTGTTTCGGCGAAGGTGGTGCGGGTACTTTTTCTGATGGGAAACTGACTTGCGGACGAAACCACCCACTGATCAATCATGTGTTCGATCAATTTGTAAAACACGGCGCCCCTGAAGATATTTTATATGAGGCGAAACCACACATTGGTACTGATTTTCTGATTAGAATTGCCAAGAACATGCGTACATATTTGGAGCGCAGTGGAACAGAGTTTAAATTCGGAAGACGATTTATCAACTTCAAATCAGGCGGTGATAACGCAAGGTACATTGTCGAGCTTGATAACGGCGAAGAACTTGCGACCGATCACCTGGTAATCGCCATTGGTCACTCCGCGAGAGAAACATACCAAATGCTGCTCGATCGTGGCCTGGCCATCGTTCCGAAACCCTTTGCCATGGGAGCGCGCTTTGAGCATCCCCAGGATGTGGTCAACCGTATTCAATTTGGCAGCTGCAAAGTACCTACGGCCGCTGAGTATAAACTCGCGGCTCAATCTGGACAGCGGGGTATTTGGACATTTTGCATGTGCCCTGGCGGACATTTAATGCCAACAAACGCGCAAGAAGGACATCTTGCTATAAACGGGATGAGCTATAACGCCAGAAAAAGTGGCTTTGCAAATGCCGCTGTGGTGGTCAACGTATTACGCGAGGACTTTTATCGAGGTCATCCCCTTGATGGAATGAGGTTTCAGGCCGAACTGGAAAAAATTGCTTTTAAAGCAGGCGGCGGCAACTATCATTCACCGGCTCAAAAACTCAAAGACTTCATAGCTGGTCGCGAGTCAAAAGGAGAATTACAGAGTACCTATAAGCCCGGCGTTAACGCCGCGCGCTTGGACAAAATATTACCCTCATTTATTGTGGATGCACTTAAAGCAGGCGTTCAAGACTACGACAAAAAAATGCGCGGCTTCATCTGCAATGAAAGTATTGTGGTTGGTATCGAGAGTAAAACATCATCCCCCATCAGTATGATGAGAGGAAAAGATCTTCAATCAATCAGTCACCCTGGTATTTTCCCGTCGGGTGAAGGTGCTGGGTTTGCCGGGGGAATCGTTTCAGCAGCATTGGATGGCGTAAAAACAGGCAGAGCTCTCGTCGAGAGTGTACTCAGTGCCAGAGTGACAGGTTATTTGGTACACTAAGGCTTTTCACCCGCTCAAAGCCTTGGACTATGACTTCTCGTAAATCAACCAAAACAAAAATCCAAACTCTAAAGTTCGACAAGTACGATCTGTACGTCAACTCCGTGCAAAGTGCAGAACACGATGCCCGTTTGATTTGGAAGATGTATCTTGACGCAACACCCAAAGCGGCAAAACGAAAATTGCTTCTCCGCGAAGATTTCTGTGGAACTGCAGGTCTTTGCTTTGAATGGGTAAAACTATGTGCCAATCATCATGCCGTGGGAGTCGATATCGACAATACTGCCCTTACCTGGGGTTTGCTACACCACGGAACAAACGACCAAAGCTCACAGCATAAAAATCAAATCAAACTCGTCTGTAACGATGTGATGAAAGTTCGCGACGGCCAACCTGATATCATCTGCGCACTCAACTTTTCCTATTATTTTATGAATCGACGCAGTGAGCTTAAGCGTTACTTCGAACTATGTCGCCAAAGACTCGCTAAAAATGGAATGCTAATCCTGGACGCCTTTGGAGGCCCAGAATATTTGGTTCCTCATCGCGACAAACGACGAAATGACGAAAAAAAATTTAATTTTTGGTGGGAGGTAGAATCGTTTGATGCCATCTCCCATCGCGTAAAAACCCATATTGATTTCCAAGTGGACGGACAAAAAATAAGAAAACGTGTTTTTTCCTACGATTGGCGACTTTGGACCTTGCCAGAGATTGTCGATGTTTTATGTGACGCAGGATTCAAAAAAATAGAGTTTTGGGCTGAAGGATTAGATGCCAGCGGACACGGAAACGGCCGATTTCGTAAGATCAAAACAGAGAAAAACTGCGCAACGTGGGTCACTTACATCACAGCTAAATCATGAAGATTACCAACTGCAAATGAACTAACGAGAGAATTTGCCTAGCAAAGTCCCTTTTTACCCAGTTCATTCACTTTTTTTCAAGCTAAGTATCTAATTTCTAACAACCACACCGATGGCACGTATCGTGCTTTAAGAATGGGGAAGGCCTTCTCGTTGGTCTTCGGAATTTTGGAGAGAAACTTTAGTGAAACCCTTGATGGGACAAGCTCAGAACCAACTAAACCTGGATGACCTCTTCGGATCATCCAAGGCGGTGACCGGCAATTTTGGCCGATCACGCACTCCATCATCAATCCTGGATGATTCTGGGAGCCGTAAGCCGAGCTTTAGCGAGGTCCTCTTAAAGAACCTCGACCAAAAAAGTGATATTCAAAAACCAAAAGTAGTCCGCACAGACGCTGAAGCAAGGTCTAACAATCACTCCAAGCGTGACCTTGACGTGAAGTCGGTGACCCCACAACAAAGGTCACAACCTAGCCAGGCACGTGAAGCATCTAGTAAAAACGACCAAAATGTACCGTCAAATCCGGCACGTCTATCTTCAGATCAAGCATCTCATCCAGATGAAACAGCTCCAAGACACCAAACTGACGCGCGTGATCTGGACCAGCCGTCACTTTCCACAGCACAGCCAGCAACATCTCCTTCAAACGCAAATAAGACCCAATCGAACCGTGAGAACACCGTCGAAAATAAAGTTGACCCTGCTCTCGTGCCACTACAAAAACAATTTGATAAAAAGCTTACGACAGACGCCGTTATCAATAATAACGCTATTCTAGCCTTTATCACGGGCCGACTTGATAAGCTGCAGCCGAACACGTTACCTTCCCTCTTGTCTGACAGCCCGCTCATTAAACAAGTTTTAGGTTCTGAAAACGTCGGCAAGTTCCTCGAGTCTCCGACAAGTATTAACGAGTTAGCTAATCTTCTAGAGCTTGACCAAAACCTACTTGCAGGTGCAGCTCGAGATGGGCTAAATCCGAGTGAATTTGTCAAACCTAAGGACTTTATCAAGGCACTTGGAATCGATCCAAGTCAAGTCGCCAGCGAGCTCATCACCTTGAAGCAAACCCTTCCAACCGAAGGCGTTGAAGCTTATATTGATCGTGCCCAAGCAATGGCTGCATTGAAGCAAAACGGTGAACTCGCACCGCAAGCGGCTACGGTCACTTCAAAAAGACTTCCTTCAAAAAATATCAGCGAGGCGCCACGGCCTACAATCGACCCAAACACAAACATTGAAGTCTCACAAGACAAGGTGATGACTCCAGAGCAATCGTTGGCTGCTGCAATCGCAGGCAACCCGTTTGTCCAGGCTAACTCTAATATCACCATTGATGATGCCACCCGACTCGATTCATCAGCACAAACAATTGGCGATGTTGGCTTGGTTCGGTCCAATTTCATGCCGTCAAAACCTGCACAAGAACCGACGAACGCTAATTTTAAAGATCAAAAACCACTAGAACAAACCCCCGAGGCGCTTCAGATGAGCAGCCTACTGGGTGACTTTGTTAGATCTGATGTAAATAGCAAAATCCAGCCAACCGAAAATACTGAAAGTGCATTGGAACAAGCTTTCCGCGCAGGGGTTAACCCGATGGCGACAGGACTCGGGACTCGCGAACTCCAAGTCGATCAATTGCGAACAACACAACCTAATCAAGATTCTCAAGGTGATGATAACAATATGAACTTACCTTTAGACAAGGGTATTGATTTAGTCAAAGCTTCAGAGGATCCATTTGCCGTAATGAGTCAGGAGATCGACACAACAACATCCACGAAGATTGAATTTTCTGGAAATGGCCTCAACAATAGAACCCTTGAGGAAATGCTGATTGAGCGAAACGCAAGCGCTGGCGTCGTAGCTAAATCACTAGAAAGTGACAAAGAACTTCGATCGACTAAGTTTGATGACAAATCCGCTGAATTAACGCTCGATAATCTCGACAACAGCACCTTCGAGGTAGGATTAGCCCGGGACTCGATCGATTCCACCATAACTTTGGGTGACGCTTCCTCCATGTCAATGTTTAATGAATCCGGCCAAAGCTTCGGTGAAAGTTCTGACTCTAGCTCTTTCCGAGACAACTCAGAAAATGCTAACGCCAACGTGATCAGCGAGAAGTCTACATCGTTGCGCGAGTCCACCGTCTCATTCGCCAGCAAAATCAGCCCGACTAGCTCTGAGCCGGCACGAGAGTCTCTGGCCCAAAAGATTTTAGGACAGGCTGAAATGATGTTTAAAAATGGTGGCGGATCTATGCGAATGGACGTGGAAGCCCCTGGAATTGGTAAGGTTGATGTCGCGATTAATCTAAATAACAACCAGCTTGACGTGCGCATCATGACCGCGTCTGACCAAGCCCGTGATATAATCAGCAGAGAAGTCGCGGGATTACGAGACGGCTTAACCCAACAGGGCCTCAATTTGCGTGGCCTTGAGGTTGGCAAAGCAAGCGAATCGTCATCACGCCAATTCGCGGGTCAAGGTAACCAACATTTTGGACAAGGCGCACAAGATCAAAAAGCAACATACAATGACATGAAAGAGTATGTTCAGTCCTTCAGGAACTCCTACGCGCCTCGTAACACCGATCGCTTCGTTGCATCAAGACCAACCCCAGGTCGCTGGAACAACTTGGCGGTAAACTCCGGATCCCAACTAGAGGTACGAGTCTAGTCATCCGGTCTTTTAAATCCAAGATGTCATCGGCAGCTCAAGCATCCGCAGCAAGATCTTCGCAGTTGGGAATCGATCATTACCAAAGCGACGAAAAGGAGAGCTTCAAATGAGCATGAGTGGCAAGCTTCAATCTCGCATCGCACCCGTTATGACCAACGGCACACGCACCTATAATCCAGAGGAAACGGCGGCGCCAAAAGATAAAGCAGCCGATAAAGTCGAGTTTCATAAACTTCTGCAAAATTCCAACTCTGACGTTACTCGCGAACGTATGGCCAAAAAGTCAGGCGACCTAAGCTCAGCTAAGACCGACGAAGAGTTCCGGAAAATGCTTTCAGATAAATCCAATCCGCAACGCGCACCGAAGAATACATTAGGCAAAGATGACTTCATGAAGTTGTTTATCGCTCAAATGCAGGCGCAGGATCCTTTGAACCCACAAGATGCCACTCAAATGTCAGCCCAAATGGCGCAATTTAACAGTCTAGAGCAAATGATGAACCTCAATAAGTCGCTTGATACCATGATAAAAGGTCAGTCAACTGACCGAGCCGTCAGTATGGTTAACTATGTGGGTAAAGAAGTCGATATCGGGAACGGACTTTTGAAGTGGGACAAAAATAAGCTTACCAAAAGTACATTCGAAATCGATCAACCTCTCGCCAACGCCACCGTAGAAGTTCGTGACGGATCTGGTCAGATCGTTTCGCAAGAAGATCTCGGCAATCTTATGCCAGGGGAACATAATGTGAAGTGGACAGGCAAAATGAAGGATGGCAATACCGCGAATTCTGGCATTTATAACTTTGCAATAATTGCAAAAACAACAGATGGCCAAGAGGTAGCCGTGCCTATCAAAACTAAAGTTAAAGTTACCGGCATTGATATGCAAGCTGAGGGCGGAGCATTCTTTACCGAAGTGGGAAAGATCGACATCAAAGATATCGCCAGCGTCGGACTTCAGGGCTTCGATGAAGCCAAAACGGCCCTGAACACCCTGGGAAAGACGCCGATAAAAGAAGCTGGCAATGAAATCACTGAAGCGAAAAATGAGGATACAGAGGGCGATCCTAAAGGGGAAAATCAGGCACTAAGCACTAACCCAGAAATGTTAGCTAAGCCGGCGTCCGAAGGAACTATGGAAACGCCGGAAGGAAATTCACAAGAAGCAGCGGAGCCCTCGGATCTTATTGCAGATACAGATAAAAGAGCAGGCTCTCCCACTGTCAAGTCACCAATAGAAATCCCAGTTAACGTGAGTGAGCTATAATTAGCAAGCATGGCGACTAGGCACAACCAACCAAAATATATACTTTTAATAATGTTGGCATTCTTCATTGTGGGCCAACCATTTGCACACTCACAAGAACTGACTGACGTGAGAGGTCAAGTTAAAAACGCTGGCAATCCCTCACAGAGAAAGACATCCCTAACAACACGTGCAGGTGAAGACCCAATTCAGCTGTGCGAAGGAGGCTTAAGATATACGATTGCGCAGCTTCCTGGCAGCATCATCACCGTCACCGGCCGATTTACATCCTCCAGCAAAGAGCAGGCAAAGTGTTTTATGGCTGAAGCATATAGCATTAATGAAGTGGCTCCCGGACGGCCTGCTATTGTGGGTGATCTCAAGTTAATTGATAAAAACACATATGCCGTTGTGGGTCACGACGGGCGAACCTGGCGACTATCGGCACTTGCCCCTGGGCTCAATAATCTTGTCGGAAATAAGGTCGTCAGCGATCTCATTGCGGACAATTCTTCACCTAATGAAACGACGTGGCTAGTGGTCAGGATGTTTTCAAAACCTGACTAATCGCTTCAACTATTCGGCGTTGACCTCGAACGAAGCCTCATGCAGCGCTGACACCGTTAATTCACTGGCTTTAAAATTCACCGTCAAACCCCAGCGATCAACTATTTCTTGAAACCAATCCCGCTCTTCCTCAAGTATCCAGTCGCGAATATCGTCCCGCACACGCACCTGCATCAAAGTCCGGCCTGTTTGATTGTGAATGCGCACAATCTCTCGCAGAAGATCATGGGCCTCAGTGATAACACTTTTCACCCTACCCCGACCTTCACAGAATGGGCAGTTTTCAAGTAACAGATGCTGAAGAGAGTCACTTGTGCGCTTGCGCGTCATTTGCACAAGCCCGAGCTCGCTAATCTTCAGAACATTCGTTCTGGCACGATCAAGCTTCAGCTCTTCGGTCAGCGAGTTAAAAACTTTCTCGCGATCAGCGGGTGACTCCATATCGATAAAATCCAACACGATGATTCCACCAATATTACGTATACGGAGCTGAGCGACAATTTTTTTGATGGCCTCTAAATTGGTGCGCAAAACAGTTTCAGCGGCATTACTTTTACCGACATATCTGCCCGTATTGACATCAAATGTTGCCAAAGCTTCAGTTTGATCGATGATGATGTAACCCCCACTCGGTAAATCTATCTTTCGACTAAGGGCACGGCCGATATCCATCTCAATGCCGTACACATCAAAAATCGGCTCGGGGTCAGAATAAGTTTGGACTTTGGCATCAGCATCCGTTGTCATGGAAGCTAAAAATCTTTTGAGCTTCTCTGCAAGCTTGCCGTCATCAACTACAATTTTAGCCACCTCTTCCGAGTAATACTCGCGCACCACACGCTGAGTCAGCTCGAGATCGCGGTGCAATAGGGACGGACCTTGGGAGCTTGCGGCACGCTCCTGAACCTCATTCCATTGATCAATTAAGAATCTCAGCTCGCGCGTCAACGCCGCAGAGGAAATGCCGCTTGCTGCTGTTCTTATAATAACTGCCATATTTTCTGGCTTAATTGGCGCCACGATGGATCGCAGACGCTCACGTTCAGCTTCATCTTCAATTTTCTTTGACACGCCAATGTGATCAAAATGCGGCGAAAGAACCAGGTATCGCCCCGGGAAAGTCACAAACATACTGAGTCGCGCACCCTTGCTGCCCAGGGGCTCTTTAGACACCTGCACCAGGACCTTTTGGCCGTCACGCAGCGAATTTTCGATGGGAACTTTTGCCCATTTGATCTTGGATTGAACTTCTTCTTGGCTCATTTCTTCGGTAGTGGTCGCTAGAAATTCGCGGCTTCTTTTTACAAATTCATCAGTCAGCACATCATCCACATATAAAAATCCACTTCGAATCTCGCCGATATCAACAAATGCAGACTGCATGCCAGGCAACACGCGCATCACATTGGCACTGTAAATGTTACCCACAAGACCCTTGCCTGCTTGCCGTTCAATAAATAATTCTGCAACTTTTTCTTTTTCGAGGACTGCGATCCGGGTCTCGGAGCGGCTATGATTTACAATGATCTGCTTTTCAATCATGTGAAATCACCCCAGCTTGTCCTAATGAAGAAATCCGTATGACTTTTTCCGCCGCACCCGTCATGCCTTCAGCGAATTCTTTAGTCTTGCGGCCCAAAGTTTCTAGGTCACTTAGAGCGCGTAGCCAGGCATCCCGCGCAACGCTAGCATTTAGAGCCGGAGTGAGCAGCCCAGCAGATCGCATGGCGACCGCTTCCTGACTATTTTCCATCTTGATACCGCAGCTAACCGGGATGCCGCAGGCGGCTGGTTCGAGCACATTATGCACTTTGTCGTGAACCGCACCACCAACCCATGCCAGATCTGCTACCGAATAAAGATCAAATAAACGTCCTAATTCATCGATAATAATGCACCTTGGCTGTGGGTTTGGGAAATCAAAATCGGCCGCTTTGATTTCACTGAACAACTCTACAGAAAAGCCGCGATTGGCAATCATTTCAAATATTTTAGCGATGTTTGCCGAACCGACATCGTGGGGCACCAACAATATTCGAACCCGATTAAGACGTTCATCCTTCATCGCGTCAGTTATTAACTCAACATCTGGCAGATGCACGCTTCCGCCGATTAAAACCGTATCGGTGCCAGTTGGATTCCACTTTTGGCGAAAAATGTCTCTTAATTTCCCTGCATCCGTCTTTGTCGTCAGCGCCCGCTCCAGAACTCGGTCATACTTTGTATCACCTGTAATCTGGACTTTTTTATCCAAAAGCCCAAGGCGGGAGATGAAAAACTGCCTATCGGTTATCGAGACGACACAAACCATATCAACGAAACGAAGGAGCCAAGCCTTGGCCATCAGATTAATACTTTCCCGCAACTGCGACTGTCGACCCAACATAGAGGGCACCACCGCATTGATTACCACAATTTTACTCCACTCAGCCGCAGCCCATAGAAACGCTGGCCATAATTCGTGACGCACAACAAAGGTCACCGAGGGTCGGAGTGCTGCAAATAGCCCCCCCCAAGCAAAGACATCATCAAGGGGCGCAAGACTCCACGAGATGCCATCATTTCTGGCCCGCAGAAATTTTGGTCCGCTGCTGCTGAAGAACACCACATGACAAAACATTTTCTTCGTTTTTGACAGGCGATCGATAATTGGTCGCGCTTGTTCATACTCTCCGGCGGAACTACAGAAAAATACAGCACAATCATCAAAACGTCGCCGCACACCCGCCAGTTCAACGACCGAGTGAGCGCCCTGCTCTCGTTCCTTCAGCTGGTCCCGCACACGATCGCTGACTAAGCCTAAAATTTTTCCCAGGGGCCAGATGACGTACCGATTCACAATAGACCACAGCACAATTAAAAAAAGCGCTGCCAACCGCCTTTTCATCCTTCACCGCCGAGATTTTTCGCCAAATGACGCGCTACGTCTCTTGTATCACTACTAT
>JBAXLR010000078.1:0-13162 GCA_037134655.1 bacterium | reverse complement strand
GGTGCACCGGATTTTCTGATCTCTATTGGACCAGCAATGCAAGTCGCCATGGGCACCGTGGCAATCAATGGAGAAGGCGAATTCGTGGCCGTGGGAACATCGTCGGTCTCTGGGATCATGAGTTTAATCCAGGGTTTTTTCGCCATCGAAGCGGTGATTTACCGTTTCGGGGATGGGGCTTTTAGTTTAATTGCATCCCAAGATTCTACGGGGCATGGCCAGGGCACACAAATTTATGCGGGTGATGTGGACGGGATGAGTCAATTTAAAGCAAAATTTAGCCGTGACGTAAGAGGGTTCGCTTTTGGCCTTGGCTTAAAGCTGGTGACGCCCTGGCCTTAAACTCGGAAGAAAATTCCTACATTTGATGCCGCGGCATCGGCAAAAAATGCTTTACATACAGATACTTGGATGTGCTATGGTACACTGTTTTTAAGGTCTAGGATGCCCTGGTGATGAAGTTACCGAGGGTTTGGTTTATGGGTTCCTCGAGAAAAAAATTTTCCACGTTACGAGGTTCAAAAGTTTATGTCCCCGAAAGATCATGTTTTAGGAAAAACGGGCGCGCCAAAATCTGAACTGCCTAAGGGAAATGGCAAGTCATCTGCCGCTAAAAATTCACAAGATAAAGCATGGCTTTTGAACGTGTATGAGGAGATGTGCTACTTCCGCCGCTTTGAAGAACGGGTTCTTCAGGCTTATACAAAGCAAAAATTCGCAGGTTTCTGTCACGTTCATATCGGGCAAGAAGGTCTTTGTGTCGGCGTTCAGCGCGCCTTAAGACCCACTGATTACATGATTACCGGTTACAGATCCCACACCCAAGCCATTGCTAAAGGAATTGCTGGCCGCGAAGTGTTTGCGGAGTTGTTTGGCAAGGCGACAGGTTGCGCCAAAGGCAACGGCGGTTCTATGCATATGTTCAGTAAGGAGAAAAGATTTCTGGGTGGACACGGTATTGTCGGAGGGCAAGTGCCCCTGGCATCAGGCGTCGGATTTGCCATCAAGTATGAAAAAAAAGATGACATCATCGTGTGTTACTTGGGTGATGCTGCCGTCAACCAAGGACAATTTCATGAAGCTCTCAACATGGCAGCCACGTGGAACCTGCCGTGCCTCTTCATCATTGAAAATAACCGCTACGGAATGGGAACAGACATTAAGCGAACGACGTCCATTGATCATCTTTGGAAGAGAGCCTTAGCATTCGATATGGATCATGGACAAGTGGACGCCATGAATGTCGTAAAAACTTACGAATTCGTTTCGGACGTAGTCGAAAATATGCGAAAAACCAATCGGCCTTACTTACTCGATGCAATTTGCTACCGTTACAAGGGACACTCGGTGTCAGATCCAGGTCTTTACCGAAGTAAGGAAGAGATGGCCCAGTGGATGGTTAAAGATCCGATTATCCAGTTGGGTGAGCATCTGAAAAAGAGCAAGTTTGCGACGGACGAGGAGTTGAAAGCTCTCGACACAAAAGGAAAAGAACGCGCTCGTGCCGATGAGGATTGGGCTGACGAGCAGCCTCCTCCGCCAGATGAACAAGTTTGGCAAAACGTTTACGCGGATTAAGCAAATCTTCTCGATCTAAAAAGAGGAAAAAATATTATGGCGGTTTTAACATATCGTGAAGCACTCGGGCGGGCCATGGCCGAAGAAATGGCGCGCGACCCGAAGATTTTTTTGATGGGTGAAGAGGTCGCCGAGTATAACGGTGCCTATAAGGTATCAAAGGGCCTCCTTGATAAATTTGGGCCGGAGAGAGTCATTGATTCGCCGATCTCCGAAGGAGGATTCGCAGGTCTGGGCGTTGGCGCAGCCATGGTTGGACTAAGGCCCATCATCGAGATGATGACGTGGAATTTTGGTATCCAGGGGTTTGATCAGATTATTAATCATGCCGCTAAGATGCTGTACATGTCCGGTGGGCAGTTTACTGTGCCCATTGTTTTTCGCGGACCCAATGGCGCTGCCCATATGCTTGCTGCGCAGCATAGCCAAACTGTGGAAGGCATGCTCACCCAGGTCCCAGGGCTTAAAGTCGTCACAAGTTGTAATCCAGCTGATGGCTATGGGTTACTGAAATCATCGATTCGGGATAACAATCCTGTCATCTTTCTAGAAAGTGAAATGATGTACGCCATGAAGGGCGAGGTGGACGACGCTGAACACCTTATTCCTTTGGGGGTCGGTTCCATTAAGCGTGAAGGCCAGCATGTGACCTTAATCGCTTGGACAAAAATGGTAGCGCGCGCCATGGCCTGCGCTGAACAACTGGCCCAGGAAGGCATCGAGTGCGAAGTCATCGATCCTAGGACACTTCGTCCATTGGATGAGGAGATGATTTTTAATTCTGTCAGAAAAACCCATCGGGTGGTGATCATCGAAGAGGCTTATCAGGCCGCATCAGTTGGGTCATTCATTGCTGAACAGATCCAGCGTGTTTGCTTTGACGAACTTGATGCTCCCGTTATGCGTGTGGCAAACGAGTTTGTGCCGATGCCGTATGCGGAAAATCTTGAACATCGAGTATTACCGGAGCCGGAGCGGATCATTCCTGTGATCAAGCAAGTGCTCTATATGGACTGAAAGTATTTTTTGAATTATTTGGTACTCTGGTTGAATTGAAGAGATAGAGGTTTATAAGTATGGCGCAGTTAATCGTAATGCCGAAACTATCAGACACCATGGAAGAGGGTGCGGTAGCCAATTGGTTGAAAAAAGAAGGCGAAAATATCGATGAAGGCCAAGATTTGGTTGAAATCGAGACCGATAAAGCGACCATGGCCTACGCGTCTTCGGCTGAGGGCGTCATCCTTAAAATCCTTCTTGAGCCAAAGAAGTCAGCCCCTCTTGGCGCCCCATTGTGTGTCATTGGTAAAAAGGGCGAAGCGTTTAATCTTGATGAGATGCTCGCCAAGGTGTCAGGGCCTAAATCCTCTGCACCGGCCGCTTCCGCGCCCAAACCAACGACCGCTCCTGTAGGGTTATCTAAACCAACGGTCGCAGCCGTTGCGCCAAAGGCTTCGGCACCAACTCCAGCAGTCGACACCTCTGGAAATGGTCGGGTGAAAGCATCACCGTTGGCTAAAAAAATCGCCGCTGATCGCGGCATTAACCTGTCTGGAATCACCGGTTCGGGGCCTTCGGGGCGAGTTGTAGTGCGTGATCTTGATGGCGCCGCTTCAGCACCATCAGCGGTTTCTCGAGTCCTAGCAACTGGCGAGGATCGAACCATTCCTAATTCCATGATGCGCAAGACCATAGCCAAGCGCCTGCTCGCCGGTAAAAATGAAGCTCCTCACTTCTATCTGACGGTTTCAGCCGATATGACTCGTATGAATGAATGGCGAGCTCGTCTAAACAAGGACAGTGAAAAAACTGGCGTTAAAGTCAGTGTAAACGACCTTGTGATTATGGCGGTAGCCAGGGCGCTGCGAAAGCATCCTGAAATCAACTCCTCGTGGCAAGGTGAGTCTATTATCGAGTTTGGCAATGTTCACGTTGCCATGGCCGTAGCATTGCCAACAGGATTGGTGACGCCAGTCGTTCGTCATACCGATCAACTGTCGATCAAAGAAATTGCTCAAATGTCCAGAGATCTAGCCTTACGAGCCAAAGACGGCAAACTTGGTAATGAAGATTACGCAGGCGGCACTTTCACTATCTCCAATCTCGGGATGTTTGGAATTGAGGAGTTTACCGCCATTATTAATCCGCCGCAGGCAGCGATCCTAGCCGTTGGTGCTACGATTGCATCACCTGGTGTCGATTCCAAAGGTCAATTAGTCGTTCAGCCGCGCATGAAGATGACCTTGAGCTGTGATCACAGGGTGATCGACGGGGCGATGGGGGCGCAGTTTTTACAAACCCTCGTGTCGTACTTGGAAGATCCGCTGAATATGCTCTAAGCCAAGATTGAGTCAGCCTGCAGGGGCTTTTTGCACAAGAGATTCGGGATCAATAATACTACGCCAAACACGGATAAAATTAGCTTCGCTGAAGTCGCGCTCGATGGTTTGGATAGCCGCTTTCCCGAGTTTTTTGACCAATTCGGTGTCTGCTCGTAGTCGGTAGATATGCTCAAGCAATTCTTCTTCTGTCTTACCAACGAGGCCATTGACTCCGTGGATGATTGGTGACGACGGGTTTTCAACTGTTATAACGGCCATACCCATACGCATAGCTTCAAGCATGGCAGTGTTGTAGCCATCACCCCAAGGCATTTTGATCGTGTAGAGGTAAATGCTAAAGCCTGTTACAAGCTTCTGAAAGTGAGCAAAGTTTTCGGGGCGAGTATTGAAGGATATTCCTGGATTGTTGCCGACTACGCGGATGGGGGCTTTCTCCGCCATGCGATTAATCATCTCGATGCCTAGCTCTTCGCCTCGTTCTTTTAGGTTATTGCATACAATTAAAACGTCACTCGGCTGATCTGTCTGACGCAAAGGAGGGAACTCTCCGGGCGCTAGGACAGCGTAGGGCGCGTTTTCACCCCAAGACTTAAGCTTAAAATAACTGACGGCGAAAAACTGTGCGCGATGAGTTGATTTGAACAATGCCCATAACCACTTTTTGGCCAAAGACTTGATTCGTTGTATTGATGTATGAGCAAAGAGCGGTATATGCGCGATGAAGATGTAACGAGGTTTAAAAAAGAGCCAGACCCAGAACAGGTTTTTGATTGTGTGGCAGATAACAACATCGTAAGCCCCCTGGCGAAGTTTTTGTCTTGTTTCAGGGTCGAAATTTACAAGCGTGACGTTGTGCGGAACATTTCTAGCGCGGGTATTCCAGCTAAGATCAAGATTTCCTTTCCTGATCACGACGTCAAACCTGTATCCGGTGTTCGCTAGTGTCGCGATATAGGATTCGTGGTGATTGAACGTCAATATTTTCATCTTATCAAACTTTATTTTAATTGAACTGCATTCTTGATCTGAGATTGTTCAGTCACTGTCTTAGGATTTTGATGTTTTATTGCGCTCCATCAATGAGGCACCCAATCCTGCGGCCAGTGTGAATAGAATAACAGCCAACGCAAGGCCTACAGGGATATGAAACCAGTGCTCCATCCCAATCTTGATACCGATGAATATCAGAATAAAAGAGATGGCTTTGTCCAGGTGTTTAAACATGGAAACCATGCTGGCTAAAACAAAATAAAGGTTTCGCAAGCCCAAGATTGCAAAAATATTTGACGTATAAACGATAAAAGGATCCTTGCTAATAGCAAGGACCGCAGGGATTGAGTCTACGGCAAAGAGGACATCGGAGGCCTCGACTAGCATTAGAGCGAAGAATAGCGGTGTAGCAAAAAGTTTGCCTTGTTCTTTTACGAAGAAGTTATGTCCCTTGTAGTCTTCTTTAATGGGCAATATTTTTCGAAGATTACGGCTAAGAAAGCCTGAAGACGGATCGTTATTACTATCATCATCGCCACCGCGAAAAGTTTTGATCCCCGCCCAGACCAGAATGGCGCCAAAGATAAACGTCAACCACTCGAAGCGTTGAAGAGCTGCCACTCCAACGGCTATACATATGGCTCGCATGACGAGTGCGCCAAGAATGCCCCAAAACAAAACGCGGTGCTGATACTTAGGCTCGATCTTAAAGCTGCCAAAAATCAGTATAAATACGAATAGGTTATCGATTGATAGCGATAGCTCTACAATGTAGCCCGTCAAGAATGTCATGGCATCGTCTGCGCCGTTGGCGGCCCAAATCCAGCCGCAAAACCCAAGAGCGATGAGAATGTAAAAGCCACTCCAAAGAAAGGCTTGTCTGAGGCTAGGGGCTTCATCTTTTTTGCGCAAGACGAAAAGATCGAGAGCTAATAGACCAATGATCAATACAATGAAACCAATGATCATATTACTATGGCTGTGATTTTGTCCCAACATGCTTGCGATGGTTTCGTTCATTAGTGGCTCTAACTAGGTTGGTGTCCCGATAGTGTCGGTGGTAGTTTCTGATCTCTTATAATGATATGTCAACTCGTGTACGACTTACACGCTCTTTTTAGCCTGTCATCAATAGCTAACCAAAGACCTGTTTTGCTCGGCACTGAAGTTGTGATGATCAATTCTGCATCAGTCTCATCAAGTTTACGCATTGCTGAAAATAAGTTTCTGGCAGCCTCTTGGTCCTCGCCGTCAGGACTAAGTTCAGCTGTCGTAAGAACGCTGATGCCCATAGTCTTCAAGAGGTCTATCTCCTTTGCGCCCGTGCCTGAAACGATCAAAAGAGCAGCTGTTTTTGGGGATTTTTCGGTTGTATTAGCTGTTGCAACTAGATCCAGTATTTGTTCGACGGAGAACATGGTTTTGCGTGGTGCATAGTGACTAAGTAGCATTCCAGGTGAAGCTTTTGCATGTTCTGATTGGGCAAATTCAACCGTGGCGCCAGTCAAGGTTTCGAGTTCGTCTTTGGTTATTTTGCCTGGTCTAATCAGCCAAATGGTGGCCGAACGTGAGGGGGAAGATCCCGGGGTGTTACTGACGGCCACAACCGTACTTTCAACGCCGATTTCACATGCGCCGCCGTCCAATATGTACGGGATCTTCAAGCCTAATTCTTCCTCCACATGACGGGGTGTAGTGGGGCTAATTCGACCAAATCTGTTCGCGCTTGGGGCAGCAAGTGGTACTTTGCATAGGGTCAGCAGCTCTTGGGCCATGGGATGCGCCGGCATGCGAATGCCGACTTGATCCAGTCCGCTTGTCACAATATCGGGTATTTTCTTTCCTTTTGGTAGAATAATCGTGAGGGGGCCTGGCCAAAAATTGGCAATGAGTTTATTTGCAATATCTTTGACCGGCGCTGTAATTCTATTGCCATCAAGGATCCCTGCATTGACCAGGTCGTCTATGTTTTTGATTGCGCTTTGTACGTGTACAATCAAGGGGTCAAAGCTTGGACGCTCCTTGGCGCTAAAAATTTTTGCAACCACGTTAGCATCGAGAGCATTGCCGGCTAAGCCATAGACCGTTTCAGTAGGCATTGCGACCAATTCACCCCGTAAAATCGCTGCACTGGCGATGGGGATTTCATTTTGCGAGAGTAACCGGGCCATGGGGATATTATTGGATCTGGGGCTCAGGTTGTGTTGTGACAAGTTGGTCAAGTGCGATGGTCAGATTCCTTGCACCCCAGTCAACGTTTTCAAGGATGCCAACGATATCCCCCGGCTGATCAGATCCACCCAGGCCATCCATATCGAGTCTAGCCTTGATGGTTACTTTTTGCGGATGACTTGACGCCTCTGCCATGACGCGCAGATTTTCTTTGGTTAGCTTAAAATTCATCACATTTCCAGTTGCGTCGCTGGTGAGGGTTGTCACCATTGCGCCGTAGGGCATGGGCATTGGTGATGCGGGATCTCGAACAATGATGTACACAGTGCGCATGCCCTGGGCTTGCGCGTCAAACTCGGGTTTTAGAACAACTTTTCCTTCGGCAATTACGGGCGAGGTCTGTCCAAAGAAGAGGGCAGCCCCAATACAAGCTGCGATCACAATAGTTAGGGCAGCAAGCAGGATTCGTCGTTCATTTTGGCGTTTATTTGACACGGTCCTTTTCTCCATAACTTAGCGGTAGGCCGACGTTCGGTCAAACATCGGGACAACCCTGTTTTCGTAGGGGGTAAGTATAATCTCGACCCAATAAAGTCAATGAGTTATAAAACGCGAGGATCTTTAAGATAACGGAATCACGACGGGGAGAACGGAAGGTTTTGAAGATGGTGCTGAAGAAATCAAGGGGTCTAGCGCCGATGGAAGGTGTCACGGATTTTCCAACGCGGATGTGGTTTCGCTACATTGGGGGAATGGACTTTCTTTGGACGCCATTTCTGAGGGTTACCGATACGTATCCAGCAAGATTTCCTGAGTTTTTTGCGCCAGAGTTCCTCCAACTGAAAGGCCGATTTAATACTCCCACCATCTTCCAAGTGATGGGATCTCGACCTGAGGATGTCATTCGTACGTTCAATAGTTTTGGGGACTTGGTCGATACGATTGATTTAAATTGTGGTTGCCCATCACCGACTGTTGTGGGGAGCCGAGCAGGTTCAAGCTTGCTTGAGAAAGTCGATTTTTTCTCAGCCTTTATCGATAAAGTCACTACGGCGATAGGGCCAGGGCGCCTTAGTGTAAAGATGCGTACAGGTTTTCATTCTGATGCTGAGTTTGATGGCCTAATCAATGCTATTAAATCTTTTCCCCTAAAACATCTCACCGTTCATGGCAGGACAAGGGCGCAACGCTACACAGGTTTGGCTAATTGGTCTTTGATTACACAAGCAGGCGTCAGTTGTGCATTCCCCATAATTGGGTCTGGGGATATTTGTGATCTCGATAGCATGAAGCAGCGTTTGGTTGATCCATCCCCAGTCCAAGCGGTGATTATTGGCCGTGGTGCTTTGCGAAATCCATGGATTTTTACAGGGGCAAAATTAGCGCCAGTGAGCATGGCTCTCTTACTCTATGTGGTCATGCAGGATGTGTTTATCGAAAGACCGGCCGACTTCATTCGGTGGATCGATGATGAGCCGCTTGATTTACTCAAAACGCCGGAGGATTTTTGGCAACTGACGCTTAGCCTCTTGAGTCGATCAGGGCAGCAATGCCGTTTGCCAGAGGACGTTCAAAGTTCCCCACGGGCCTTGTCACGGGGGAAAATGATGTGGAATTACCTGCGGTCTAGTCTGCCCACCCCATTTTTGGACGCTAGGATCATGAGGGTGGCGAAACTATCTGATCTGATTATGGGCATTGGTGAGATTTCTCGACAGTCAGGTCTAGATCCTGCTAACCTGCCGTTGTGTTATCAATCAGAGCACGACTGGATTTTTAGTGGGCAGGGACGAATGCCGGCAAATAATCAGTGTTAATTTTTTAAGTTAGGAATGCGAAGACTTATGACCATCCGTGAGCAATCTCAGCTAACCGAGGTACAGTCCTTATCAATTGGTTCGCGGATCTTGTTTGGGATCGTTTACTTTATTTGTCGACTTTTATCTTTGACATGGCGGGTGAGGTACTACGGTATGGATCGTCGTCGTATGGCGGTCAGTACGAGTCCTACCGCAAGTTTTTTGCTGGGTAGTTTTCACGAAAACGCGTTTGCAGGCGTTTTCTGTCACGCCCATCAAAATATTTGTAACATGGTCAGTAAGTCCAAGGATGGGGAAATCACGTCTTTTTTAATGCATAAACTTGGCTTAAAGACGGTGCGGGGAAGTTCATCTCGGGGTGGAAAAGAGGTGCGTGACGCCATGGTTCGCATGGTCATGGGTGGCGTTAATGGTGCAATCACGGTTGATGGACCACGCGGTCCCCGCCGCGTTCTAAAAAACGGCATTGTCGATATTGCCCGAAAAACTGGTGCTCCCGTCCTGCCACTGACCTCCTATGGTGAATCTTCCTGGGTGCTGAAGAAAACGTGGGACCAAACTCGCATTCCAAAACCGTTTTCAAGGGTGATTGTCTATTACGGCGAGCCGATTACGGTCCCAAAAGAGGTTCGAGAGGAGCGCTTTTCTGAGTATCTATCTAAAATTACAGATGTTTTAAATCAAGAAGACGATCTTGTGAGGCTTCGCTTTAAAGAGCTTTGGTCATCGGCTAGGCCTTGGTCTAGGCCCTAGAAGGAAACGTGATAATTCCGGTTTGACACGGTCTCGAAACGTGGGTAGATTTGCCCCGTTTTTCGGTATTTTGTTAAGAGTTTCAAATATTTGAGGGGATTTGTCATGGGTCTTGCATCGGGTTTTAAGGTGCTGCCTTTTTTGAGCGCGTTTTTGTTTATCGTGACTGCTTTTGGGTCTCCAGTTGGTGCGGCCGAAGTTAAAAAGATAAAAATTGGATTTGCGATGGACACCCTCAAGGAGGAGCGTTGGCAACGCGACCGCGACATGTTTGTGTCAAAAGCCAAGTCTTTAGGTGCTGACGTGCTTGTGCAAGCTGCCAACGGCAATGCCGCCATGCAGCTAAGCCAGGCGGAGAATCTACTGACCCAGAACGTGGATGTCTTGGTGGTGGTTCCTGCTAATGCGGTCACGGCTGCCGCCATCGTCGACAAGGCACATAAAGCCGGAAAAAAAGTTATTTCTTATGATCGCTTAATTCGCAACGCCGACGTTGACTACTATATTT
Source organism: bacterium (assembly GCA_037134655.1). Classification (GTDB taxonomy): domain Bacteria; phylum Bdellovibrionota_B; class Oligoflexia; order Oligoflexales; family RGVZ01; genus CAMDKS01. The sequence continues at coordinate 2,999 of JBAXLR010000078.1, read as the reverse complement.
CTTTTGATAACGAAGAAGTGGGTCGGCTGCAGGCATCTTATTTGGTCGCGAGGGTGCCGAAGGGGAACTACGTTTTGATTGGTGGATCTCCCACTGATAACAATGCCAAGATGTTTAGGGATGGGCAAATGCAGGTCCTTAAACCCCTTGTTGCTAAAGGGGACATCAAAATTGTTGTCGATCAGTGGGCCAGAGATTGGCAGTCAAGCGAAGCTCTAAAACATACCGAGAATGCTCTCACCCGGTCCAAAAATAATATTCAAGCGGTTGTAGCATCAAATGATGGAACGGCTGGTGGGGTTATTGCGGCACTATCGCAGCAGAAACTGGCCGGCAAAGTATTGGTTTCCGGTATGGATGCTGATTTGGCTGCCTGCCAGCGTGTTGCCGATGGCACACAGTCCATGACGGTCTATAAGCCCATCAAACTCATTGCCGACCAGGGCGCAGAACTGGCAGTCCAAGTCGCCAGAGGAGACGTATTGAAGCAGGAGCTTCGGAAGGTGAATAACGGCAAGAAAGACGTGGATTCAGTTCTCTTAAAGCCAATTCAGGTGGATAAAGCCAATATGGATCAAACGATTATCAAGGACGGTTTTCATAAGAAAGCCGATGTCTACAAAAACGTCAAAGGTTAATGGCTATCAGCATGAGTGGATCGATTCCCGAGGCATTAGAGTTACGCGATATCGTCAAGGAATTCCCCGGAGTTCTGGCCCTTGACCACGTGCAATTTGATGTTGCGCGTGGGGAAGTGCATGCACTTTGTGGGGAGAACGGGGCCGGTAAGTCAACTCTAATGAAAATCATCAGCGGCCTCTATCCCCATGGTAGCTATCAGGGGCAATTGATTGTTGATGGAAAGGTTCGGAAATTCGCTTCAATTCGCGATAGCCAGGCCGCAGGTGTCGCCATTGTTTTTCAGGAGCTTAGCCTGGTCAAGGAGCTCACGGTTGCTGAGAATATTTTTCTGGGCCGAGAGCCATCACGTTTTGGGATCATAAGCTGGAAGAAAATTTATGCCCGAACTGAAGCACTAATGGCGGAGTTGGGTTTCAATATTGATCCCTATGCCCGAACTGGCGATCTTGGCATTGGACAGCAACAGATGGTCGAGATCGCAAAAGCTCTGGCCCTTGACGCGAAAATATTAATTTTAGACGAGCCCACGTCGGCACTGAGTGACACCGAGATCGAAGTGTTCCTCGGAATGGTTCGAAAACTTAAAGCACGTGGTGTTGCGTGTGTCTTGATCACACATAAACTTAACGAAGTGTTTGCAATAGCGGATCGGATAACCGTGTTTCGGGATGGCAAGTCGGTGGCAAGCTATCTAACGAGTCATGTGGATGAGCACCGTGTTATCAGGGATATGGTGGGGCGTGAATTAAGGGAGATGTATCCTCGGATTGACAAAGTGATGGGTGGCCCAATTCTAGAAGTCATTCAACTTTCTGTGCCTCATCCAACAATCCCAGGCCGGGATCTTCTGCACAAGGTTTCGTTTACGGTTCGCAAAGGTGAGATTTTGGGTATCGCTGGACTTATGGGGTCAGGACGAACAGAGATCTTGATGTCCATATTTGGCGCTCTCCATGGCCAGAAGCTTGGAACCATTAAACTTGAGGGGGAGCACCTTGATTGCCAGTCTCCTCGTGAGGCCATTCATAGAGGATTAGCTTTGGTGAGCGAGGACCGTAAGCGCTACGGTTTGGTTCTTGAAGACTCGGTTACCAAAAATATATCCTTGCCAAGTTTGGCAAGCCTAACCCGATTTGGGGTTTTAAAAGGTGATGACGAGGTTTCCATAGCGAAGGGGTTTGTGCGTGACTTGCACATTAAAACCCCGGATGTTGATGCTCAGGTAAAAAATCTAAGTGGCGGTAATCAGCAAAAAGTAGTCCTTGCCAAATGGATGCTAACCAAGCCTAAGGTGCTCTTCTTGGATGAGCCAACGCGTGGCATCGATGTCGGAGCAAGAGCAGAAATTTACAAGATTGTTGCCGAGATGGCCAAGCAAGGTGTCGCAGTGGTGATGGTATCGTCGGAACTGCCAGAGGTGCTTGGTTTAAGCGATCGGGTTTTAGTGCTTTGTGGTGGCCGTATTACGGGTGAGTTCAGCCGTGATGAGGCAACCCAAGAGCGCATTATGGCGGCGGCTACGCGTTTTAGTTGAATTTATTGCAAGCGGTAAAGGTTTTTATGGCAAGCGGAATAATCGGTAGTATGAAACAGTCTTGGCGAACGCTGACCATGGTGTTTGCTTTGGTATTGATTTGGATTATTTTTCAATATGTAACCGACCAGGCGTTTTTGCAGCCGCGTAACCTGTCAAACCTGTTTAGACAAATGACCGTAACCGGTGTTTTAGCCATGGGTATGGTTTTGATTATCGTCGCTGGCCATATTGATCTGTCAGTTGGCAGTGTGGTTTGCTTTCTGGGCGTAGTTCTGGCTATGTTGATGCAGCGAGGCTACTCGCCTGAAACCGCATTGATGCTAACAATTTTGCTTGGCGCATTCATCAGCCTTTGCCAGGGCTGGCTGACGGCCTACCAGAAAGTTCCGGCGTTTATCGTTACGCTTGCCGGCATGATGATTTTCAGAGGGCTAAGTATGGGTGTCACGGCTGGTGTTACAATTCCCCTTGAAGACAGCTGGATAAAGGCTTTTGGAAGTGCGTATGTCCCGGCTGTGATCGGGTGGGTTATTGCTTCGGGGATCATCGTAGTCCTTTTTTACCAAGCATGGAGTTCCCAGAAAAAAGTTTCTAAGGCAATTTCAAGCGCTAGTGCGGCATCGTCTCCACATTGGGGTACTTTGGTTTTAAAGGTGGCTGGTGTTTTGGCCTTTACGACCGTCATGAATGCCTATGAGGGTATTCCAGCACCAGTATTGATGATGCTGATACTCATGCTTATCTTTGGATTTATTGCCACAAAAACCGTATTCGGCCGTCACGTTTACGCGGTTGGCGGCAGTGTTGAGGCAGCTTATCT
>JBAXLR010000077.1:0-13194 GCA_037134655.1 bacterium | reverse complement strand
TCTCAAACTCCGGCGATCACCTTCACTGGAACGGGGACATTCACCTTTGACGCACCTTATTCAGGCAGTACGTGGGATCTAATTACTAGTAGTGGGCAAAACTTTGTCATTTCAGCGAATCCAGGTTCGCTGCGAGATTTGGTTGTTAATGGCGGTACGGTGACCATTTCTAGTTCGGTTAGTACACTGCGGGACCTGACGATCACAAATGGTACGGTAACGTTGTTGTCCGCTATTACTAGTTTACGCAACGTGACAATAAATAATGGTGGAGTGCTAACGGGTCCGGCTTATGCCAGTGGAGACGGTCGCGCTGCAACTTTTGGTAATGGTCATCTGGTACTGTCGATAACTGGAACCTTGTTGGTAAACTCAGGCGGTAGCATCAATATGGATGCTAAGGGCTACACCCAAAACATGTCCTACGCTGGAACAAGTACCGGCGGAGCTGGAAGGAAGTCAAACTGCAATGCGGGCGGAGGTAGCTACGGTACTCCAGGCGCTGGCGGTACCCTTGCCGGTTCAACATTTGGAGCTGCAGACTTCTGGACTAACCTCTATTTAGGTAGCGGTGGCGCTGACACAAACGGCTGCTATGATAGCTATAATGGCGGAAAAGGCGGCGGAGCGATTTCTATATCAGCTGCTAGTATTTCCAACGCAGGCACCATCAGCGTACGGGGTGAAAATTCTTCAGCCGGCAGCGGTAGCGGTGGGACCATTAATCTTGACAGCAGCGGATCTATATCGAATACAGGGACTATTTCGGCAGCAGGGGGAATGAGCGGGGGGATAGGTGGCGCGGGGCGTGTGCGACTAAATTATGAATCTCTGCAATCCATGACAGGAACGATCTTTGGCATAACGCCTGACACGTCAATTATATCTGTATCAGTGAATGTAGCGGGGGCCGGTTCGATCACCGCGACTACAAGCGCTTATTCTAACCTCGGCTCATGGGTCGCGACGGGAAATAATTTTTCAAGTATTTCGTCAGCAGCAGGCACTCTTACAATTCCTACGCTCACTTTTTCGGGTACGGGTACATTCACGGTTGATAGCACTCCCACTATGTCTATTGGCAACCTCACGCTTAATTCAGGTGTCACGCTCACAGCGCAAACATTTAGCACGACAAACGGAAACGGACAGGCCGCAACTCTTGGTAATGGGCATTTTATAGTCGGCATCACAGGCAACTTTACTGTCAATGCTGGCGCAAGCGTTAATATGGATGCGAAAGGCTACACCCAAAACCTGTCCTATCAAGGTACCAATATTGGCGGCGCAGGCAGAAAGTCTAGCTGCATGGCAGGCGGTGGAGGTTACGGAACTTCAGGCGGAGGCAACGCATTAGCGGGTCAAGCATTTGGATCTGCTGACTACTGGACCAACCTATACTTAGGCAGCGGCGGGGCTGATACAAATGGCTGCTATGACAGTTGGAATGGCGGAAATGGCGGTGGAGCGATTTATATCTCAGCATTAAATTTCAGCAATGCTGGAACAATAACCGCTAAAGGCGGTAATGCATCTGCTGGAAGCGGTAGCGGCGGAACTATTGTAGTCAATGTCTCAGGACGTTTTGCAAACACTGGAACGATAACCACTGCCGGCGGGACAACAGGAGCCGTCGGAGGAAACGGCCGAGTTCGACTCACGTTTGCGACTGGCTCGAGTGGTACAGTCATCGGACAGCAATAATTAATCTCAAATCGCTTCTTTTGTAGCTCGATACATTCGGAGAACAGCCATTCCATCTACGATTTTTGCGGTTTTATTCCAGTACTCACTCGTAACCTCGTACTCATGGTCAGCAAATACCTTAATGCCTTCGCTATTTGAGTAGAAGTCAACCGAATCTATGTGCTCCTTTGAATACATGGCTTGCCCGGTCCACAATACTTTATTGGCTGTCTTATCGATGAGCGATATGTTTTGTCCGTATTGATGTAAGTGTACTTTGATAAAGTGGATCGACGTATTCTCGGAAAAAGTGCCTTTTGGATAAATTCGGCTAAATTTATGCCGACCAGGAGGCACTACAAAATGCACACTTTGACCGTTTTGAGCAGCACCATCCGCCTGGCACATTTCCCCATCTTTAAAAGCTACAGCAGGACCAACAGCTGAAAACGACGTTTGTTTTAGTGGCTTTAAAAGGGACGGCTTTGACGAATAATCCTCTAAATACGTTATCTTGAATCTATACCCCAAATCTCGTTTGAAGTGTGGATTGTCATTTAACACTTGAGCTAGAAGTTCAACATCATTATTTGGCTTATTTTCGAGGTACATGCCGTAACCTGCAGGGAACAGCGACTCTCCCATTCCCTCTGATATTGTTAGAAGACCTTCAGTTCCCGAGGCATAAGTATTTTTATCACCGAGAGTAATCCATGCATGACAGAGTAGACTTAAGGGCTCATTTTTTTTCTTGTCGGAAAATACGTCAACACCTACACCTTTAACCCAAATGTATCGCGCTTTGGGATTTGTACTTAAAGTCACATACTTTTTTTTGGTCGGACCGGTCATGGCAGGAAATGCGCCATCAATTCTAAAGTTATCAATAATAAATTCCTCAGTTTTATATTTCGTTGGCTGGTCATTTTTCCTAACAGAATTTGCGGCGTGTGCCCCTGTTGTCGCCGCAACGAACAGTAAGATCACCTCAAAAATAAATCTACTGCCTGAATAAATCATTGGAAAACTCCATCACAGAAAGTCATTTCCTTAATTGGTACAGACTGGTCCTTTTTTGAATTTTCAAATGGCAAAATATCTCTAACAATTAGTTTAGCGCCTTTATTACAATCACTTGACTTGGACTTTTGTCTGTAGCCCAAGATAAAGCCGTCGTTTGATGACAGCATAAGAAACGGGTCAGATCGCTCAGATGCAAGGCGGGCCATAGGTAGCAAACTTTCGCTGATTGTTCCCTGAAAACCAGCTAGTTTATAAACAAAAATCGACTTGGTGTTCCCAATTTCTTGTTTGGCAAGAATATTGCGAAGTTCCTCGGCAAGAGAGCTTACAGCTGTCTTTTGGAAATTGTGCTCAAAATTTTGACTTGATTTTTGGCCGGCTACTCTATTAGAAAAAACTGGCGTATCAAACACAAAATCGTGGTTACTCGCTAACCTGTGACAGGCATGACACGCCTGCACTTCATTTTCACCAAAATTATTTTTGACTCCTGGGGCTTCAGGTAAATAAAGAGCATAACCCCAGCCATCTGTTGACCTGTATTTTTTTGAGTCTTTCTTCATGAATTGTATGCGTGAAAATCTCGTTGGCTCGTAACTGCTAGGAAATCTTGGGTCGAAACCCACGTTAAAAGCTACTTTGCCGAAGACAGACCCATCTGGGAAGTTTTGGCCGCCTTTTTCCAGTTCTCTCCATGCGATATCATTGGCAAACACAAATCTTTGCTCTGCCGGTGACGTTCGAAACCGTACATTTACAAGGGGCCAACGCTCCCAAAACTTATCATATAATTTCGGATCAATACCTAGCTGACTACTTTGCTTACTGAGGTCAATAATCGAGGGCGTTTTTAGTCCAGCCTCAGGAATATTGTTTTTAAAGCGACTTGCTTCTCCATCTGGAGTTGTATCGAGTCCTTTAAGAGAATTGGTTTTTGTTTTTCTCTTATGCGTATCAACGGCTTTCTTGATCTCTCCATAGGAGTATTTATTTCCTGAAAATGTTTTTAGTGTTTCAAGATCAGGACTAAGAAGCACTGAAACTACTTTGTGGTTTAAAAGTTTTTCTCCGGGTATAGGTGCTGAATTGAAATAGCTGACAAGATCGGCCATCGCATTTTTAGAACCGGTTATCATGGTGAAATCCTCAAAAGATAAGCCATTTTCGGTGGCGTACTCTTTCATCTCTTCTGGCCCATCCTCTTCCGGATCTAGGGTTGCTACTGCGAAATGTAAGGGGAACGGTTTGTTTTGTTTAAGCCAAGTAGATTGAATTTTTTTATTTATATGCATCGTGAGAGGGCACATTTCAGGCATCGGACACCCCGCGTATACAAAGGATAAAAGGACGTAGGAGCCCCTCCATTGATCAAAAGAAGCTTGCTTTCCTTCGTGATTCGTAAATTTCATATCGGAAAGATTAGATGCGAACATCGGGCTGCTAGATATGAAAAAAAATAAACCAAAAAACCAATGGGATTTGTAAATTGTAGACATTTTTCAACCTCGAGCAGTGATTGTGGTCCGTTTTTATCATATCACAAGGTTTTTTTTGCTGTCCTGCGAGTCAATAGGTCTGCCTATTTGAAACAATAGGACATTATTCGTCGTTTTGGAGAAGCATATTATTTATGTTAATTTTTTAATTTATTTTGAAGATAAAAAATTTTGAAATTTTAAAAACTAAGTGATTACAGGCAATCAATCCAGATGCTTGATGCGCTGAAATCATTGTTTTTTTTGTAAGACAAACGAGTTCTCCGGACTCCTGTTGATAGGTTTAATTTACACCTATCTTCCAGGTTTCTATTAAATTTAGGCGAGGGGCTAAGTAGCCAATCAGTCTCGAATTTTGATTTTCATTTTGCCTTTTGTTCCGTTTGGGATTTGCCCTGGAACCCGATTACAATAGTCTTTCGAGTTCTGATCGTGAAGTAGAATCATCTCACTCCCATTTGCACGATCGGATGAAGAAATATTAGGGTGATACCTTGAGATCTAATAAACTCCTAAAGTGGCTGACTCCTGAAAAACTCCCCCTGCCAGAGCGGGTATTAATATTGACCATTGAAGCTCCAGCCCCACAAGAAGGGTTGGTCGCGCGCTGCTATGGCGACGGGCAACTTCAATTCCTTGGATTCTATCGACGAGGACGTTGCGACGAAGGGTGGGTGCTGACCCTTGATCATGGCATTGAAAAGGGAGTCGCGCGTCGTGAGAAGGGCTCTGGCAGTAGTGCTGATTTTGAGATCTATCAAAATGGCCACTGTGAAATGTTTGATGCTTGGTCTGATTACACTCAGCCCAGGCCCATCGACTATCAGTTATGGGTTCGAGGATGGATTAAGAGAATCACTGGGGGCTGATAATCCGGCATGCTCCCGAAATCATGAGCTTTAAAGCTTAATTTTATGTAACTGATTTATTTGGATAATTCCTGATTTGGCAAGATTTTACTTATGTTTGGCAATCACTTGCCGAAAACCTATATAGGGATGCCAATGGTTTCCCTTCGGGAGATTTCTATGCGTAAGAAGGTCTATAAATCCGTTGTTGCCCCACTCACCACCTTAGTGGTTCTGGCATCCACGTTCTCCTGCGGTCGAAGCTCCAGTAGCGAGGAGGATGGCGGCGGCGGAGGTGGTGGTGGAACTGGTTTCTCCACCAACATGCAAAATGTCATCGGAACACTCACAAGCCAGACCGGTACTCCCACTCAAATGCGCAGTTGGGTTGTCGCGATTGTTGAAGCAACGAGTCGCGTCGCCAGAAGTGCTGCAGCAGATGTTTCCGGAGTTTTAAGGTGGAATAAGGTGAGTCTAGACTCGACGCATACAGCCGTTCTTTTATCTCCAGACTATCTTTTGCAATCAATCATGGCGATGCCCTCGGCAAAAACCAATACGGTAAGGCAGTATTTCACAATCCAAAACACATTGCTGCCGCAATTGGTACAAAGAGGTCCGGTCATATCCTTTCAAACTTCATCCGGAATCACCATGCAAGAGCTCTATGCTGCTGACTCTGACGCTGACGGTAATCCGAATGGTACTGGAGCTTTCGGCCTGACAGGTGAGCCGTTGAGGCTCGTTAAGGTTGACACTGATGCTGATGGTATTGCTAACGAAGTTGATGGTGATATCGATGGTGATGGTCTTTTAAATTCCTTTGATAATGACGACGATGGCGACGGAATTGATGACATTTTTGATGCCGACGCCAATGGCAACTTGGTGACGGATTCACAAGAGTCCAATGGAGATTCTTATTATGGACAAGGTGTTGAGTATTTTGCCGTAAGGTACGAGGAAAGTCCGACGGCCAATACATTCTTGTTCACAGTTAAGCTAAACCAAGGCCTCACTGCGGAGTCTGTCAAAATCAAAACTGCCTCCAGCTTAACCGATGGTTCCCAAGGCCTTGAAAGTGGCGGTGGTGTATCAGCTTGGGATTTGTCACTGCTCGACGACGGCGCGAATTTTGATGGTTCAGCTGGTGATAAGTTATTTGCACGAAAAGTTCAGCTTGCGGCGGGTAAAACGCCTCGAGTAAACCAAGTGTTATTTGCCCAAGTCACGTTTGGTACTGGTGAATCAGCCTTTACTCTGGAATACCCATGGATGTTCCCTAACGTTGATATGGGGCCAATTTCGACCTCATATAATACGTCATCCCGCGTTCTGACTTTGGCTGGTGATCCATTTGGAGCAGCTCAGCAGTATTTTGCTTGGAGTGTAACCGTCACCAATTCTGATGGGCTAAAAATCTATGAATCAGCAGCTACGCCAGGCACAACCAGAACTCTGACCTTGCCGGCAAATATTCTGCAAAGTGGCGGGACTTATACCTATGAAGTAGTTGCGCAATCCCGTGATAAAATTCCAGGCATGCCGGCGACCGCTGTGCGGTCTGCGACTGGGACAATCAATAACTAATCCAATTTTATGAGGTGGCTCATGTTGTTTGATAAAAGTGATCTTCAGATTCACGACACGGAAGACTTTTTAGAGTTTGCACCCATATTTATTTTTATCGCCCTGATTGCACCGTTGGTTTTGGCTGCTTATGGTCTGGGTTTTATTTTGGATCAGATAGGCTGGCTTGATACTTCGAGCTAACTCGCTCAAGCAATTCGGCAGTGACCGGCCCGGTTTCTTTATGCTGAATCACGCCATTTGAGTCGATGACAAAAGTTTCAGGTACGCCTGAGACCCCGTAATCAATACTTGTCTTTCCCGTACTATCAATGCCGATGGGGTAGGTCTTGCCATGTGTCTTGGCAAAATCCTTGGCCGCCTCTGGCGTGTCTTGGATTGCAATCCCCAGCACGATAACGTTTTGCTCGCGTGACCTTTGCCAGTAGGTTTCAAGTTCCCTGGCCTCTTGCCTGCAGCTCACACACCAGCTTGCCCAGAAATTTAAAACGACAGTTTTACCGCGTAAATCCCGCAAAGAAACCTTACCGTCGGTAACCTTTGGCAGCCAGGAAGATCCTTCTAGGACTTCAACCTCAAAATCAGCCGCAACTTTGCCAAGTTGAGATGATTTCAAGACGGTTGGGTTGAGGGTTAGGCCCTTCAATAAGATTCCAAAAATGCCCGCTGCGACGAGAAAAAGAATCGCACTCACGATTAAGTGGCGATGTTTTTTTTTATTTTTTGGTGCGGTAGCCATTCCTTGGGTCCTAGTCCTTGAAAATGCTTTTTTCGAGGAGCTCTTTGTTGGGTGCAGCAGAGTGGTCACCCGGTTTTTTATATTCCTCAGAATGTTTGACCATAAGGCGTCTGGAGGTCATAGCTTTGCCGTCAGCTAAGAGCAAGCCTTCCACTACGACGCCCTGGCCCTCCTTAAACATATCGGGAGGAGTGCCTTTGTGACTGACTTTAATTTCGTGACCTTTTAGGTCTGAAATGGTGAAGGCGAGGTCTAGGTTTTCTGCCTGCCAAACGACGCTGCCTGGCAGGACCATGCCGCCAACTTTAATTGTGCTACCGGAGATTTCTGCTGCTTTTGCGTAAGCCTCATCAGGCGTGTAAAAGTAAACCACATTTGACGACAGTTGAGTTGTGGCGATCAAACCGATGGCCGCGGCAATGATTAAAATACCAACCGTCCACTTGAATCTGTTCGATTTTTTGTTCATCATTTTTTCTCCTGATCTAGAGCTGCAAGATAGCGTTCAACTCTGACCCGGTCCAGATAAAGCCATAGGGCAAATCCAAAGGTACAAAGACTGCCGATGAAGTATGCGGCCATAATATAAGGTGCTGGATTCGCGCCTTCCATCATCATACCTAGTTGGCCCCCCGTAAAGATTTCTCCTCAAGCTCACTTTGTAGTGTGAGAGTGCCCATACGTACCAAAATCATGGAAACGGTAATCAGGGCGCAAATGGCTATTCCAGCCAAGAGCACAGCCAGCATCTCAGGATCCATGGTTGATCCGCCTGAGCGGATGATTGTTTGTGGTTGGTGCAGGGTACGCCACCAGTTGACGCTTTGGTAAATGATGGGCACATCCACAGCGATCATAATCCCAAGAATAGCGCAGCTGCGCCGTCGGGCGATTCCAGGGGAAATGGCACGGTACAACAAAATCCAACCGCCGAACATCAAAGCTAATAGAAATGTGGTCGTTAGGCGCGCGTCCCAGGTCCACCAGACTCCCCAAGTTGGCCGGCCCCAAATACTGCCTGTAGCCAAGGTCAGCGCAGTAAACACCAGACCAACCTCTGTGGAAGACCGTGACATTAATAACCAACGTTCCGCGTTTGATCGAAGTGCACCCACACTGGCGATCAGTAAAATACCAGCTGCGAGAAAGGCAGCAAATGCTGCAGGGACATGCAAATAAATAATGCGGTAGACTTCACCCTGCGCGTCATCTGCTGGCACCCAGTACCAGGCAAGGAGCCACTGGATACTGAGGGCTATAAGGCCAAGGGATAGCGGAATAAAAGTTTTACGCGTGGTCATCACTTACAAAGTCCTCGTGCCAAGGGCCTTCACTATAGCCAAGTGCCTTTATGGGCGCATCTTCGAATTGCAGGGATTGCTAACTAAACATGATTTTATGTCTATTTCATTAAACTTATTTAATTTGATTCGCTCTCAGGGGCCAAAAGAATCGCCATGGTCAAATATATCGCATCAAATGCGATCAGAATGGTCGACCAGCCCCGCATGGTCTCGGTCCAAACCGGGCGCTCCACCCATGCAGCAAGGGCTTCTGTAGAACTGAGGAGCACGGGCACTGAGAGGGGAAAATAGAGCAGTGGAAACAGTATGGCCTGCCCGTCGGCGCGAAGAGTTATGGCAGCCAGCAAAACTCCAAGGCCAGAAAGCCCCAGCAGAGAGAGAAAAAACGCGCCAAGGACAACTGGGTCCGAGATTAACGCGAGATCTTGCCCCTGCAAGATGATGGATAAGCCTGCGGTCGCCAACATGGTCAGGCCCCCAACAAACATAATGTGCAGGATTTTACTGGTCACAAAAGCAGAGGCATCAATAGGTGACATTTTCAGGTGTTCAAACACTTTGTCGGTGCGTTCTGATTCAAAGGCTCTGGAAAAAGTGAGCTGAAGGGCGAAAAAAATCGCCATTTGTGTTTGAGCGATCATCATCCGTACTTGAATACTTGGATCTTGCTCGGGAATTGCAAACGAAAACAAAAGCAGGACCACGACCGCAAAGAAAATTGGTGTGACCAGCCGTTCCGGTGATGAGATGTCCACTTTGAGGCTTTGGGCCAAAAGTTTATAGACGGTGTCCGACCAACGAGGACTTGTTGGTTTTTCGTGGTTCAATTTCAGGCTCCTCCCAAAAATACCGTGGAGTGCTTGATGCCTTTAAGAATCCTGGCGTCATGGGTGACGACAATGGTCGCTCCACCACTTGCTAGGTGGTCTTGGAGAATGGTCTTAAATTTCAGGCAGGCTTTCTCGTCAAGGCCAAATAAGGGTTCGTCGATAATCCAGAGTCTAGATTTCTCAAGTTGGAGTCTGCATAGAGCCAGCCGACGTTTCATGCCGGTAGAAAACTTTGCCGTTGGTAGACCTGATTGTAACCACTCGCCGGCGATGCCCCAGCTCGCGAGACTGTCTTTGATGTTAGATGTGGGAATGGTTTGCCCGCGAAGGTTAAGCCAAAAATCCAAGTTAGCCGCGGCTGACAGTGATGGGAACAATCCATTGGCGTCGGGAGCTATCCAGCTGGTCCATCGCCTAAAGTCATCGTCACCTTTGAAACGGACCTCGCCCTTTTGTCCACCAAGGAGTCCGCAAATGACTGCAATCAGCGTACTCTTGCCCGAACCGTTGTGGCCGTCAATACGGATCAATTCACCAGTACCAACTGCAAAGTTGAGATTACTAAATAGCGGGCGGTTGCCGAAACCGAATGTTAAGTTTTTGACCTCTAGCATAGACTGGGAAGTATATAGTACTAGCTAGGTGACGTGCCACCGATTATCGATGAATGGGCTTAAAAGCTACCGACGTCCACAAATAGCACGACACTGTTTCGCCGTTCAATGACGCGGTCGCCGCCAAAACCGATATTAGTGGCATGTGACTCTGCCTCAAGTCCGATCAGCCCAAGATTGAGGTGTGTGCCGTAACTGATGCCTGCCTCAGTGCCGCCCAGTCGAAATCCAAAGGGTGCCTTGCTGTTATCGCCCCCCACCAAAACTTCAAGTCCAGCTCTGAACTTCTTAATAGCAGGTATATGTTTTTGGGTCAGGTGACTTGCTTCCAGGGCGGCATTGATTCTTAATTTTTTGTATTTGGGTGATATGGACGCGCCGACAGTCAGATCCTCGTCAAAAATCAAATCGTCATAGGCTTCATTGGTGGATCGGTTTTTGGAGTTACCCATGTTACGAGCAACCACCGCGAAAGTGGGAGAAAGTTTTTTTTGCGGGCGAATGGTCATGCCGATGTTTGTCGCTCCCGCTTTATACGTTTTGCGGTTCTCGCTAAAGATTTCTTTTCTAGCATTCACGTCGACAGCATCGACATATTGAAACGTGCCGTAGGTTTCCTGAATTGTGCCGATACTCTGCGACACTCCCCAAGCTACTCGGCTGGCGTAATCTGAAACCGAAGTTCCCACCAAAAGCCCTGAGAACGTCCTATATCGAAGCTTAACTGCTCCTGGAGAGTCGGCCACTGGGACAGCTGCGATTTGGTGATCAATGGTCTGTGCAACGACCGTGCGGCCAACCAGAATCCCGACTGGCATCACAGTGGCTCGGATGAATTGCCGCTTTCCAGAGTTGGCGTCAAGAATCGCCGCACCAGCGTTAGCATCACTCTGTGCGCTTTTGGCATTAAACTCTTTGCGAACGGTGTTGGCCGTATCATTCAATGTCACTGCGGAGTAGGGAAAGACCAGGCTGCGGGTGAGTGGTGCTTTTGATTTGGTTTTGTCAAAACCAAGTCCGCCAATTCCAGCTGGATTATAATAAATTGCGTCCAAGTCATCCGCGATGGTGCTGAGTGCGCCACCCATGGCATTGGCTCTGGCCGTAGAAAATGGCGCGGGATCAAGAACCGTGTCCTGTTCATCGGATGCACGCACGATTGTCGGGCTCAAAATTAATGATCCCAAAACAACAAGTTTAAAACTAAAAAAATCGCGTGACACGATAGCTCCTAAGGTTAGGGTGCCGCCTGCTTGCGGGCCCACCTATAAGAGGTATCGGCATTGAACCAGTGTTCTAAAGTCTAAAAAAATCAAATAAATACAGATGTTTAGAATTAAACCCATACCTCCGGCCCCACGAAGGGGCTCAGTCCTTCAGACCAAGGATTGCTTTCAATTTGCTGTGCCCACTCGAGAAACGATGCGCCTTTTTGCTGAAAAAACGCTGCGCTATGAGATCCTGGGACAGAACTGGCAATGGATTGCTCAAGACTGTGATCTGCTCATTATTCAATGAACAAGCTAAACTTGAAACTTTAGACGGATGAACGGTGATCAGCATCTCAACCGTTCTATCTGCCTCGATCCTCCCGTTCATTCCTGGAATACTAGCTGTTGTTCCCACCGGTGAATATCTAAGGCGGTGCCATCCAGCTCGATCGCTAGCGCCGGTCAACTGGAGTATCTCGTCTGAAACTAAGGCCGAAGGACGAACTGGACTTAGGGTGCCAACTTGGGCGCGTAGCCTTGCGGAGAAGGCCGCATTGCACTGAAGTTCCCAGTTAATGACTGGCGCAGTTCCGAAATTTTGAAGTTTTAATGAATATGTTTGACGATTAGGTCTAAGTGTTGCCGACATTTGCACAAAAGCACTAGACGAATCTAATCCGCTGACGTTACTTTCGAAGTTATACTCTTGACCCTTCAATCCGAAACGATGATCACGACCTGAAGAGTCTTTAATGACCACAGAAGCATACACGCTCTCTCGGCCGTGTTGGGCAAGTGAGCTTTGGGCTGTTCGAATCTCTACTTTCGCAGATGTCAATCCAAAGCGTGCGTTGGCTGGCACCGAGCATGACGAGATGAGAGATCCTGCCGCTGAGACAGAAGCGGCACCCGCCGCGAGGCTTCCCTCATAATACTTTTCTCCAATCGATAGTAACGCCTTTCCGCTTTCGGAAATAAAAGTGATATTTCTCCCTGAAGCTTGGTTTTCGGTGCAGGCTATACCCAATAGTAAATCAGCAGGTATTTTTTCGAGTTTAAAGTCTTGACCTGAAAGACGCACTCGTGAGGTGTAGCTTCCATCGGTTGCTTGCTCAGCAAGACCAACGCTTAAGTCGACTTTAGTAGTCGAGTTTGTAAGATCCGAAGGAATATCAAATTGCGAATTGCATGAGGTAGAAAATTGCTGATTCGGTGAATTGTTGCTCAATAAAACGCTTGATTTGTTATACCTCGGCACAATTGACATAAATAGATCTGAGAATTCGCTATTGTAAACCGTGACGGTAGTTTGATTATCTTCACTAAAGCAGCGCTGTGATACCACATCTCTAACCTGCCAAACTCGATTAGGGTCTCGAGGTGACTGGATATCCACGGTCTCCCCCTGGGACATATTTTGTTCAATCCAAGTCTTGAAGTGCGACACGCGGGTATAAACCCCTGGTCTGTTTGCTAAAGCGCAGCCAATTCCAAAGCTTGTGATACCTGCTAACGAAGCCTTGCCATTGGCTAATTTCATGACTAAAGGTCCGCCGGAATCTCCCTGGCACGTGTCGATACCGCCGGCAGCAAAAAATCCAGCACAAAGTTGTGAGCTATCAACGTCCCCGAGACCTTTGCCTGTTTTGCAGATTGAAAGTGGGATTATATTTAGTGTCGCTTGTTTAAGATAGATGGACGGAATAAAACCGTAATTCGTGACGGTCCCAAATCCAAAAGCTTGCAAATTAGGCAAAGCGGTGCCGGAAAATTTCAGCGAAGCGCCGAGGGATTCAGGTAGCGCCGGGTTAGCGTTGAGGGGAAGTACTGTCACATTCCCAAGACGCGCACGC
>JBAXLR010000076.1:0-13249 GCA_037134655.1 bacterium | reverse complement strand
AGTGCCCGTTTGCACCATGATGGTGGCAACAGGACCGCGTCCCTTGTCAAGATGAGCTTCGACAACTGCGCCAGTGGCAGGTCCGCTGTGGGAGGCTTTTAGATCAAGAACTTCAGCTTGGAGCAAAATAGCGTCAAGTAGTTCGTCCAGACCGACCCGCTGTAATGCGGACGTTTTGACAAACTGGTTGTCTCCGCCCCAGTCCTCAGATTGGATACCATGTTCAGCGAGTTGACCAAAAAGTTTATCCAGTACCAAGTTTGGCTTGTCGATTTTATTGACAGCAACGATTATTGGGACTCCAGCAGCTTTTGCGTGGTTAATCGCCTCAATCGTTTGTGGCATGACACCGTCATCCGCCGCAACAACCAGAACAACAATATCCGTCAAACTAGCACCCCTGGACCGCATGGCAGAAAACGCCTCGTGACCAGGGGTATCGAGGAATGCGATTTTCTTGCCATTGTAGTCGACAGAGTATGCGCCGATGTGCTGGGTTATGCCTCCGGCCTCGCCAGAAGCAACTTTTGCAGAACGAATGGCGTCAAGCAGAGAGGTTTTTCCGTGATCAACGTGTCCCATGATGGTGACTATCGGTGGACGCTCCTCAGCGTCTGCTTCAGACGTTGCCGTCGTGGCTTTTGACAGGACGTCCTCCACCGTTTTTTGTTTGTTTCTCAATTCAAAACCATACTCAGAAGCGATCAGCGTCGCGGTGTCGACGTCTAGCTCTTGGTTTATCGTGGCCATGACTCCCATTGTCATCAACTTTTTTATCACGTCCGCTGTTTTGATAGCTAACTGTCGTCCGAGCTCAGCTACAGTGATAGCACCTTCCATCTCGACCACGCGGTACTGTGCTCTCGGCGTTGTGATTTGGGTTTTTTTGAGATCCCGTCGCCGTTTCATGTCGCGTTTGTTGCGATGAGGAGCAGATGGTGTAAAGACCCGAGTCTGAACCTCTTCCTCAGGGGCTGCCACGACTTCGACGTCCTCTTCAGGCTCATCAAATTGGCTCAAAAGAGTGCGCATATTTAAGCTTGCGCGTTTTTGTTTATTAACTTTGGCGCTTGGTTTTGACTGTTCTTCTTCTTCGCCATTTTCATACTTGGAGCGTTCCTTGCGGCCCGCCCAATCTTCTCCGGGCCCGAGCGGGAATTGCGGCGTCAACTCTCCAGTAGGGGCTGCGCCTGCACCTGCGCCCGGGGGTCCACCAAAGCCTCGGGACGGGCCTTGATCGGGGCGTCCACGGGATGAGAGAAGTCCCATGCCGCTAACTCTGACTCCGCGGTTGTCTTCTTTTCGCACAGTTCGGTTCCCAAGAGCATCGGCTGCTTCCTGAGCCCGACGTTTTTGCGCCTCAATCTCTTCTGGTGATGCGCGACGAACGATCGTCGCTCCACCAGAGCTAACGGCCCTACGTCGAGCAGAGTCGTCAGTACTTGCAGCGGGTGCGCCTGTTTCTGTGGTCGCGGCGACCTTTTCTGGTTCGGTTGTCGCGGCAGGTTTTTGCTCACTCGCCGGCAAAGGTTGTGAGGTGCTTGGGCTTTCAACTATTTTTGGCGTGGCAGCTACAGCGATAGGTTCCGCCACTTTCGGAGCTTCTGCGACGGCCGCTGGCTCATCGGTTTTTGATGGCGGTGCCGCAACGTCAACTTGGGTTGTTGTCGGCGTTGTTTCGGGGGCTGCGGGTTGTGCCGCACCAACTGCACGTCTTCGAATGACAACGGTTTTTGCACCAGCAGCTGTTGCTGGTCCGGTTGCCGCGGGTTCATCTGACACGCCTTTAATTGCGCCTTTCAGCTTCGCCGCCTCGTCGTCACTTAGCGTATTTTGAGCGGTGTTTATTTCAATGCCAAGGGCTTTGCCTTTAGCTTGTAAGACTTTCCACTCAACACCAAGTTCCTTGGCTAATTCATGGACTCGTTTTTTTGACATACGTCATGTGTCCTTTGTAAAAATTCCAGTTGCGCGTAACTTTCGCCGAAGATTCCAGTTGCCATATCTAGGAGATTAAACCCGTTGCTAGTGGGTTTTTAGCGCTGGAGGTACCTATCTGCTGCCATTTGCACCGTACGAGCAACTCCAATTGATAGTCCAGAACGAGAGGCCACTTCCTCTGCCGCATCTGCTACCAAGTCACCTATCGTCCCGTAGCCAGCATCAGCTAGAGCATGTGCTGTGGCTTCGCCCACGCCATCAAGTTCAAGGAATAGGTTGATGCGCTCGTTACGAGCCGTGTCATAGCTGGAGCCAGTTGCTTGCGCATCCTGGCGAGTCGGGTCAGCACTAGCGTTAGCCAAGAATTCATCGGTATCACTGCTTGCACTAGTTTGTTTTTCTTTGCTTGCGCCAATGCCTTTAGCGAGCATGTCGTTGGCCGATTCAACCACGGCTGCTGCCTCTGCTTCGTTCATATTGAGTAGACGAACGAAAGTTCGGCTGCTCATTTCAGCCACTTCGCTCACCGTTTTAATTCCCTCATTCACCAAAATTTCTGCACGCATCATGCCAACACCTGGGATGGATGCGATGAGTTCTTTCGAGCCAACGAGCTCCTGAGCCAAACGGGCTTCGCTCTTAATGTCTAGTCTCCAGCCGGTGAGCTGAGCCGCAAGGCGAACGTTTTGACCGCGCTTACCGATGGCCAAAGATAGCTGATCGTCAGCAACAATGACCTCCATACTGTGATTGTCTTCATCGACAATCACTTTTGTGACAACTGCTGGATGTAGAGCGTTACAAACAAAGCGGGCTGGGTCTGCATCCCAAGGAACAATATCGATTTTCTCGCCGCCCAATTCTTGCCTTACAGACTCAACTCTTGCGCCTTTCATCCCAACGCACGCACCAACCGGATCAACGGCGCTATCGCGGGAATGAACAGCGACTTTTGTTCGGAAACCTGGATCACGGGCGGCACTTTCAATAGTCACAATACCGTCATAAACTTCAGTCACGTTTTGTTCGAATAGACGAATAACAAATCCAGAGTGTGCCCGGCTCATGACCACCTGTGGGCCACGGGATGAACGCTTAACTTCAAGAACGTAGCCTTGAATACGATCCTTGATCTTGTATTTTTCAGTAGGGATTTGCTCACGGTAAGGGATGACCGCTTCTGTTTTGCCCAGGTCGATCACGATGTCGCTTCGTTCGAAACGGCGTACGGTGCCTGACAAAATTTCACCAACTCGGTCCTTGAATTCATCATAGACTTGAAGACGTTCAGCATCCCGAACCTTCTGTACAATGATTTGCTTTGCCGATTGCGCAGCGATCCGGCCGAACGCAGCTTTATCAAGCTTCACGCCGATTGAGTCGCCTATTTGCGCTTCAGGATCAAGTTTAGCGGCATCTTCCGTGTCGATTTCCAGATCTTCATCAGCCACATCGTCAACGACTTTGCGGAATTGAAATAATTCAATTTCGTCAGTCTCCGCATTATAGTGCGCTTCCAAATCCGCAGTTGGGCCATGATTTCTTCGAGCGGCATGAATGACAGCTTGTTCAAGGGCATCAATGATGACTGCTTTGTCGACATTCTTCTCGCGACTAACAGCGTTAATGACGGCTTTAAGCGCCCCTTCGATTTCGGTGTGTTCTGTGTTGCTCATTGTCTCAACCTTATGTTTGGTCTCACCTGCCGTGAGAGTTTTACATTCTCGTTAATTGGATTTATTCCAATCAACGACTTTTGTTGCTTTCAAAACTAAATTCCAAGGGAACGACCATGCACCCTCAGTTGTGGACATGTGAATCATTTCGTCGTTATCGATGGCAGTTACACGGCCCACACCTTTACGACGGTTCATGAACTTTTCAACGAGGCCAACACTGACGCGACAACCCTCATCTTTAATGGCCCTGAAATCTTCAATAGTGCGTACTGGACGCTCGACCCCGGGAGAGCTTATCTCCAAATTAAATTCGCACGGTATCATGTTGTCCAATTCCACACTTTCAACCAGGCGATCAGAAACTTTTGCGCATGCATCCAAGTCAATGCCGTTGACGTGATCAATGAAAAGCCTGAGCGTGCGGCTATGAGCTTCAAACTCCGCATCAAGACAGCGAAAGCCTTCCGCATGCAACATGCCGGTGACAATATCGGCGATTTGGTGAAGCTGGGCTCGATTGACAAACAAACTTAAATCTCTCCGTGGCTATGTAACTAAAAGAGTAACTAAACGCACACCGACACATCCGGCCGTCGATGACTTCCTTGAAGGCGTAAGCCCTTAGGGAAATCCGGTGGACGAGTCTGGTGCTGCAAATTTGTGCGGTTTGTAACGCGAGAAAGTTTGCTAGCTCTTCAAGCCAGACGGTTCAGAAGCTATCCTTTGACCAAGGGGTCATTTTTACTTAGGAAGGCTCCGCCGGTCTCGAAAATACTTCGAGGAGACAGGTATTTAGCATGATGCGAAGCCCAAAGGCAATACTTTGATTGATGGGGAGGCGGTGAAATTTCTGCCTACTGCTATCACTAGGGTATTTGTTACAATTATCTTGGGGGTATACCCCTTAGACCAGAGCATTTTTTGAAGTCCCAATTCTGGGACCTTGACCCTTGAATAGGCAGCGTACCCAACCATGGCTATTTTCAATATTTTTAAGAAAAAGCAGGAGCCAGCAGGGCCGGAAACTATTAGCGAAACGGCCTCATTCATCCAAAAACGGCGCCATCAACGCTATGACGTTAGACCTTCTGATCTGTGTACGTTGGAGGTGGGCGCTCCCCATGGTGGCAGTATTCGCCTACGCAATATCTCCCACTTTGGCTGTTTGACTGACGATTTGCCTCAGACAACCCTCGATAAATTAACCCTTCCTGCCATGGCCAAGGTAACAGTGGCTGGGCGAATGCAGACGATTGAAATCACTAGCTTGTCTAAACGCTCAGGGGGGGTTGGTATTTCGTTTCGACATGCCTCCGTGGAAGCGCTGCAAGGCATGAGCGAACTGATTTTGCCATTGCAATGGGGAGTCAGTGCCACGTTTTTAGGTGAAGAACCCTCGAGTAATAATCCCTCGCTTCGGCGGCTGAAGTTTCGTGGCGAGGGTCAGTTTGATCTGATTGTTGAATGTGATGCTTCGGATGAGGTCCAGTTTTTAATGGGGACTTTCATGATGCCTGGAGGTCACTATGTCAGTGTCATTTGGGACGGTAAGAGTTTAACGACCAAAAAAACCGTTAATCTAAATGATCCGAGCGCTCGTATGGCTAAAACCGAGACCTTGGATCAACATATTGTTCATATGTGCGCAGCGGCCTGTCTCGGGATCAAGCGTCCCGTTACGGACAACTGCGCCATTCTTTTGTGTAGACTAGCGAAGAGCTAAGCATTCATTTTGCATCACTTCTGGCTCCGTTTTGCTTTGCCTTTTAAGGCTCACAATTAGCTTCGCCAAAGCAGAGCATTTCGCTTGAATTTTTGGCCTGCGCCGACTTGTGCCACCAGATCACAAAATCTCTGATGGAATACACTGGCTTATAAGTCTTATCGGTTCCGTTGGAACGAACGCCGACAATCAGTTTACCGAGATAATCTTCGTTAGATTGGGTCAGCGCAAAACCTGACTTTAATATCCTTACGCCTTTACTGACCATGGGACGGAAACTATCAGGGTTTAACTTGAAGCCTCCGAGCATTTCCGAATTATTGATCACCTCAATGTTGTTACGATCAACCACAAGTTTGTTGCCGCGAATAATGGCATGCCCATTGATAATGGCGTGACCATTAATGATCGCGTGGCCATTGATGATGGCATGGCCATTCATCAGCCAGTAGGCATTTGCCGATCTGGTGGGGGACTTGCCGCTAGATTTTTCTTCGGCAAAGCCAAAAACTTCTTGTAGTGACCATTCACCGCTCAGAGCTGAAAACTTTTGAGGACTTCCAAAACGACCGTAGGAGCAAGAATCATTATTTCTGACGATTCTTAGGACGCGGTCAAATGGGTTGAACGATAAGCGGCACTCGGACTCTGCTCCAAGCCAGTTGGCGGGCAGGCTGGTGAGACTCGTCAGGTCAACGGCCACCAGCGAGTTTGTATCGTTTGGTCGCTCCATGGAGAGGCCTACGACTTCTCCGTTGAAATTGACGATCGGGCCTCCAGATAAGCCTGCTTCCGCTAAATTAACGCTCGTATCGATCGCTTGGAGCTTGAACTTTATGAGTGGTCCGAAATTAGACGTGTCATCAGTAGGCCATCCGTTCGGCGGCAAATAACCCCGGCGGTGTGTGATCGTTCCTCGGCCCGACACCGGATAGCCGAATACGTCAAGTGCAACGTTGTTGTTCATACTTCTGGCGATGTTTAACCCGAAGAGATCGAGTTCGGTCATCAGACCGCTACCCAAAATTTCGGTCTCTGCTTCTGGCGATAAAGCTAGAAGTGCCAGATCACTTTCCATATTGGTCACTAGGAGGCGACCAGCTTTCCCGTATACTTTGCCGTTAATCAATAGATCGTAGGTTTCACCGTCATCAAATAAAGTCTCAGAGTTATCTAAGATGTGCTGAATCTGACCGCGAGTCGAAAAACCGTAACTGAGTGGAAAAAGATGCGCTGCCGTCACAATGAAACGTGTGTTCGCCGGAAGTGCGCGCAACTTTGCAGCCGTATCCGAACCAAAGACAGGAAAGATGCTTTCGGCATTTGCAACGAAGAAGCCAGAGCCAAGGGAGAAGTTACCCTCGAGGGTGATTTGTACAGTCGCTCTTTTCGCACGTTCCCTATGCAAAGTAGAAAGAGCGGGATAGGGTGACTCTTCTGTCAAAGCAGCACCAGGTGCCAAGGCTGAGGAGTTCAGGTCGAATTTGGTGAAAGGACGGATATGGTCTACTGCTTTTGTCTCGGGAAGTATGATCCAGAAAACTCCGTTTTGATGGCCAAAGTTTCGACCCGAGATTTTTAAGCTAGTGCTTAAGCCAATTGTTCCAGACGGCGTATTTGAAGCCACATTGACATCTAAGACGCAGCGATAACCGCCGAGAGTTTGCTCACGATCACACAATGGTGCGGTAACATTGACATAACGTCCTGACCAACCTTCGCTATCATCTCGTATCAAAGAGTTTTCCGCAGTCTCTGGCCAGCTGCCATGTAAATCAATAGAAATCGAGTCACCGTCAACTGGGTGAGAGTAATACTGCTCAATTCTCAGGGTTGTTGAGGAGCTTGCGGGCCTAATTACGGCCGGCACTCCTGGCGGATAAACAAACCGTTGGGCGGGATCTTCGCTGATCTGCCACATAACGGAGCTATTTAATTTTTGCGGTCCTTCAAAACCCTGCGCCGAGGTCATCGTCATGGCGAGCACTGCCACGCCTAAGCCTAGACGTTCAAAAAGTTTTTTGGCATCACTGCGTCCACGTAAGGCGCATATCATCGGACAGATCCTTTATCCTGACAATTTTCAAACTAATCGGAAACGATTTGCCTAAGTTATAGCCTCGATTTTGCAATTTACGCAAGCTTAATGGAGGCTCTGCACCCGCAGGGGCAAGGTCTTTAGGTCTTACTGACTATTTTTAATTCACATTCTTGGAATGGGGGTATATAAAAGCCAATATTTTAAGGGAGTCCCATAAGTCCCAATGATGACAGAGCGTTTAGAATCGGCCCTCAAAGCAATTAAGGAATGCCACAGTAAGAGGCATTGGGACGATTTTTTATCAAAATATGGCGATGTGATCACGGGTGCCCCCTCACCGCGATTAATCAGTGAGATATTTCGCAAGTTGGAATCGGACCCGCAGTCGCTCAACTACGATCCAAATCTTTGGGGTCATCTACTGACCGGCGCAATTGCTTGCTGGAACATTGAGTCTGGAGTTGAGATCGCAGAGTTTTCAAAAAAGTTGACCGTACCAGTGGTCAGCATTCCTGCCGCACAAGTTTTTCTTGAAGCTGGTAAGCCAGGGCTTAGTCGCGAGTTCGCTCAGCGCGCCTTAAGGCTGACGGCACTTACCGACCTGGAGCGTATTCAGCTCGACTTGTTGGTGGCTTCCAGTTTTGCGGAGGAAGGAAAGACCGACCATGCCGTGCGTGTTCTTGGAAAAGTCACGTCTTTGGTCCGCTCGGCCCAGATGACGGATCGAGAACGAGCTGATTTCGTCATGCGCATGGGTCGACTCCAGTATTTTATGGGGCGATATCCCGATGCTGCAGGAGCATTTCAGGAGGCCGCCCCCATACTTCGTGAGCTTGAAGATTGGGAAGGTGCGGCTAGGGCGTTATTTAACGCCGGAGCTTGTATTCAAAACAGTGGCGCTGAAAAAACTGAGGAAGCAACAGCCTTAGTGGAGCAGGCGAGAAATCTTAGTGTTGAGCATAACCTGCCGGGCCCTCGATCACATTGTGAGGCGTTCTACGGTGTGGAGGCCTACAGCAAAGGTAACTTCATTGGCGCTAGGGAACATTTCCGACGTGCCATGACTGTATTACCGGCCAGCGACAAATCCTTTCGGCGTCTCCATATTATGTCCTTTTTGAGTTTTACTTATTTTGCCATGGGTAAATTTACTCTCGGAATCAAATTTGGAAGACAGACGATTGAACTGGCTGCCCTTGATGCAAGCGAGAGATTTAAGACGCGCTATCAGGCACTTGAGGCTGAGATATTATGGGAAGAGGGGAAAATACCAGAAAGTATGCACGTACTGAAAAATGCGGTGCACCAGTTGGCTCTCCACGGTGTTAGAAATCTCGAGGAACTTTCCACCTTAAGTCGTTATCAACTCCAACTGGCGATGTCGGGGGAAGATTTACACGAACGCTTTAAAATTGACGAGTCACTGCAGAAGGATCAGACGCAGTGGTTGGAGTATCGATATTCTCGCGCCGCGCTACCCGGCGTCTCGGATTCTGAATTGGATGTTGTCGCAGAGCTAGAGGATTGCCTGCGTATGGCTAAATCCTTGGAGGCGCTGAACCATCAAGCCTGTATTTTACTTTTGATTATCAGAAAGCATCTACAGGATAGTGATCTGTCCAAGGCGAGAGCTCGCCTTTCAGCCTTGGAGATCGCCGTTTCCCGCTTAGGAGACACGCCCCTGAGGGCGCGGCTTCAGGTTATTTACGCCGCAATGGCTTATCAGTCAGGAGATTTTGATCGCACCTTCAAGCTCCTGCATGCAGTTGAGAAAATGGCAGCCGTGAGTTGGTCAGATCGTTTCGCCGTGATGTCTTGCCTGGCGACCATCCGTGGTGAAAGTCCCAGGTTTCAATTTGACTGGCAGGAGAAAATCGTCGCTAGTTTTGTGAGTGGTTATTTCGCTCCGACGATAAAACTTACTGACGGAAAATCTTTGGTCATCTCCGATTCCTATGAGGTTAATCTCGAAAAGCATTCGGCGATGGCGGAGTTGATGCAATACCTTATAGGACGGGGGCCGGCCGGCGCGGCGTTAGCCGAGATCCAAACTGACGTGTGGCAAGAAAGTGTAAAAGCGCAAGGCTGGCAACAGAAGATAAGAAATGCAGTGATGAGAGTAAGGGACTTGTGCCCCTATACGATCGCGCCCATCTTAATTCATAATGATCGCTTGCGTTTCTTTAGTGAGGCCATCACTGTTGTCCGAGATGAGCTTGAGAGCCTGCCTGTGGATAGTCGGATCAGAACGATTTTGAAGAAAGAGTCTCTCTCCAGCCAACAGGTGGCAGAGAAGATCAATGTCTCCCTTGCTACTGCTAAACGTATTTTAAAGAAGATGACGACAGACAACCAAATCTTGGTTCAAAAGGATGGTAGAAGCGTCGTTTATCGGGCTCAGTGATCGTTTTTGAGGGAAGAATGGGGTGAGTGATGGGACTTGAACCCACGGATGGCGGAATCACAATCCGCTGCGTTAACCACTTCGCCACACCCACCACAGAAGAGCTAAGGATAGCTAACTTACATACTGGGATCGAGGAGTCAACATTATTCGTCAGCTCCGTGCCAATCTTCCTAACGACCCTTTAGTTCGCCGCCTTCTATCCGAAATTCCAAGCTTTTTTCGTCACTCCAAATCCGACCGTTAGCGGAAATGGACAAGGTTAATTTGAAAGCACCCCCGTTGACCAGGGACTCTTCCGAGACGACGTTTGCCAGAAGGCTGCTTGGACCCGATAGTTTGATCATAAAATTAGCTCGATCTGGGCTGGGTGAGGCGGCGTCTTTGGGGATTGGCACGTCGATCACGTCTTCAAAAAGCTTTAACTTGGCCAGTTGGACGCGACCCGACTGCTCTAGTTTTACATAAACACTCAGGCGCTCAGCCCCACCAATCTTTGCCACCGAGATCTTTGTTGCAAGCAAAGGTGCTGGAGTTTTAGGTTTTTCGTCTTTGGTAGTGGGCGTGATCTGGGGTTTTGAATCAGTATCCTTAAAGAGTGTGATTTTTTTGACGCGGGGCTTTGCTCCTACAAAGGCAAGATTTGCCGGATCGAACTTTCGCTCAGTGTCCTTGGTCGTGTCGTAGCGAAGGGCAGGAGGAAATGGTTTTTCGCTCGTGAATCGATGTCCATCCATGGATTTAAACCGATCTTTTATTTCTTGTGACGCATGCCCCTTGGGCTTGGTCTGGAGCTCGCATGAACGCGGAATCTGACCTAAATCAGAGGCTAGAAGAATGGCCTCTACAGTTTCTAAAGGATACTCAGTCGCAAAAAGTTCGCGTAGTGCGGCTTGTTTTTCTGTCGGGTTAATAGAGTTTGCAAATTGCTTTAAAGCGGCAACAGCTTGCTCGATTTCATCGACGGCGTCTGCGGAGCGAATCTTATAGTCGATCAGACGCAGTGGTAACGTGAGGTACTTGTTCATACGATAGAGATTTCGCCAAGCTAGAGACCGCTCCCACAGGAGGCATTTCTCCTCATCATTGACTTCAAAGGCCGCGCAGAATTTTTTCCAAAGTTCTATTCGCGGCAAGAAGGCAACTGACAAAAGATGATCATGAGTCATCTTGACGCTAGCATAACCCTCAAATTGTCCAAGATGAGTCGGTGTGATATGCAGCTTGTGTTTGTCACTATTGTCGTGTAGAAAAAATCCCTCACGTCGCCTTTGTGATTGCTTACCCTCATCCCGGATCGTAAATTGTGGCAGGGCGTTAAAACTAAGCTGGGTAAATTTCGATAGCAGTGTCAGATAGCTTTGAAGGTCTTCAGTTTCTACGAACTTATCAGTAAGAGAAAGATTAAACGTGACGTCTATTGGGTTGCCTTCGGCCACAAATTCGTAACGGGATTTAATTGAGTCTTCACCAAGTTCTTTCTCGAAAACCTTACGGACCATGAGATCAGCTTGCAAAGTGACATTCGTTTCCGCTCGTCCAGTCAGCATGTCCCAACGCTTTTGATCGGAGTCTTCTTTCGCTTCTAAAATGAAATATCGACCAGAGGCATCATTGATTTCAATCTCCGCCGAAGAGTGCGTGCGGTTGGTTCGGCGGCTTGTCAGGTAAATGTTGTGCCCCATGCCGAATCCGGTCTCGTAGCGTTTTTCGTTTTTGGTGTAGGAAAAATTTACGCCGGTTTCTAGTTTTTCCTCTTTAGCCCGCAACCAGGAAATTTGTGCGGCTGCGAAATTACCATGGACGGCCTCAATAAATGCTGTCTTTGCCTCATCATTGCGAAGGTCAAATGCATAGACACGTCCAAAAACATCACCAACCGCCTCTTCAATGGCAAAGTCTAAAGGGAAAATGGTTGCAGGCATGCCGCGCCAAAGCGGTAGAGTCTTGGAGAGTAAAAAGTAGGTTTTCCCTAGCTTTGTCTCGATTCTGTGTCCGAGACGAGTTGCGTCCATGACGCCCACTAAAACTGTATGACTATCTTTTTTTAGAACATTGATTCGGTATTCTCCTGTTCTAAATACCGTATAGGGCAGTTTCAACTCCAGCGCAGTTTGTCCCGTCATGACCTGATCTTTGAATCCGTGGATTCCTTTACCGATTTCAAGGCCTAGATTGATACCGCCATTGATCGAGTAGCTTTTTATGCTGCCAATATCCATTGCTTGAGCTGCTTCAACCGATAATGGGAACGTGAACGGTGTCTCAAAGCGTTTGAGGGGATCATACATCTCGTTGGGGTTGAACGACGGCGGTAATATAGCCTCAAGCAGGGGTAGAACTCCAAACCAGTTATTTAATGCCGACCGCCAGAAAGGTAGAGTCTTACTTTCCGTGATACGCATAGGGTCGGCGCGTAGATAAATATCGTAAACATCACTCGATTGGCTTGCGCCTAGCAAGACTGGAATATCGTTGTAGCGATAAACCTCGCGATTATATTCGGGGCCGAGTCCAAAACGATCGATGACCACATAAGCCCCGTCCCGGGCGTTGTAAAGGTCTCTCGTCAACGCCATGTTTCCGCTAATGGGTCCTGCCAGTGGATACTTTAGCTTATTATCGAGGAGATTATAGAAAAGAGATTCCATGAGGTTGTCGATGGACTTATTGATGGCATCAGCTCCACTGAGTAAGCCGGCGGCGAGAACTGGGTTACGAAATAATCGATCAATTGGTTTATTCGATACGGTCTCAACGTCGTCAGGGGTTGTATCACTCACCTCAAGGATCGTGCTTGCAGCGTCCGTACGATTGACTTTTGCAGGTTCGCCTTGATTGGGTCGTAGGACTGAACCACTCGTTTGTTTGCGACTTTTTTTGCGTGGTTTCTTTGGCGCGGCATCGATGTCGGGTGGCATGAGTACTAGCAGAGCTAGAAGCACGAGTTTTAATAGACATGTGGTGTTTCTTGTCATCACTCGAGGTGTGCTCCAACGTTCAGACCAGCAAACCAATGACTCAATTTACGGCGATCCTCTCGCTTAGCATAGCCAAGCATAAACTCGGCATGGGTATATTTGTAAGGCTCAAACAAAACTCCGAGACTACCAATTCGGATAAATCTAAAAAAATCGTCATATTGAAATTTGTAGCGAACCTGGTCTTGGGTGTGGCTTAAATAGCTAAGCCTGATTAGCTGCTTAAACTCTGCTGGCGCATAGGGGTTGAATTGAAATGTTCTTGTGACTTCAAGCGAAGTTTCATCCCCTTTACCGTTTATATTGAGTAAACCCAAACTCACAGCTCTTCGAACTAAACCGTCATTGTAGGCGCCGAGGCTTAATCTAGTTCCTTCAAGAGCGGCCAGGTCATACATGATGCGAGCGCTGCCAAACATTCGCTGGTCTGATCTTAGGCTTTCGTCCGTCAGGCGTCCGTAAGTAGCCTGAATCGTCCAG
>JBAXLR010000075.1:0-13261 GCA_037134655.1 bacterium | reverse complement strand
AACGGGTAGTAGCCGACCCTACTAGTTTAGGCTCATAAATATCAATTAAATCAGTTATTTAATTGTTTTGCCCGAGAGGGTCGAAGCTTTTGAAGTATTGGGTTTTTATGAACTATTTTAATTGATTCTAAAATCATTTTAAACTAAAAGACTTTCCGTTGGGCCTATAAAAAATGATCAAAAGCCATAGGGACACTGACCCGCCATGACATTAAAGGCAATAATTTATCTAGTCATTGCTCTGCAGTCGGGCTTAGTTTTAGCTCAGCCACCTAGCGATATTCCTGAGCCACAATTCACTCGAGCACAATTGCCGCATGGTGATTCCGAATTAGGCTTAGGATTTTTCTTAGGCGCGGGCGACTATTCAATTCTTTCCATGCCAATCATGGAGAACGCGGACAGCCGCGTCGATGGTTCTCGGTTTCAAGATGACGTGCGAAATAATCGCGGGTCATCTATTGGCCTAAATTTGAATTGGCGATTAAAGAAATACGCCTATCCATTATCATTAACAGGTCATTGGTTACGAGTCGCCACGGCTCCTGGTACAGGGATCCCCACCCCTGCATCTTATTCTCGCCTAAGCTTGAATCTAGGCAGCTCCCTAGGAACAGGGTTACCTTCGTTGGCCATTGAACCATCGGCTGAAGCTCGCAGAACCATGTTCCTGAATGTCGATTCAGGGCACTACATCGACTCCATTCATTTAAGGACCAAAGTTGTCGCGAAGATTCGAGAGAATATTGCCATGAGTGTCTTTTACAGTTATGCCCCGTGGACCAAGTTTGGTCTGCTGCAAGGCAGTGGTTCCGATGGGTCAGGAGCTTTGACTGGCACTACGACCACGGTTAATGAATTTGGCTCAAGCCTCACCTGGTCAACGGCCAAGCATACAGATTTGATTCTAGCCTACCAAAATGAGCGATCCACTGTAAAACTGGATAGCACTGACAGCTACTCGGTGTACGGTCTTCCTGTAACTGATGACCCAATCCTTAGTGGACCGAAAACTTTTCACCTGAATATGCGGCAAGTTATAATCGGTTCACAAACCCATTTTTAGAACTTATTGCCAGGTCAGCTCTTTAGCTTGCTCCCAATCAAGGCTACAATGGATACATGTCTGTAGCTCGATCCAGTTTGTTGTTCGCGATTGGAACTCTTATCAGCCGTTTCAGTGGCGTCGCTCGTGAGTCCGTCATCGGCGCCGTTTTCGGCGCCAGTATTTTCATGGACGCATTTGTCGTCGCCTTTCGGATTCCAAATTTATTGCGAGAACTCCTTGCCGAGGGTGCGCTAGGTTCTAGTTTCACAAAAGTTTACTCTGGCCTCTGCGTGGAGGACAAAGAAGCTGCCAATCGCCTGCTGATTCAAACACTGCAATTTGTGGTTATGGTGACTATCGCAGTGTGCGCATTTGGTATTTTTTTTGCCGATGATCTTGTAGCACTTATGACCTTGCTCGATAGTCACGACCCCAAATTTAATGGGATCACCGTCGCATTGACCCAGCTCATGTTTCCTTTTATCGGATTTGCGGCTATTGGAGCGGTGGTGCAAGGCGCCCTCTACCAACGAGGGGGTTTTTTCCTGGCCGGAGTGGCACCCATCTTATTTAACCTTTTTAGTATTATCGGCGCCATTTGGTTAGCGCCATTACTTCGCGATCATTTACCAGGTGAGTTTGCGGATAAATTCGGAGACGCCGGAATTCTTGGCTTAGCGGTAGGAACACTTTTGGGCGGAGCCGCTCAGTCCGCTATTCAGGCTTGGGGGATTTGGCAGCCACTCCTTAAAAATCACCGACTGATCCCGCGTCAACTCCCGTGGTCAAAAGATATCCGTAAAATCCTCATTCTCATGGGGCCCATGGTGATCGCTGCAAGCGCTGGGCAAATCAACGTCATCGTCAATACTAACTTCGCCACCAGCCTTGAGACTGGTGCTGTGACATGGCTCTATTTTGCTTTTCGTTTGGTTCAACTTCCCATTGGTATGTTTGGAGTCGCCGTGGGAGCAGCTATCCTACCTACTCTTACAAAATCCATCACCGAAGCCCATGGCAAAGTTGACGTAAAAGCTAGCCGCGAAATTATTAATGCTATGGATCTTGTAGCCTGGCTCATGATTCCCTGCACATTGGCATTGGTCATCGGTTCACAAGATTTAACCAGGGTTCTCTATGAGGCGGGACAGTTTGGAGAAAGAGACACCAATGCCACCGCTATTGCCATCGAAGCCTATAGTTATGGGCTTCTGGGCTACGGAATTTTGAAAGTCATGAATAGCTACTACTATGCCACTGGACGCACCAAATTTCCGATGGCGGTTAGTATTTTCAGTATTCTCGCAAACTATGTGGCTAATGCGCTTTTTGTAAAAAAATTTGGCCATCAAGGACTCGCGATCACCGCATCTGTGACCTTGACATTGAATTCTCTATTATTAATAGCCGGGATGTCTGTGGATAAAGTTCAAGTCAATTGGCTTGAGATCCTAAAATCCGTATTTTTGCTGGCAATTGGATCTGTGCTGGTGCTGCTAATCTATCGTTCATATTCTCCACTCCTAAATAGTTGGAGCCTAAGCACGCTGATTCTTGGACAGGACACCACGATTCTCGCCAAAAAAATCGATGCACTTGTGCGCCTCTCAATCGCCACATTCGTCATCATAACAATTTTTGGCGCTATCGGCCTGACCAGAATCGGGAAAACTCCACGTCAAGCGCTTCAGATGTTAAAAAGAAAGAAATAGATCACCGCTTAACTTTGTGGCCTGACTTATTGCCGAGGCCGTCAAAGGCTGCGTATTTATATAGATCATGCAGAGTTGGATAATTGAATACCTGCGCCAGAATCGCGTTCAGATCTTTCTTCTCCTGGACCAATAATAAGCCATAGTGAATGATTTCAGTGGCTAAAGGGCCGATAATATGAACACCCAATATACGCAAAGAACTTCTCTCAAAAACTATTTTGAGAAAACCTTCTGTGACCCCCATAATTCGGCCCCGGTGCATATCAGAGTAATTGGCTTTGCCAACACAAACATCGAAATTCTTGGATGTGGCATCTTGCTCCGTCATCCCAACCATTGAAACCTCTGGCACCGTATAAATACCGTATGGAAAGTCTTTGGTCACAGACGTCAAATCATTTAAGCCAAACATATGGGACACTGCCACACGACCCTGATCCATACTAGTCGCTGCAAGCGCGGGAAACCCAATCACATCCCCAACGGCAAAAATATTTGGAATGGACGATCGATAACTTCGATCAACCTCCACTACTTCACGCTTACCAAGTTTGACTCCAGCGGCTTCACAGTTTAGTCCAGCGGTCGACCCACTGCGTCCCGCCGCAAATAAAAACATCTCAGCTTTGATAGTCGAGCCATTGTCTAGGTTTATATCAACAGAATCTTTGCCTCTGTTCACAGACTTCAAACCAACATTAAATATAATCTCGACCCCGCTCTTACGCATCTGTTCAACAAGCTCCAAGGAGATCTCGTTGTCAAGAAATGGCATAACTTTATCGCGGTCATTGATCAGAGAAACTTTTGTGCCCATGGTGGCAAATATCGTTGCGTACTCACAGCCAATCACCCCCGCTCCCACAATGGCAAGAGTTTTGGGTATTCGTTTGATTTGTAAAATCGTATCGGAGTCATGAACCAATTCCCCGTCAAACGGTATCCCGGGAGGATGAAACGGATAACTTCCTGTCGCGATTAAAATGTACTCGCCGCGGACTGCAGTAACTCCTTGTGGCGTGTTGATTTCGACCACGTGAGAGTCACGAAATGAGGCACGACCGTGGATCACGTCCACATGATGAACTGCAAAATTTCGGCGAACTTCCGATTCAACCGTCGTCTGAACAACTTTCTTTCTATAAAAAAAGTCTTCAATCGTTGTTTTCTGCTCTAGTTTTTTTTCGACACCGTGGACACCACGCTCATACCTACCACTGAAAAAAAGTGCAGATTCTTTCAACGTCTTGGACGGCAGAGTGCCGGTATTAACCCCTGCCCCACCCACTTCTGGCATGGCCTCAACAACCGCCACTTTCTTACCAAAGTATGCTGCTTTGACCGCAGCTTTCTCGCCCGCGGGTCCGCTTCCAATAACAATTAAATCGTAATTTTTTAGAGTGTTCATAGGTATGCGCCTACTGAAATTAGTACCACATATGTTATCACGATATTTTCAATTCCTCACCAGCTCACTCTAAAAATACTTGTTGTTGCGCTAGTTAAGCTTGATAAAAATTAATAGTTGAACTCAAGACGGTTATTCCCAAAAATCAATCAATATTGCGCCGCCAATCTTGGTGGAACCAAACCTGGCGGTGCATTATGAATAGATGTTTTCTGGGCTGCTGGAAAAGTCTCTTTTATCAGAATGTTCCGCACAATAGTATCCGCGCATCCTACCAGTACGTAACAGCCGATGATTAGACCGTGACTTAACTTAAGAACTGCAGGACAGAGCCGAGCAACCTGGCTTAAACCTCGCCCACTCAGGGCGAGGACCACAAAGTTTGTCATCACCTGTTTGATCCAGGTATGGCGCTTTTGATCTTTCAAGAATTCGTTCAATTTTCGCGGCTGATCCAGTCGCTAGATCGTCAATCGCTTCTTGAGCGAGGTAATTTCTAAATACAAACTTGGGATTCACCTGATTCATGAGTCGAGATCTTTCCAGGGAATCACTCCCCTCGTCAGTAAACCTGCGCTCATAACGCCTCATCCAATCAAGAAGTTGGTGTTGATGCGATGGTGGCACCGCCGACAGATTATAAAAAGCTCCATAAACGGCGCTCAAATCACTCCAAGTCGTTTGAGGGCCAATTGTGGAAAGATCGATGTTAGCAAGTTGCCTGAAGAAAATAGTCATATCGGTCTCAACGTCGCTCAACAATTCTAGCAGATCCGTAATTAGGGTTTCGTCATGCTGGTCTTTACACTTCTTAAGACCAAGCTTATTTGCGAATGCGTCGAAATACCCGCGATTAAATGTCGAGACATATTGTTCCAGACCTTTTTCAATAAAAGAGACACCCTCCGATGTCCCAAAGAGAGGCAATAAAGACTCAGCAAAACGTTGCAAGTTCCAGTAGGCGATCTGCGGTTGACGCCCGTAGCAATAACGCCTGCCGGTTGCGTCAGTAGTGTTTGGTGTCCAGTGTGGGTCAAACCCCTCAAGCCAGCCGTAAGGGCCATAATCAATGGTGAGGCCTAAAATCGACATATTGTCGGTGTTCATAACCCCATGAACAAAACCCACTCGCTGCCAATCAACCATTAACTGAGCGGTGCGGCGACAAATCTCAGCAAACCAAAGATCATAGCTAAAAGTATTTTGACTCGCGAACTCGGGGAAATGACGAGAGATTGAAAAATCCGCGAGTTTTTTTAAATTTTCGTATTCGCCTCTCGCACTGAGAATCTGGAAGTTTCCAAATCGCAAAAATGTTGGCGCCACCCTCGACGTGATCGCCCCAGGCTCCGCCGCCGGACGGCCATCGTAAAACATGTCACGCACCACATCTTCGCCAGTGGTGACGAGGGAGAGTGCCCGCGTGGTTGGGATGCCTAGCCCATGCATAACTTCGCTGCAAAGAAATTCCCTAAGGGATGATCGTAACACCGCGCGCCCATCTGCTCCTCTTGAATACGGCGTTGGACCCGCACCTTTAAGCTGTAGCTCCCAGGATTTTCCAGCGCGATCGCGAAACTCTCCGAGCGTGATGGCCCTACCGTCACCTAGCTGACCCGCCCAATGACCGAATTGATGCCCGCCGTAACAGGCAGAGTAAGGGCGCATACCGGAAAGCAAAAAGTTACCAGCCAAAACTTGAGCCATTTTTTCGTGATCTTGATCCTCTGGTTCCGTGATCCCTAGTGCTTCAGACAATGCCTTTGACCAAGCAACTAAACGGGGCGAACTCACTGCAGTCGGCTTCACAAATGAGTAACAAGCATTTAAAACTTCGCGCCGCTTATTTTCCATCAACGGATCACCAGGCATGCTATCCACGAAGTCTTGATTAAATTTTAGGTCTAAAAATTTTTTGTTCATATCCCAGCAATCAATTTAGGCCTCCGCGCAATTTCAATTGCCGGCAGGCTAGATTCATTAATGCCCATACTAAACACATAAGGGACTGAAAATACAGATGATTTGTCCTCGTGACGCCAATTTTAAGGTTTGATATGGTACCGGGTCCACAAGTAACTAAAGGGATTGAGAAAAACACCATGTCCACACCCGAAAATCGCGGCAGCATCATCGTGACTCCAGAAGCCAAAGAACTGCAAAACTACAAACCGAAAAACAAGATCAGGTTCGTCACCGCGACGGCCCTATTTGACGGTCATGATGAGTCTATCAACATTATGCGCCGCCTACTTCAAGCCAGAGGGGCTGAGGTCATTCACCTGGGACACAACCGGTCTGCAAAAGAGGTAGTGGATGCCGCTTTACAGGAAGACGTCCAAGGCATCGCCATCTCAAGTTACCAGGGCGGCCACATGGAGTTCTTCAAATACATTCGGCAGCTTCTCGATGAAGCAGGTGCCAAGGATATAAAAATATTTGGCGGCGGCGGCGGCGTTATCACCGTCAAAGAAATGGACGAGCTACACCGAGCCGGTATTACAAAAATCTATAGCCCCGAAGACGGCGCGAAACTGGGTCTTGATGGCATCATTGGTCACATGATCAGAGAAACCGACGTTCCCCTATCGTCGTGGAATAACCGCGACAGCTCGTCTAACGAATGGGTCAAACTAAGCCGTGCCCTGACGCTTATGGAAAATGGGTCGCTGGACGCAAGCGCAATTGCCAAGTCACTTCCCGCAAGCGGCAAAAGCAAATCAAAACTCCCCGTCCTTGGTATCACAGGAACCGGTGGAGCTGGAAAAAGCTCCATTACAGATGAGCTGATCAATCGATTTCTATGGGATCATCCTGAAGTTAAAATTGGCCTCATCTGTATAGACCCGAGTAAAAAAGCTACTGGTGGCGCCCTGCTTGGAGACCGCATCCGTATTAACAGCGCCAGTGACTCCCGAGTGTTCCTACGCAGTTTTGCCACCCGCTCTAGCGGCAAAGAGATCGCTAACGCCACTAAAGAAGCCATTAACCTACTCAAGTCCAGAGATTTTGACTTTCTGATCGTAGAGACTTCAGGTATCGGCCAAGGGGATACTGGAATTCTTGACGTCAGTGACGTCAGCCTCTATGTCATGACCTGTGAGTTTGGCGCCCAGACACAGCTTGAAAAAATCGACATGCTGGACTTCGCCGATCTGATCGCCATTAATAAATTTGAACGAAGACAAGCACCTGATGCATTGCGCGACGTAAGAACCCAGCTGCGGCGAACACGTTTTAAAGGTCAGCGCGTGGAAGAATCCGCCTACCCGGTCTACGGCACCATCGCCAGCCGCTTCAACGACGATGGTACAAACGGGCTCTATAAAGCTCTATGCGCAAAACTTAACGAAAAACTGGGAGAAACCCGATTTAAACCGTCAGAAAAACGAAAATATTCATTTGAATCAACTCATCGTGGTTCATTAATTCCTGGCGAGAAGATTAACTATCTTTCAGACATCTCCCGCACAGTGCGCGCCTATCATGAAGACCGCGCGACCATCGTGGAGATGATCCGAAAAGCTGACGGACTTGAACGCTCAGCTAAATATCTGAGAGAAACTGGAAAACCTGACATTGCAAAAACCTTGGAGACTGAGGCTCACAGCCTATGGAAACAGGTCCCAGCCATGGTGAGAGAGGCACTGGAGCAGTGGCCGGAGCTACAAAAAAACTATAATAGCAAAGACTTCACCTATCAGGTCCGCGGCAAAGACGTGAAAGTAGAATCGTCATTTACCACTCTGTCGCAACTGACCTTGCCAAAAGTGGCACTCCCGCGACTACAAAGCAGAGCTGAAATCGCTGACTATGTACTAAGAGAAAATATCCCCGGTAGCTTCCCTTACACAGCCGGAGTTTATCCATTCAGAAGAACTGGCGAAGATCCCAAACGGCAATTTGCCGGTGAAGGCGGACCCAATAGGACCAATAATCGCTTTCACTACCTTTCGCGCAACGACGACGCCAAGCGCCTCTCAACCGCCTTTGACTCCGTAACTCTTTACGGAGCAGAACCAGATCGCAGGCCAGATATTTACGGTAAAATCGGCGAATCTGGAGTGTCCATCGCCACTATTGATGACATGAAAGATCTCTATAAGGGCTTTGATCTTTGCTCGCCGACGACATCGGTATCCATGACCATCAACGGCCCCGCGCCGATTATTCTGGCCATGTTCCTAAACACAGCAGTCGATCAGCAAGTAGAGCTCTTCACAAAGCAAAAAGGTCGAGCGCCGTCCCCTGATGAACACAAGCAGATTTACGATAAGACATTACAGACCGTTCGTGGCACCGTGCAGGCAGACATCCTCAAAGAAGACCAGGCGCAAAACACCTGCATCTTCTCGACTGAATTTGCCCTCAAACTCATGGGAGACATCCAAGAATACTTCATCGAAAAATCAGTTCGAAACTACTATTCAGTCTCCATCTCCGGCTACCACATTGCAGAGGCCGGCGCGAACCCCATCAGTCAGCTGGCATTCACCTTGGCAAACGGGTTTACCTACGTGGAGTATTATTTGGCGCGCGGCATGAAAATCGACGACTTTGCGCCAAACCTAAGCTTCTTCTTCTCAAACGGCGTGGATGCCGAGTACGGAGTCATTGGCCGCGTCGCAAGGCGAATTTGGGCCGTTGCCATGCGAGATCTCTACAAGGCGTCAGAGCGTAGCCAGATGCTGAAATACCACATCCAAACCTCTGGCCGGTCGCTCCATGCCATGGAGATTGACTTTAATGATATTCGAACAACTCTGCAGGCTCTGATTGCTCTCTACGACAACTGTAATTCCTTGCACACGAATGCCTACGACGAGGCGATCACAACCCCAACTGAAGATAGTGTACGTCGCGCCATGGCCATCCAAATGATCATTAACCGTGAGTATGGTCTCAATAGATGTGAGAACATCAACCAGGGCAGCTACTTTATGGAAATGCTGACGGACGCCGTGGAAGATGCGGTTCTCCAGGAATTTGATCGCCTATCATCTCGTGGCGGTGTTCTTGGCGCCATGGAAACTCAGTACCAACGCAGTAAAATTCAGGAAGAGAGCCTTTACTACGAGCATCTTAAGCACACGGGTGAGCTTCCCATTATCGGCGTCAACACCTACCTGAACCCCAAAGTGCTTTCTGGCGAGTACGTAAGACCAGAGATTGAACTCGCGCGGGCAAATTACGACGAAAAAGATGATCAACTAACCCGGCTTGATGAATTCAAACAACGCAATACAAACACACGTGAGCAAGCTCTCAAAAATCTTGGGCAGGCTGTTTTGGAAAATCGCAATATTTTCGCAGAGCTTATGCACACCGTGAGACACGCTAGCCTCGGAGAGATCTCAGAGTTGCTCTACAAGGTGGGCGGCAAGTACCGCAGGTCCATGTAAACCCAATTGGGGACACCCGACTGATTGAGTATTGATTGAGCAATCAATTTTTGTAAGCCAGCAAACCCTTACTCGGACGTTGGATGCGCCAACCATCAAAAAATTCTTAGGAATTGCAACACCCGACTGATTAATCAATACTCAATCAGTCGGGTGTCCCACTTGCTCGGGCGTCCTGCTTTCTAAAAAATCATTGGAAAATCTTCACTTTGAACAACTCCGTGTACCCTGATTGGCTATAAGATCCGTCATTGCGAAGTTTTAGACGGATATAGCGCCCAGTGACAGGAGCAAAACTTACAGCCATGTCCGCGCGGCTTGACATGACGTTATTATTCCCATTGGCCAACTTAGCTTCTGGGTGTACCGATGTCCAGCCGCCGTCAGCATAAGAGCGCAAAGTTGAGGAAACATCCATGGACGCATGCGTCGTTTTTCCATCACTAAACATCTGGTAATAGAACACCTTACTAAAGGTTCTGTTTTGCCCCAAATCAATAACCATATATGACCCGTCCGCACTAGTATTCCAAGTGCTGCCGCTACTTGCTCCTTTGTTAGGGCGATTAGTGGTGTTCAACTCCGAACTTCCAGAGAAGATCGCACTCACCGCGGTATAACTGCCACCGGCGGCCATCGAGAGAGAATAAGCGCTCGGACCAAAGTAGATTCCGGCAACTGGGGCGCCGCCGGGTGTGGTTCCTGGTAAAGTAGCGCCGTTGGTCGTATCAGCAAAATCCAGAGAACCAATGACTGTAAAATCGATCGTCGCGTTTTGCCCGTCCGTATTGGTGACCACGAGACTTCGTGCACCCGAAGCTCCTGCCGGAATAGTCACTTGCATAGAGGTAGACGACACAAATGTAACGCTCGTCGCTGGGATACTGCCAATTGATACCGTCGCACCCAATACAAACCCAGTGCCAGTTATCGTGACG
The DNA here is from genome assembly GCA_037134655.1 of bacterium. Taxonomy (GTDB): domain Bacteria; phylum Bdellovibrionota_B; class Oligoflexia; order Oligoflexales; family RGVZ01; genus CAMDKS01. Next base: position 2,750 of record JBAXLR010000075.1, on the reverse strand, counting down.
ACCGCACCCGGAGTCGCTGCAACAAAATCTGGTGAAACCGCAGTGATTGTCGGAGCAGGAAGATTGGAGCTGTTGGGAAGCACACAGCGCACCGTCCGGTCCGTATTCGAATAAACACCAAAGTTATCAAAAAGTATGCTTGTTCCTCGCCACCGGAAATATCTTGTAGAGTCCCCTAGGTTACCTGAAGCTGTCCAACTGCCAGAGGCATCAAAATGAGGAACACCCGTTGATACACTCCAGGCCGGACTAATACCATCCGACGTTGGTAAATTTGTACTTGCTGATGGGTCCGCGCTCGTCTCATAAAGTGTTGGTAATCGCATATCTTTATCAGCACAGGTTTTAATATTGCCCTCATAGTAGGATGATCCAGTGCCTCTGCCCGTTGCCGAGCGATTCCAGTTTTGAAGCCAGTCGGTTGCCTCGACGCCTGCCGTTCCCGCACCATCTAGGGCCTGCATGCTATTACCAGCGTCATAGTAGAGACATCTATTCGCGGCCGTCATAATAGAGTAGTTTATGAATACATTTGTCGGACACACCCTTCCGGCAATATTTGCACCTATTGTAAAGTCTGTGCTGGAGAAACTTGTACCAGCTCTCGTCAATCCTTGCTGCCAGCCATTTGACGTGATTCCTGCGGCATTTAGAATTCGGCTGCCGCTTTTTTCCTTCCAAATCTTAAACCCACTCGATCCGTTTGCATGCTGCAAACTCATGGTTACACCTGCAGGACCTAGCCTCTCGGTTCCAACAGGAAGACTTTGCGCGTAGCCTGGGGCAGAGCCTTCCATGTAGCAGTCTCCGGCACAGCTCGCGATAAAACCCGCGGCTGGCTTTTGAATGCCAAGCGAAACGGATCCGCCTGCCCAGATATATATCCAGTCTGTAGAAGTTCCAATCAAAGTCGGAGTATTTCGCTGTGTCGTCGTGCCATCACCAAGCTGCCGATTGTGATTTGCTCCCCACCCGTAAAGGGATCCTCCTCTTATCGCCATCGTGTGGTCATCGGCAGCACTGACGGTTGACCAAGTATTTTCAGCCCCTATTTGTTGAGGGGTCGTGACAAATGCACCCGCCGAATTTGTAGAACCACCCGTGCCCAACTGTCCATTCCAATTGCTACCCCATGCAAAAATCATCCCAGACCGGAGGCCAACGGTATGTATTCGACCGGTGCTAACCGATGTCCAGTCACTTGCTGTGCCAATTTGTGTTAGTGTATTTTTGTTGACTGAGGTTCCGTCACCGAGCTTGCCATACTCATTATAGCCGAGCGCATAGAGTCTACCATTATTACGAATGCCTAACGTGTGAGTTCCACTCGTGCTAACATGCGTCCAATCACTGTCAATACCGATTTGAGTAGGCGAACGATGAATGGGCACCGTCTCATCGTACAAAATACAATTCGCAGCCGTGGCGTTATTTCCGATTACACCGTTGGTCGTGTCTCCCCAACCGTATAATTTCCCACCCCTAATACCGACCGTTACGTGACCGCCAGCGCTAACATGAGTCCAATCAGTATCTGTGCCAATTTGGACTGGTATATTCCTCCTAGTGGTCGTGCCATCACCTAGTTGGCCGCAGACGTTCTCACCCCAAGCGTAAAGCTTACCACCACGAATTGCCACCGTGTGATACCAGCCTACGCTCACATGTGTCCAACGATTGTCAATGTTAGGCAGGACTGATGGTGGGAGGATCTCGACAGGGCTTAGGGAATTCGTTGTTGTTCCGTTTCCAAGTTGGCCCTCCACGTTTCTGCCCCATGTATAGAGCTTGCCCAATCTAATACCAGCTGAATGATACATAGAATGGACTAGAGCAGTCCAATCACTATCAGAGCCAATTTGTGAGGGGCTTGTGATGGCGCTTGTTGTTCCATTTCCTAATCGACCATCACTATTAAACCCCCAGCCGAAAAATCTTCCGTAGCCGTTATCAGCGGTTATAGTCTCAATCGTGAATGTCCCAGAACTTAGAGTCGAGTCTTGATGATTCCCTGCACACGCAATTGAGCTAATTGTGGTTGTGGACGTCACAGTGATTGACCCAGTGTAAGGCGTCCCTGACGAACATGATGCAGCTACTCCGTCTAATCTGTAATAAATCGCCGCACCACTTGTACTTGAAGTCAATGTGACCGTTTGCGTCGATGCATAGGTTCCCGCTGCTGGCGACATGACGGGAGCTACAGCCTGGCCAACAAACGGCATGCCGCTTACCTCATTAGACAGAGCCCCTTCCACGCCATTCTTGACGGCAGCTAATTTGTAGTAGTATGGCACCCCTCCGCTAAGTGATGAGTGCGTATGAGCTGACACCGCATCTGAAATTTTAGTTGATGCTATCGTTACACCAGCTGTTGTCGCCCAATAAAGATTATAAGATGTGGCTCCTGCGACACTCGCCCACGAAAGGCCAAGAGAAGTGACGTTACGAGTGGGAGTCGACAGAGTCGGTGCAGCTGGAGGTGTGACGACTTGAATCGCAAAACCGCCAGATGTGGACCAGTTACCTGCGGTATCACGTTCTTGGACATATACTGTGTGTGTGGCCTCGGAAAGTGCCGTGCCAGGGTTGAAGGACGTGCCGGTGGTCTCCGTAGCTCCCGTGGAGAGATTAGTATCGTTAAGCTTGTAGCGGTATGTGCCGTTGCCGCCGTTTCCGCCACTTGACCAAGACCATGTCGGTGTCGTGTTAGCGGTCGGCGTTGTGCCCGTGACAATTGGGGCGTTGGG
>JBAXLR010000074.1:0-13574 GCA_037134655.1 bacterium | reverse complement strand
GGGCAAGAGTTCAACAGGGACTTAAGACCGCAATTGCGGCAGGAGCAGGTCAACGATTCTACTGGGGTGAGCGCGGGTTCTTGCGACGGGAATTTAGGAACTGGTCTTACACTGAAACGCGCGCTGGACTCGAATCCCGAAAAAATGCCTGGTCAACCGACCTAAGTGTTAGCTACCTGTTTCTCTAAAATACAGAAAATGCACCGCTCGTTTTATACCTGGAGGAAACCAATGCTAGTAAAAATCACCACACGTCAATTATTCCTGATGGTAGCGGCCTTCGCATTTAGCAGTTCCGGTGCAATGGCAAAAGAGCAAAAGCGTCGACCTGTCCCGCTTGTGAAACCGGTCGAAATTAATTTACCAGCTACTGCCCCAGCTCGCGCTGTTGCGGGTGATGAAATTCAGGCCCAATCGCGAAAAAATAATGGGGCTGAATTAAAAGCATGGGCAAAGTTCCAAGATCTGCGAAAAGGATATCGCAAAGGGCAAATCAATGATGAAGACATGTGGACTGCTCTAAGTAAGCTGAATGATGATCTATCTAAGCTAACGGCAACGCAAAGATCCAACATCCTCCAGGTTCAAGCGACGCTCTTAATAAAAGCAAAGCGACCAATCCTGGCCAGCATCTACGCATCCCAGTCCTTAATTGAGGCTCAAGATCCGTTAGATGATGAATTTAAGCGTAGCTGGCAAATCTTGCGCGACGTATCACGCAAACAACCTATCCAAAACCTAGTTGATCTAGTTGCTGCTAACACAAAATTAAGCGGAAAGATGCCGCCGATGTTCGGGTCTGAATGGAACTACTTTCTTGGCAATACGCAATTGAAACAAAAAAATCTCCAGCTAGCACTGACCTCTTATCGTCAGCTCAACCCCGGAGATCGATACTTTTTACCGGCGAAATTTCAGGAAGCCATGATCTTAATGGATGGCAATGACCGCAGCACCGCTGCAACTGCCCTGCGGACGATCACTAAGTCCACCCTCTCTGAGCAAAATAAAATCACCTCAGAAGAGTTCTATGCCATTCAAGATCATGCAAATATGGCTCTTGGACGCATATTGTACGAAGATAAGAAATTTCCAGAAGCCATCAAGCATTACCGCATGGTCCGCAGGGATGGAAATCAGTTTTACGACGCACTTTTTGAGCAAAGTTGGGCCCTATTTATGGCTGGCTTCCCGAAACACGCGCTAGGAACCCTTTACGCCGTGAGAAGCCCATTTTTCAAAGAAACTTTTAATCCTGAAGCAACAATGCTTACATCAATCATTTATTATTGGATGTGCCGCTATGACGATTCACGCCAAGAACTCGCAGAATTCGCTTCTAATCATCAAAAGGCCATCGACGATCTGAATAAACATCTCGCTAAGGGAATCACTGATCCTAACTCCTACTACAGATTGTTCGAAGACACCGTCACAGGCGTCTCCTCGGCTGGGCTGGGAATGCCACGCCAACTTCTAAATATGGCCATTGAACAGGACAATCTAATGTTTGTCAGGGACCAATACGCCTCGATTGTGGCTGAGTCACAAAAACTAGATCGTGATGGGATATTTGGATCAAATGAAAGACTGGAAGGTCCTCGCCGTTACCTGCAAAAGTGGACTACAATCCTAAAAGAAGATATTGGCCTAGCCTTGTACAGCGAGTTGAAATCGCTGAAATCAGAATATGAGCGATTGTATGAACAAGGTCAGTTTCTTTATGTAGAGCTTCTCATGAGCAAGAAAGACCAACTCCTTGGCAAAGAACTTCATAGCTCCGGAAAACTTGCCACATTATCAGGCAATGACAACATCCGAAGTTGGGGCCGAAAAACTCAAACCTGGGCCTCTGACAACAAACAGGAATATTGGGCCGACGAACTAGGATTTCACATCATGCGCGTAGAACCCATGTGCGTTGTCGGGAAGTAATTTTTGATACATCGAATTTTTAGGAGTCCAACATGTTTAGAGGAAAGACCACGAATCGATCAATCATTGACGGGCTTCTCATCTGTAGCCTCATCTGGATTACAGCGCCGCAAGCGGAGGCAGGCAGCACGGCTCGCGCCATTGGAAAAAACACTGGCAAAGCGGCTGCTCCGTCGAAAGAGGACGGCGTCGACTATTTCGCAACATTTCGAAAAAATGTCTCTGCCGAAGACGCCAAGCAGGCCGATGGACTAAGGCTAAAAACGATCACCAGCATAAACGCACTTCTCTCGGACAAGAAAAATGCGAAAAATGAGTATGAACTCACCCTTCGCTTGGGCGAACTGTACGTTGAACGCGCAGATTACCTTCGCGATCTTGAAATAGCCGACTACATAAAAGCCCATGACGCTTGGGCGCTTCAACCTGAGGCAAAACGGTCAAAAAACCCACCACAAGCAAGCTATAGCCGGTCTGAAAACAGTCTTTATCAAGCTGCGCAAACATTCCGAAAAATTGCCACAAAATACCCCAAACATCCGCGCAGTGATGCGACCATTTATTCGCTTGCTCGGACGTTGAGCCGTCTCGATGACGACAATGCAGCACAATATTACGCCCAAATGATCAAGAATCACCCAAAGTCAAAACTGATACCGGACGCTTGGCTAGCCTTAGGCGAGCTGCACTTCGACAAGCATCGAATCAAAGAGGCGACTACCGCCTACCAAAATGTCATGAATTTCAAAACACACCGCGCCTATCCTTACGCCGTTTATAAACTCGGCTGGTGTTTTTATAATAGTCAGGGCGTCAACGAGAAGAAAACTGGCGAAAACCTTGAGAAATCTCTCGCAGCATTTCAACTCGTTGTGAAGCTATCTGACAAACAAAAAGCTTCTAACTTCAATCTAAGGGACGAAGCATTAAGAGACCTTGTTATGGTGTTTGCCGAGTTAGAGGACACGGACAGGGCATGGGCCTATTTTAAAGGCATTGGCGAAACCGATAGATTTTATGCCATGCTGGAACGCCTCGGCGGTATGTACGCTGAAGCCGGAAAAACAGGGAAAGCTATAGAAACATACAGCCGTCTTGTTGAAGAGTCTCCCACAAGAAAAAATAACCCTCAAATCTACAAGGCCATGGTTTCGCTCTATGATCTAAGTAACCGCTTTCCTGATGTCGTGAAAACCATCCGGTCAATGCAATCGATTTTTGTAAAAGATAGCAGCTGGATCTCAAAAAATGCTGCAGAACCCAAAGTGCTTGCAGATGCGAAATCGGTTACCGAGCGAACCATGCACCGCTACGGGACCTTGTTTCACAGCCGCGGCCAAAAAATCAAAGACAAAAATCTTGAGGGCCTAGCTGCGGAAATTTATACAACTTACCTTGAAAGTTTCGAGAAAGCAGAACCCGCCTATGAACTCCGCTACTACTTAGCAGATATTCAACTTGATCAGAAAAAGTACGCACAGGCATCTGCTAATTTTGTCGTCGTTGCCAAACAAAAGCCGAAAGACGGCAAATATCTTAAAGACGCAGCATTTAACGCCGTGGATGCCATGTCACTTTGGGTCCAGTCTGAGAAATTCCCGCCAGTTCCACCTCCAGGCCAGGCTACCAGCCCAATTGACTTGCCAAAGATAAAGAAGCTCTATGCAGATTCCATTGATTTTTACATCTCCCTACTGCCAAAGGAGACCAACGGCATACCGATGCGCTATACAGCGGCCCAAATCTACTTCGACTATGGCCACTACACGGAGGCTCTGAAACGCTTTGACGCACTCGCATTAAACCACAGCAACTCCAAGCAGGGTCAAGCTGCCTCTCGTATTATGATTGGCTATTTTAACGAAAAGACTGACTGGCGTAGCGTCATAGCTTACGGAAAGAAGTTTCAAAACAACAAATCTCTAATGCAGGATGCCACAGTCAAAACCTACATCGAAAATAGCTTGCGCACTGCTCTTTTTAATAGTGCGTTAGCTTACGAAAAAGCCGCTGATCACACAAAAGCGGCCGAGGGTTTTATAGACTTTCAGCGCATATTTCCAAGCGATGGGAATGCGGACCGAGCACTGTTTAACGCATCTGTAAATCAATTCAAAGCAGGATTGGTCGAGCTATCCTTAGCAACACAGAAAACCATCCTGACCCAATATCCCAAGTCAAAGCTCTGTCCAGATGTGATGGCCAACATGGCCGAAACATTTGAAGCACTCGCACAGTTCCAAAAGTCCGCTGATATGTACAAGTCTTTAGCCAACACATACCCTAATGATCAACGTGCAGCTTTATCACTTTACAACGCTGCAGTTCTGCAGCGGGGCATCAACAACTCAGCCGCAGCTATCACAACCTTCAATGAACTTTACAAGCGCTACCCAAACCACAAGCTAGCTGCGGACGCTATTCTTGAGTCGGCCAAGACATCTGAGGAGCAAGGCGACGTTAAATCTGCTATCAGCAGTTACTCGAGCTTTGCAAGTAGACCTGACATGAAGCATTCTGAAGATGGTACTTTTGCACAAGCTAAATCGATTGAACTCCGTTTCAGGCTTGATCCAAAAAACGAAGGAGCTCGCAAGGACCTAACAAAAATCATTTCATATCTTCGGGGTAAAAACTCTTCGCCCGCGCCGGCTGCGCGAGCGATTGTGGCTCGGCTTTTATTCCTTGAACAGGAACCAATGGTTCGTTCGTTTCATCAAATACAGCTTACGACAGTCAAGGATGTCGAGGCCCAGGCTGGAAATAAACAAGCTAAGCTTGTTCGTTTGGCTAATGCTTACGAAGACATCATTGCCCTTGGCAATGCTGAATTTGCGGTTGCGAGTTACTACCGATTGGGTGAACTACATGAAGAGTTCGCTAAATCACTATTCAGCGTACCAACACCGGGCAATTACGGCCCAAAGGAAGCTTCCGAGCTAAAGAGTCAGCTTGAACGCTCCGCATTTCCATTAAAGGAACAGTCTTACAAATTCTATGAGACTGCCTTTACGCAATCTTCTGAGGTCGATTCATTATCAGAATGGACGGTGCGGACTTACCAAAAGATGGCCGCTCTCGCACCGGACAAACACCCCGAGATGCAAGAGTTGACGGCTCAACCGGGTTATGTAACTTCAAAAATTGCGATTAGATCTGCAACCGAAAGTTTGGCACATTAAGCTAGCCAGAACAAACAATGTAGAGGAGTATTATCATGCAACACACGTCTAATCACAGAATTCTTGCGAGTCTGTTGTTTGCCGCAAGCGTCATACCTAGCTGCCATACCTTAAAAACAGGCGGCAAGGTGGTCGACCAGAACCGAAAAGAGATCATTTTAAGCTCGAGCAGCGATCCCCTTAGCGCCCTGCCAAAGGCTGAAAAGGACGCCTCAGTCACTGGCGCACGAGAACGCCTAGAGGCCAACGCCAAGGAAAATCCTCGAGACGTCAAAACTTTACTGAGCTTAGCCGAGCTCGAATTGGCGCAAAACCGGCTTGATGAATCAGAAGCCACCTGTAGAAAGGCTCTCCTAGTTGACCTTAAAAATCGTGATGCACGCCGGATTTTAGCGCATGCATCAATCCGTCGTGAAAACTATAAGTTGGCAACAATATTCCTAACGGCACTCGGTGGCGAGGATTCAAAGGATTCAAGCGTTCTCAACATGTTGGGCGTGATTGCCTATGAACAAAAAGATTATTCGCGAGCTATGCGACTTTGGAAAGAAGCGATCAACCAGAACTCCGGCGACATCTCCGCACGGATGAACCTTGGCCTCGTTTACCTTAAAAATAGACTCTTTCAAAAAGCAAGCTCACAATTCGAGCGTGTTTTAAAAATTGCGCCCGCCCATCAGGATGCGCGTTTGCATTTAGCCATCGTTGAAGCCTCCCAAGGCCGACATGAAAAGGCTGTCGAAGCCTACGAGGCTCTTCTATCGCAAGATAGATCAAATCAGCTAGCTCTGTTTAATGCATCTGTTTCCAAGAAAAATCTCGCCATGTATGACGAGGCAATCTCAGGTCTTAAAGCATTCATTAAGGGCAACCTCGAGAAATCTACCGCAACTGACGCGGCTTTCGCCATGATCGAGGAGATCAATACCCTTAAATCGAGTAGTGGCGAGAAAGTCTCTGACGATGATCTACAAGCGCTTGCCAAGGACTTGGCTGCGCGCAAAACCCAGCAAAATCCAGTCAAGCAGGCCGCTATCAAGACGAGCGTGGACAAGCCAGGCCAGGCTGAAGCGACAAAACAATCCGACGGTAAGGTTTCATCAAAAAATCTCAAGGTAGAAACAAACCAAATGGGTTCGGATCAGGACCTCCCAAGTGCCAGCGACCAGGATATCGAAGCCCTTGAACGACAGCTCAAAAGCCCGGCCCACTAAACTTGGAGTTAACCATGAACACACGCAATTTAATCGGATTAAGCGTCTTTTTCACCCTAGTCTGCACTCAAAACGCCGTCATTGCAGCGGAGAAGTCGGGTAAAAGCAGCAAAAAAAGTGCCGTAAAAATTGACAGTTCAGCTGACCCCGATGAGTTCGTGGCTGCACCGTCTACACGTATAGACTTTTCTGAAACAGTAATTGATGGCAAAATGAAAGCGCCCGAGGGTTTTATGTTGCAGGGGCAACAAGGCAATAGCCTAAGCCAAATGGTAAAACTGCGCAGTAATTTTCGAAATCAATTGAACAACTCTAAAAGCGCAACAAAGACACTGGTGAAGTAAATTGAATTACAAAACAATCGATCGTGGCTGTAAATTAGGATTTTTAAACTCACGCGGTTGGGTCGTGCTGATTTTGGCCGGTATTTTGGTTTCAGCACCGCTGCCTCGTCTGAACAGCTCCCTTTACGCCCAAAGTTCCTCTGACAAAAAATCTTCCAAAAAGAAAAAAAAGTCGCCCCGCAAAGGCAAATCTCGTGACTCATCCAGTGAGGGCTCTGGATCCGATAGCGGGTCTCTGGCTGGAGGGCAACCCGCCCAAAAAGGTAAGTACATATTAGGTAACGCGGGATTAGCGCCCCAACCCCTAATTGGGATAGGTGGGACGTTCGGACTTGTGCGACCAAACGGCAGCATTCTTGAGGGTACAGCGACGATGGCTAGCGGCAAAAAAGGCTTTATAGCGACTCGCATTATCCATCTTGGCGCTCGTTACCGCTTGCCACTCTTTAAGATCGGGTATTACGCCGGCGGCGTAGGGTTTCGTATGGCTTCGGGCGCCTGGAACGTCCTTAGCACTTCTGGCTCGGAATACCCCACATCGTCGTCCCTCAATGCGGTCACTTTGGATGGAGCTGTAGGGGCTCAGACTAAATTTGGATCCCTCATAGTCTCTGCAGATGCCTTGGGAATCTCTTTTCCCCTGTTTAAGCTCGGCGTAAAAAAGTCCGCAGTTCAGGAAAGGGATGTCGATTTGGACGACGAGAAAAAACAACAAGCCAGCTTCGACGCGCTCGCTGCTGGTATGAATTTAACGATCGCAAAAGTTGGTGTCGGCATTAACTTCTGAGAATCATTTTACTTTGCTTCATCAGGGTAAAAGAATCCCCGTATACGTGGCCAATAAGTTGAGAAATCCTTATCGCCTGAGATATCGTAGTACATGATGTCATTTTCTTCGGGTACATGTTGAAACTGAAAGCCATGACCAATCTCGTGGGCAAACAACTTACGAATCTCGACGTTAAGAGCACCATTTGTTCCGCTCTTATTGTTGGACTTTAAAAAGTCCTCATCAAATTCAACTTGTAAACTGTAGCGCACCGTTTCAGTCGAACGAGTACCGGGAATCGGTACCATCAATCCATCGCGTTCGGTTGTGGAGAACCATTGCCCCCAGCCGACCTTACCATCACGTTTTTCGAGGCCCTTGGTAATTATGACCGGACAGTTAGCGTTATCAATCGAGTCGGAAAACTCCAATGCCCGAAAGCCTGCTTCCGCGTTGTAGTCTTCGATCATCTTTTTTACGAGGGGGGTATGTGACGAATCACTATTTTGAAGGGCGAGAACGTAGGTTTTAACCTCAGACTTATCGACCTGCGCACCACATGCGACGAATAAGAATGCGAATAGCACCGGCAAAAACAACGACCGCATAGAATCTCCACTACAAGTTCAGCATCAGCAAAAGGACAGTCAACAGTAGCAACACATCAGCAAATCGGGGGTCGACCCGATGGAGAGTTTTTAAGGCATTTTATTAAAAATGTCAATATTTCTATTGAACTTTTAAAGATTTTATGGTGAGTGAACTGAGAAGGGCGTTCCAGAAATTTCTCTTTAGTCAATAATTACAGATACTTCACCGTTTTCCTCATGGCACTTAAAGGCCTTTAAAGGCTCTTTGGGCGGTCCGCAGAGCACCTTGCCACCCCTGTCCAGATCAAAGCCTCCACCGTGGGCGTGACAGACGAGCACTCCGGACCGAATCTCACCGAATTCACTAAGTTTTACGGGCTGATGGGCACACTGGTCAAGAAAGCAGACCACGCGCCCCCCTACCCGAGCGAAAATAACCTCGACCCCAGCGATGGATCTCGCAACCAAGACCCCCTCGCTGAAATCCGTCGATCGCCCTGCCGGGTAGCTTTGGCCCGCAGCACTCAAAGTACGCCCCTGCGTTCCTGGTCCCGCTCAATGGCTCTAAACAGGGCGCTAAAATTACCCTCACCAAAGCCCAAGTTGTTTTTGCGTTGGATGAACTCGAAGAAAATTGGACCGATAACGTTTTTGGAAAAAATCTGGATTAAATATCCCTTATCATCACCATCAACCAAGAGATTGAAGTTACGAATCTTTGAATGATCCTCTGTCACGTTCGGCACGCGATTAAAGACTTCGTTATAGTACTCGTCGTCAATATCCAGCGTGTCAAAATCCGCATCGTGCATGCCTTCCATGGTCTTGAGGATATTGGGAGTTAAAAGGGCTATATGTTGAATACCGGCTCCCTTATATTCACGCAGGTATTCATTGATTTGGCTCTTGGACTCAGTCCCTTCATTAATGGGAATACAAAAACTACCGCACGGCGACCGAAGAGCGTAACTGAGTAATCCGGTTTTTTGCCCCCGAATATCGAAATAGCGCACTTCCTCAAAACCAAAAACACTCTTATAAAAATCAGCCAGGGGATTAAGCTCCCCCTGGAACACGTTGTTGGTTAGGTGATCCATCAGCGCAAAACCTTTACCCGGAACAAGCTCCGGCTTTGCTGCGGCCGCAAATCCAAGTTCCTCGTAGCGCGATGGATTTTTGTGATCATCGATAAAATAAATAACGCTACCACCAACACCCAGAATGGCCGGGACGGGCTTTCCGTGCCGCATATAATCAGACTGCGGCGCCGCTTTCGCGCCACGAGCTATTGCCGTCTCAAAGGCTTTCTGAGCGTCTACAACCCGCCACCCTGTCGAACAGGCACATGGACCGTGTATATCCCTAAATTTCGCCGCAAAAGTCCCGGGCTCGCGATTAACGAGAAAGTGAATATCCCCCTGATTGTAGTAATCGATCGCGTGTTTTGCATGCGCCTTAGTCAGAGAAAAGCCAAGATCTTTAAATAATTTTTTCAAAGCCTCTGGCTCTGGCGCAGCAAACTCGACAAACTCAAAACCCAAAATCCCGACTGGATTATTTGACTCATGACTCATTTTATCCTCCCCTTTACACGAAGAAACCCTCGTTCAATCAATACGCATTTCTATGAATGAAGCCCCGCACAACTGTCAGCAATAAAATCCGGAAATCAAACCACAAAGACCAATTTTGGATATAATATAAATCACACTCAATGCGCTTTTCGATACTCGTGTCACCGCGCCAACCATTAACTTGCGCCCAACCAGTGATGCCAGCTTTGACCTTATGCCGCAGGAAATAACCAGGGATCTTTCTTCTAAAGTCGTTTACAAAAACAGGACGCTCCGGTCGTGGGCCCACTAAACTCATATCGCCCCAAAGCACATTAAATAACTGCGGAAGTTCGTCGAGACTCGTACGCCTCAGAAATCGGCCTAACCAGGTGGCACGGTTATCACCAGCTGATGCAAAGACCGCGCCTGTTTTTTTCTCGGCGTCAACCGGCATGGACCTAAACTTCAGCATTTTGAACGTGCGACCATCAAGTCCCATCCGCTCTTGACGATAAAATACGGGCCCCGGTGACGACAAGGGCACAAGCAACGCGACTATCAGCATAATTGGGGCAAAAAGAGTTATGGCTAGCAAGGCCCCAAAAATATCCATCACCCGTTTAAACACACTCTGGACCCCAGCCAGCGGGCTATCATGAACACTAATCACCGGCAAACCCGATATCAACTCAATGCCAGCCGCAAGGCGCGTAAGTTTCATGAGGTCAGGGAGTAATTTCACATCTGGCACCTGGTTGGCGATCGACTCGAGATTCACTTCGATCCAGCCAAAGTTTTTATAAGGCAATGCGATAATGACCGTTTGCATCGGATGCTCAACAAAAAATGTCGCCCAGTCGGTCTGTTCTGGAAAGACAATCATCCCACGCTGATTGGCAATTTTTTGTCCTTGCTCAACTTGCTCATTATCCCCAACGATGACCACACCGGCCACATCGTTAGCAGATATTTCCCCCAAGTTCGCCATGCGGTAGGCTGTTTCGATAAATTCACCGCCGCCGATAATCAGCGTCTTCCGCGGTGGGGCTCTTCGACGATAAATCCGTAGCGCCTTACGGACGAGGCTGCGGCCCAAGATAATCAGCACAGGATGAATGACTGCAAAAAGCCCCATGACCAGTCGTGAATACCGATATTCTTCATAAAAGTATGTAAATGCGATAAACGCAATCGTTGCTAACGCGCACGATTGAATGACATCAATAGCTTCCAAAATTGCACTGCGGTGACGATTACTACGACGATAAAATCCCGCCGCAGCAAATACACCCAACCAAATTACTGCTATAAAAGGTACTAGTTTAAAATACAGGCCTGCATCTGGGATACCTTTCGAAGCTGCAATCCCCGCGTAAAAACGCGAGAACCACGCCAATAACCAGGCTAGCATGACCATGGTGACGTCAACTGTCATTCTTATGACCGTCAGGATATTTTGTTTTCTAGGATTCATGACGACGCAACCTCAAACCACCAAACAATTTAACTCGAGAGTCCGTCCAAAGCTGCCCGTATTCTCGCGATAAATTTTTCGCGACTGAATTGCATGGAGAACTCTCTAATTTTTCCCTTGCGCCAATTCAGTGCCTCAAACCGCGTGATGGCATCGCACAGGGACGCTTCATTAGCTTCGTCAAAGAAGACGCCCGTTTGCTGATCCACGACAAAGTCCAACGCCCCGCCTCGTTTGAGAGCGATAACCGGCACTCCAGCAGCCATGGCTTCTATAGCCGTAATACCGAAATCCTCAACACCAGGGAAAATAAAAGCTTTCGCTTTGCTAAAAATTTGCACCCACGCCTCTTCATCAGATGCACTAACAAACCTGGTATTAGGCCCAGCTAAGCGCCTGAGTCGGCTCAACTCAGGACCATTCCCAGCAATTACGAGCTGGCGTCCCAGACGTTCACACGCCTTGATTGCAAGGTCGAATCGTTTGTAACCGACCAGAGCACCAGCAGCTAAAAAGTATTCTCCGACGTTCTGCAAATCGATCGCTGAAAAACGTGAAACATCGACGGGCGGCGGAACCACTACCGCGTCTCGGCCATAATATTTTTTGATTCTCTTTTTTACGAATGAAGAATTCGCTACAAACAAGTCAACACGAGTAGCGGAGGTTGTATCCCAGATGCGTAAGATCGTGCTTAAAAAATTTACCAGAAAGTTCAAAAATGGAATTTTACGCGCAAAACCTAAGTACTCTTCCCGCTGATCCCAGATGTAGCGCATTGGAGAGTGTATGTAACAAAGATGCTTGGCTTCAGGATCAACAATGATTCCCTTTGCGACACAGCTTGAAGTACTAACGACTAAATCAAAACCAGAAAAATTAAATTCCTCAATCCAGATCGGCATGAGTGGAAGCAGCGCTTTTCGTAAAAATTTGAGACGATTTGCGACAGGGTGCACATGTATTTTGCGCTCCCTTAGGGCTAAGGGTATGGTTGAGTAATCACAAAATAAGGTGAAAATCTCCGCGTCAGGATAGATAGTTGCCACAGCTTCAAGGACCTTCTCACCCCCCCGCCAGCTCACTAACCAATCGTGAACAATCGCAACTCTCAAGGCTTTCACGCCTCCTTTGTCTTTTTACCAACTTTTGAGATTCCGGCTTTCGCCCGTCCCATTATGATTACAAAGGACAAAACTCGCAGCACAAATCTCAACGATTCGCTCAAGTTAAGTCGTGACAAGGTTTTCAGCCGGAAAAAAAAGTAGCCGGCAATATTTGCACCGTTACTAAACATGAGGTTAAGATTAAAACATTGGTGACATTCATTTTTTGCTTGACACTGTCTGATTCGCACGAACCAAACGGTCTCAAAGAGAAGCTCAGTTAGCCAGGCTGACAGCCCTGCCTTGTTAACAAGATCGGTGATTGTACCTCGTAACAACCCGCACGGAGAATCGACTCACTATGAGCCATTCTGACAAGCGCACGGATCAATCGGTAGCCCCTCTACCCTCGTCACACTTGTTTTGTGACGTACCCGTGGCACGCGTATCAGAAAACTGGCAGCAGGCATTTCCCGAGATCGTGGGACGCAGCTTGGCCATGTCCAGGGTGCTCGAAACAGTTGCTAAAATTTCGCGCAGCGAGAGTTCTGTGTTAATCAACGGTGATAGCGGCACCGGCAAAGAGCTGATCGCCAGGGCCATTCATCGCCTGTCGGGCAGAGCTCACAAAGCGTTTATTGCCATCAACTGCAGTGCCATCCCTGAAAACCTACTTGAAAGTGAGCTGTTCGGCCACGAAAAAGGGGCCTTCACAGGCGCGGTACAGCGGCACCCTGGGGTTTTCTCACGGGCTGAAGGCGGCACACTGTTCCTGGACGAGATTGGTGACATGGCTCCATCCCTGCAGTCCAAATTACTACGCGTTCTTCAAGAAAAGACCTTCACGCCAGTCGGCGGTAAGGAGCTTTGCCGCGCCGACGTTCGAGTTATCGCTGCGACCCATGTGGATTTAGAAGGGGCGATTGTAAACGGAACATTCCGTAGTGATCTCTACTACCGTATTAATGTCTTGCCCGTAACCCTCCCGTCTCTGAAAGAGCGCCGGGAAGATATCCCACTGCTTCTAAACCACTTCATCGAAGTTTCAAACCGCATGCACCCACAGCAACCTCAATGCTGGTTAACCCAAGAGGCTGCCTTAATTTTAAGCTCTCAGCCCTGGCCTGGTAATATTCGGCAGCTGCAGAACCTCGTGGAACGCATTGTTGTTATGCGCGGAGGCGGCTCCATAAGCGTTGAACACCTTCCTAGTGAATACCTTACAAACGCTGGGTTAAATTCTTCAAACCCGCTATCCGCACAGGCCCCTAATCGCCTCGATCATCAAGCATTGGCTCACCTTCCTCGTCACAACGGGCCAGTTCGCGTGGAAGCCAAGCACGACAGCCATCCACTCGCCAAAGGCTTCCACTCGGGAACAAGCCTTGCTGACTTAAACCCGCG
>JBAXLR010000073.1:0-13668 GCA_037134655.1 bacterium | reverse complement strand
GATCAGCCTTCAGAGTTAAAACAGGAAGACCCACCAAGTGACTACCATCGGCCAGAGGCTTTTGGAAAAACTCGTGACCTCT
Source organism: bacterium (assembly GCA_037134655.1). Lineage (GTDB taxonomy): Bacteria > Bdellovibrionota_B > Oligoflexia > Oligoflexales > RGVZ01 > CAMDKS01. The sequence goes on along the minus strand of JBAXLR010000073.1, from coordinate 13,586 downwards.
GGATTCGCCCTCGGCAATCGGTTCCAGCTAGTTATCACTCGATCCGCTGGCCTAATCCGCATCCATTCAGACGATTTTTTACCACTTGTTGCAACTCATATGACCCCGCCGAGCCGAAGCCGTCAGGCCACAGGGCTTAGCCCTCAGTCGCATTGAGATACTCTGTTGTTAACAGTCGCAGTTTTTTGACCGATCTGTTGGTCTCAATATCATAAATGATTTGGCTGTAAAAAATCTCTCTATCAATCATTACCTGGAGACGAATCGACGGTTCAAGATCTAGGAGTTCCGTGATTCCTTCGACCAGCTCGGCGAGGGGCTGTGCGTCTGGGTGGGACAATATAAGCTGATTTTCCAAGTGAAGCATTTTAGTCTGTGCACTTAAGCCCGTAACCAACACCCGTCGCTCGTCGTCATTGAGACGGTCGATTAACTTGTCTAAAGATCCAATGTTTGGATCGGCATTAAAGTCATCAAGCTGTCCCACGATGTCCAGCAAATTAATTGTGGTATCAACAGTTCTTTTTGTAGATGCAGAGTTAAAACCAGGGATATTGGAGTTTTCCAAATCTGATCTGTTGTCTTTGTTCCTGAATTTGTTGAGAAGATCTAGGGCGTCTTTTGCTTGGGCAATCAACTGCTGGTCGTGCTGCGATCTCTTTGCAAAATACTCCAAATCCCCCACACAATTTGGCTGCAAGCATCGCCTGGTCTCGGCACTGATGCGTTCCAAATCAATGGCTGAGCGAGCAAGCTTCACCTGACGCTTGAATTGCTCCAAAAGCTGCGGGTCAACATCCGGCCCAGTTTGGTCTTCTAGCTCAAAGGAATTTAGGTCTTCCCTAAAATATTCGTCTAGAGTTTGGCCGAGGTAGGTCTCGGTCGTAGCCCGCAGGATCGGTGAAAGAAGCTCCGGTTTGCGTTCGGCAACGGACAAGACGACCCGAACAATCATCTGGGTGACATCGGCCTTTTCTCTTGGGGTCAGACTTTTGAAGTCTAAAGCAGTATGTAAAGCTTCAGCCATCAGCGCATTACACTTGATGAAGCGATCTGATTGAGCCTTTAGACTAGGAGTGCAATCTATCTTTGCACGAAGCATTGCCGGTAAGATGACTCGCTGATGTTGCGCTAGCCGCGCCTCACCATCCAGCCGATGAAGTAGAAGTCGCAACTGCCCAGGGTCTTTCTCCCGAGTGGGTTTTGATGCGGAAGTTGACTTTTGTGGGGGTGATTTCTGTGATGTTGATTTCTGTGATTTTGACATGCATGGCCGCCGGTATAAAGATTTAGTATCCTCTCGAACCAATTGATTGGATGCAGAGTGCAATTTACAGAGTCTTTGAGAAATTCCAATTAATTTTGTCACGTCTCTCAAAGACATTTTTTTTGCTTAGTCAGTTAATTTGAAATTTGAATTAGTCTTTATCGAGGAGACATACAAACGTCCGAAGTTTACTCCGAAAGTGGGCTGTCACATTGGGCTTCGTTAATGGCAGTCGATTCTTCGGTGTTGGCACACAGTCAAAATGCCGCGTAAAGTGTTTCTTATTGGGCCGCGCCACGGGGGAAAGTCCACCCTTTTGTGCGAACGAGCCCCTGACTTGATGGTTCATCTGGCAGATGAGCCCGAGTAACTGCGATTTGCGAGAAATCCTGGCGAGCTTTGCTGCAGGCCATGGTTTTATAGGAAATTGGAGACAGTGGGATTTGAGTCGTCGCCAATAAGGTAGACAGCTAGCCCCGCACTCAAAAAATTTTTCAAAAGAAATACCCTGAAAGTGTCTGTTTAAAACCTTCTGAGGTTTCCATCCGACTGTCAGGACTTGCAAGTTTAATGCTCCTGCTAGTCAACTAATACTTTTAGTACAATCTAGGCATGAAGACGACCAAGCCTTGCGTCGGTCGCTGGTGAATCGACCTTTATGCAGCGGCTTGGGCGTTAGGATAACGACTTATGCTTTTGTGCAAAATGCTTCTGGCAGTGTCGTTGGTCTTTTGGCTGGAGCTGAGCAATCAGTGGCTGTGCCAGAATCACCGCATTCACCAATGAAAAGCTTCGTTCCGTCAACTTTATAAATATTATAGCTATCGTTAAAGCTCTTATCGTTTGGACAGTCCGCAGCAGTGAAAGTTTTAGCTTGGCCTTTAACAAATCCACCCGAGCAAATTTTATCTTCGCCGTCGTTTGCATCGGCAACCGCTTCATCCGTGTTTAGAGTGATCGTCATGGAGGTTGCTTTGCCGCTAAACTCTTTTGCCCCTGCTGGAGCCGTGACGGCGTTTCCGGTTGTAAAAGTAGAAGTCGAAACGTAAAGGGATGCTACAGTTGTGCAAGCTGCGTCGCTATAAATGCCAAAGGTTGTAATCGCCTGACCTGAAGCGACAGCGTAACTAGACTTTGTCGAAGATGTTACAATCCCTGGAACACTTAAATCTACGCAGGTAGACGACCAGTTTCCGTCAGCATCAGACACTGGACCAGCGCTGTTACCGCTATCATCCGTTGCTCCACAGCCTGATAAACTAGCGACAACAAGGAGAGTGACGAGTGAATTCTTGATAATCATTTGCTAAAACCTCCGTAAAAATTTTTACTACTAAAGCTTGCCAAAAAAAACTATTTTCCAAAAACTAGCTATGACATCTAAAAGCCAAATCAGCACACCAACTTTAGGGTTATCTACTGTCTAACCCCACCAAACATCTGTACCCGCCCCGATTGCAGGACGGATTCGCCGTTAAGTTTGATCTCCGCCAACTCATGACCCATCAGGGCAAAGAAGCGGTCTTTCAGGAAAATAGGTCTGGTGTTGCCGTACCAGTCGACACAAGAGCTCTGACAGATGCTGATGTCCTTGCCTGATTCGACGGTGCCCACTAGTTTAATACTGTCGTCACCATTGATGCGGATGAACGCCACGTTAGAAAGCCCATGTCCCCACCAAGCAGCCGGATCAGCCTTCAGAGTTAAAACAGGAAGACCCACCAAGTGACTACCATCGGCCAGTGACTTTTGGAAAAACCCGTGACTTCTAGATTCGCCTTCAGCCGAACGCCCCATGCGAAGGCCTGTGATCTTGAGTTCTGGCAAATCAAGTCTTAGGTCAGCCACCTCTAGACTACCGTCATTTCGCCTAATCGTCATGAAGGCCTCTTCATCGCTTAAGACCTCGATGCGTCCTACGTAACCAGCCACTGACTGCATTCTTTTGACGCCGTTTCCTGTGTCAACGGCCATCAGTTCTTGCTGATCACCGGTTTCGCCGTAGCGCGCAAGGAGCGCGTAGCGACCTACAAAACGGTTTTGACTGACCGAGCAGTGCTGACCTTGGTGAAGGACCGTAGTCGACTGGGATATGTCTTGGGCGCCTGCTGCATCAAAATAAGCCAAAGAAAGTTTCAGTAATTTAACCGTGCAAGAACTGACCGACTGTGTAGAAGGATCCGCGGAACCGTAGTCTTCGGTAATGACACTTAACGTGCCGTTGGATTCTCGGAATGAAAATTGATTGACTGGTGTGCCTGTAGACGCATGAGCTCTGACAAATAAATCCTTTAGCCCCAAGGCGTAGATTTTATTAGCCGTCGCAAGGTAAACGAAATCTTTTGTTACATACTTGTCACGACTATAGTCGCCCAGCACAGCTTTGGCTTTGCAGTCCAAAGTCCCATCAGCTGGGAGTCCGCAGCTAACCACCGTATGCAGCATGGCTGATCGCTCGATTTGATCGATATTTTTGTAGACGTCAGTACCAGCAAGTAATGGCTTGATGGGGCTAAAGCCAGCTTGAAGGTCAAAGTTAAGCTCTTGCGGCATCTGGACCACTGCCCGCTGGTTGCCGTCACAGAAGTTAAACGCAGGATGTGGCATGTAGAATACTAGACGACCATCGACCATGCGGCTAGTGTAGTTTTCGCCACTGTAATAGTCGGCAGATTCGATGAATCTCGTGTGAAGCCTTTCGATTTTTCCTTCTTTAAGCACATAAGAATTGACCTCTGTGGCTCCGATGTAATCTTTTTTGCAAGGATCATTGGTAATTTGGCCAGGTGCTCCACCAGCGTGGTAGCGGTATCCGATGACGTAGATATGATCGCCATTAACGAGTAGTTCGTCATACCAAACGTTTTTTTGTAGTTCCGGCACCCGAGATACATTGAGGGAGTCCGTTTCCTTGACCTGATTGTCAGCCGTAGAGACGACGGAGAGACGGCCTTTGTGCAAGACAACCAGATGTTCACCAATATTTTTGACGATACCACCTTCGTCAACGCCAAGTTCTTGGTTATTGGTGATGGAGTCGTTAGCACTTGCGCCCTCTGGCTCACCATATTTTGAGTATGCAACCTTCGGTTGATTTCTTTGCTTGGCCAATAAACCTTTGCCCAGGTTGGTCATATATTCTTGAAACTCTGCCTCACTGGTAAAGCTGGCAAGTTTACTGTTGGAAAGAATTTTTGCAGTTGGGGCAGACGTTGGGGTGACAGTCTTACAGGCAGCAAAAGTGATGATCGATGATGCCGCAGCGAAAGAGGCTAGTTTCATGTTTAATCCCTAGGGAAAAATGAATTGAATGAGTGCCTCTATTCTATCAAATTTCGGTGGTGTTTAACTAGTTTGGTCTTCCTGCCGCCTTCCGCTGAAAACATTGGTTTTTATGCCGTAAATTGTCAAAGTTACCAATGATACTCACCGTCACAGCCAAGGCCCGGGAGTCGGTATAAAAGCCAGCCGTCGATTTTCTTACTGAAACAAAGCCAGGCGGTGCCAGCCGGGAAGTCGTCTTGAAAGAAGTTGGCCAGATCTTGTCTCAGTCGTGATAGGGCTTTTTCCACGTTATTTTGGCGCCTCAGATAAGGCTCACTCACAAGCCGCAGCTCTCGGTTAGCGCTTTGAATAAAGTGGCCGGAGACTAACTCACGCTCATAGTCACTCTTTAGCAAGTGTCCATTAGCGTTACTGGCAATGAGTTCGATGATCTGCCGTCTGATGGTGTTGGCATGGGAACGAAATCGTTTGACACCAAATGTAATATTGCCCTCTTTTGAAACGCGAATTTTCGCGGGGGAACTAGCAGTGGCGATGTAGTTGATGTTTTCGGCAATCATGTTTTCAAAACTCCTCTCTACCTATCTGATGAAATATCTTCGCAGATAAATGGTTATGCCAGAGGCGTCTGTAAACAGCGTTGCACGCGGTTGCGGCCAAAAGTATTTCATAAGACTTTTGGCGCCAATTTGGCGCCATAATCGTACATGGCGGACAAGCCAATTAATGATTAAACATAAAGTTCTTGACATTGTTCCCCTAGCGGGGGTACATCAGCAATTGGGAGTTAATTTTGATTTCGAGGGTTTATCTCTCAAAGAGCGCCAAAAAAGACTTGGACAAACTACCACTACATGTTGTCAATAAGTTTATATTTTGGGTGAGGTCGGTAGAGACTTCTAGTCTTGAGGTTGTTAGGACTCATTCGGGATTTCACGACGAGCCATTGAAGGGGTCAAGATCAGCGACGCGATCAATTCGATTAAGTCGGTCTTATAGGGCTTTTTATCGCATAATCAATATCGAGAATATACCTGTTGTCCGCGTAGAGGAGATCAACAAACATGACTACTAGCCGCAGACATAAGCCGAGCGTTACGGTTGCCTACCTCGAAAAAATTGCAGGTGGGCCTTTGACCTTTGGACGATTGATCACCGCGATTCGACAGGCCGAAGAACTAACCCAGGTTGAATTTGCAAAGATGCTCGGCATCTCGAGGGCCCATCTTTGCGACATAGAAAAAGATCGCAGAAACGTCAGTGCTGCGAGGGCTAGTAAGTGGGCGAGGAAGCTGGGTTATGGCGCCGAGCAGTTTATTGAGCTGAGTCTTGAGGGTGAGCTACTTAAAAACGGCCTGCACTATCAGGTTAAAATCAGCCCTACGAAACGGGTCAGCTAGATCTATCTAACTTGCCGTTTTTAATTGATATTTAAACAATTTCTAATCTATCCCTTGAAACAGTCGATAACCATGCGTTAAGGAGGGCGTGGCCCAGAGTCGTTGGCCGCGTGAATTTATGAGTCGGATGAATATCATACTTAAAAGTTTTATTGGTATGGCACTGCTTGGTGCAGTGATCATGGTCAGTCCAAAATTTCTGACCGGTGATGAGCTAAAAGATATTTCTGCAGTTGTTGATTTTTCTCGTTGGCGGCATAAGGACGGCAGTCAGCCCATTCGTTGGATCCTCACGAGTGACTATGCGGAAGTGGTCCCAGGAACTGGCGATATTGAAACGGCTGAAGAGTATCAGGATTTTAATCTTCATATAGAATTCTGGCTTCCCCTGGAGTCTGACCATCAAGGCCAGGCGCGGGCCAATAGTGGGATTTATATTCATGGTCTTTATGAGCTACAGATTCTTGATTCAAGCACAGTCGAAGAGCCCACAGCACAAGATTGCGGTGCTCTTTATAAACAAGTTCCGCCACTGGTGAATGCCTGCAAGGGTCCACTTGTTTGGCAAACCTATGATATTGAATTCAGAGCGCCACGCGTCGATCAGCACGACCGTGTGATGATTCCCGGTGAGATTACCGCGTGGCTGAACGGCGAGCTTGTTTTAAACCAAGTCCCCATTACTAAGCCCACTGGCGCTTCAGGAAGACTGCCACAGCCGGGAGTTGGGCCCATAAGACTGCAAGATCACCAAAGTCCTGTGCGGTTTCGTAATGTGATCATCACGCCAAGATTTAATTAAAGAAGTCTATTTTCTTACTTGCACTGCGTTCGCATGGTTTTATAGGCAGGCGAGGATGGATTAATCAATTTTGCGTCAAGCACACCAGTGTTGTCGCCATTTGCTGGCTTATAGATCTCTAGGAATAGCTCATGACCGGGATGATCAGCATCAACGGTCAAATTATAGAGCTGATCGTCTCTGACGGCGTTCTCCACAAGGGCTGTTTGTCTGCTGGTTCCTTGGTGAATCAAATTTGCCAGGCGCTCAATGTGACCGTCATCCTTAACGATCATTTCGATGGTCACAAATGGCATCTCGCCGTAAACGAAAGCGGTACAGGATAATTGGGACTGAGACAACGCCGTCGAGGACACCAACATTCCAGCTAAACATCCCGTAAGTAAACGCATGTGTATCTTCCTCTCAAGAGCAAAAAACCGACACAATCATTGAAACACACCCCAAGAAATATTTCCAGACTTCACGGTGGATTATGGTTTAGTGCCGACGTAAATAATCAAAATTATAACCCTGCACCGTTTTTGAAGTGCCAGCCTTTAAATCAATAAGATCAAGCCTGCCGAGACCCGTTTCGTAATCCAGAAATAAGATCTTGTTGTTGAAATTGGCAGAACCGTTCGAATCAACGGCTTGGTCAATGATTGCTAAATTATCTGTCAGTCTGACACCGAGCACTCGCGATTTCCGGTAGTCCGACTCCAGCATCACCACAAGCTCTAAACTGTCGGGGGTGATGAACGACTGTCGGTAATAGCCTTCGGGTGCATTTTGCAGGGAATGGGTCTTGATTTTGCCGTCAGCACCTGCGTAGTAGAGCAAAGGTGTTGTAATTAGTGAGCTTCTGGCTAGCACGTGTGGCTTTCCTGCTTTAGAAAAACCAATGGTTCGTCTTTTGTCGTAGTAGTCCTCAGACAGATGACTTTTGGCAAGCATATGATCTTTATAAGAAAGACTATTGGATTTTGTCGCGGGTATCCCAGTCAGTGCCTTTGAATCAACGAGAGTTTTTGTGGATACATTTATAATTCCGAGAGTGTTGTCGGAAGCGGCCAATACTAAGTCGGTATTGCTTGGATCTGGCGCAATCCAATTGAGACCAGTGAGCCCCGATGGAAAGCTTGTGAACTGCCAGGCATCCTGGGCTAGGGTGGCTGCAATATCAACGACCAAAATAGATCCATCGGATGCGCTGAGTATTAGGCGTCCTGTTTTATCTATGTCACCTGCGGTGATTGTCTTGCCTTCAGCAAGTAGTGGACCGCCGAGCCAAGAATCAGTGATCTCACCGTTTCCTGCAAACTTTAGGATGCCGACACTATAAAGATCATCTTGCATGACCATGATACGAGCATCGGGGTTATAGGATGCCGATACCGGCGTTCCGATAAATCCAAGCGTGCCAAGGTGCCGAGTTCCGTCCAGAGCGATCACTTGCAGGTGCTTTTTGGAGAAGTCAATTATGAACTTCTCATTGGTGTCGACTGCGATGTAGTGATCTTCACCAGAATTTATGAGCTCAAACTCATGGTCAAGCGTCATTGTCTCCGTATTTAAACCAAGAATACGGTTGGTAGTGCGGTCCACCACGAAAACATTTTTGGTAGCAATACCGTAGGAGTTATAGAGACTGGTTTGTTGGCCCAGGGATTGACCAATCACGCCGACATCCCCACCTTGACGGCTACAAGATAATAGTAATACCACGATGAGATTGACTAGAATTTTAAAGACCATATGAACCCCCTATGGTGAAAACATTCTGATTTTCTATGACTTTGATGTGAATTTTCTTGTATTCGTAACGAACCTGTTGCAGCTCACTTCCAAGCACCAGCCAAAAGCCATTCCATCCAGGGATAAATACTTTTGCAGATCCCTTTATGCCTAAGGTTTTGGCTGAGTCTTTGATTTTCACCCCAGTGCTTTCTGCTTTATACTTCGCAGTTCCCTGTAGAGCGGTCAGGCCAAACACCACATGGGTTTCGTTCCAACTTGATAGATAGAAATTAAATGGGTTGATGGTGTAATTCACACCTAGTCCTAGGTGACTAAGGCCCTCAATGACTGTAATTCCATTTGTGTTCCAGTTTTGGTTGGTTATGCCTTCTGAGGCCAAGTGAAACCCCAGGCGGTCTGGTCGCCAAGCGTAGGAGTAAGCATATCCATAGCTAGTATGTTTTTTAAGGAGACTTTTAGCTGATTTTGATGGATGGCTGACATTTAAAATATCCAAACCTAGCCAGTGGCTGCGCCGGGCGCGAGAGACCCTCTCCAGTTCACGGATCTGGCCGGCATCCTTACCTTCTGAGATTCGCATGGCGAGAGCGGCACCCACCGTGTCAAGCTTGGCGCGACCAGTTTTAAATGGTTCTGCCTCCTGGTCGTCATCAATATAGGCCCCGTCAATTTTTACCAGGTGTAGTAACTCATGAGTGAGTAAGGCAACGCGAAAGGTCGTAGGCATTTCTGAGAAACGCTTGCGGTTTATGATGATGCGCTGTTGGTCTGTTTGGGTCACTGCGTCGACTTTTCGTTCCGAGTTGTTTTTACTTTTGACTGACATTGGGACATCAGCCCACTCGAACTTAATGCCGGAATCACGGCTTGAGAGGTCCGCCAAAGTGCTTGCGTGTTTAATCAGGAACTCTCGACAAGCGGTCTTTTCTGCAGTTGTGAGACGGCTGAGAACCTGGCAAAGATCATTATTGACCATATTAGCCGGACAGACGCAGAGGTTTTTACTTTTGCTGTCTATGCGGCTTGCGTTCTTATTGATAAGTGCGAGGGAGGCGTCAAGATCAAGGTCTTGCGCGTTGCCGCCATTGCCTATGAATGTTCCGGCCAGCAATGTATCACTTAACCCGAGGCCAAGCGCAATTTCTAGCACTATGAACGTCGCGAATAGACGCATGTACCTTGGTACGAATTTATTGACCTGATTCACGTCGACCTCCCGTTGGACTCAAGTTTATAACAAGTTGGTAGAGTTGATCTCCATCAGAAAGACCTTCAGCAAAACTTTGTAATTCCTCGGCCTGTTCTGCGATTAGTTCCGTAATTTTCTTATAGGTTGCCTCATTAAGCGTGATAACCATGGCGTTGGCGTAACGCTTTGCGGGATCTTGTTGGTCGATGGCATCGCGTGCATTGGTTAGGGCTGCTTTGTGAAACTTTCGCACGTGAGTGTTGGGTACTTTTGGATCAATGGAGTGTAGCGGCGTCTCGGGTACAACATGGCCCTCAATAGTGGTCCGCAAATACCCATGTTTTAGAAGAAACTTTATGGACTGCTCGATTCGTTTTCGGGAAGCGATGCCCCCAAGGGCTGCGTAAATCTCATCGGGGTTTTGACTGATTCTGCTCAGCTGGAACGCATCTTTGACATAAACGTTAATCCAATCAGATAGAAGATGACTGCTCGTGATCTTCCTTTTTCCTAAACTTGATGGATTTAAGGGCAGTTGTTGTGCTGGCCCGATTCCTTCCAAGCGGCCAACCCAGTCTTTCAAATATTTACGTTCGTGCGGCGTTAGTTGCAGCATTTTAGCGAACTCATCAACTCGGTCTAGTGTTAACCGTCTTTTATCCTTCAGAATCAGCGAGACAAGGGTTGGCGAAATCTTACGAAGGCTCTTTGAGGCTTTAAGAATGGAAAAATGTGCGTCCTCATTTTTAAGAAACGCGAGCATGTCTGCCAGGTAGGCAACGAGCTCTCGGTAGTTGGTGATGATTGGTCTGGGCATGGCCTCATGTCTCCCTAATACTAATCACTTGTCGGCAATTATAACCAATTACTTTAGGTATTTATATGTTTTTAGTTTTTACAAAGTAAAAGTATTAAGGGCCTCGGGGGTTTAGACTGAGCCCGGATAGCCCGCCCTCGCTGGGAGACGTGACGGCCATGAAATAAAACCACCGCCTTGGGCCATCAAGGTCCAAGACGGTGTAAATCCAAGCAGTGCGAAGTTTTGCGAAAAGCGCAGTCTTCACGACCAAGGTGGGACGTGGTGACAGAAGGGTAAAAATTTTTTGTGAGCAGGCGGTCGGAGGGAGAAGACGGCAGTTTCAAATGGCATCAAGACCCGCGCCGTTGGTTTTTTGTTTTTTATCGACTAGGGGTTACCCCCTAGCCTTCACCATGATGAGTACATCAAACCCAATGAACCAAGGTGGCCAATTTGGCATGACAAAAAGCTTTTCAAAGTCTTTCCATATTTGTTTTCCGAATATACGTGAATCCTGAAAATGATGGCCTCGGTTTCTTGGGCGAGGTAATGGCTCATAGTTCATTAGTTCTTTACTCCTTCGGGTTAGTAAGTTAGGCCGTCAGCGCCCTGAGACGGCATTTTAAATAGAACCCAGTGGTTCTTAGTCCTGTCGTAGTGAAACCACGACAATCCCGGCGGCATCAGCTCATTAAAAGCCTGATTGAAGTCATCGCGAATGCGACTAACCATACGCACAAGGGCGCCGTGCTGATATTTTCTGGCGCGTGGTGAAACGCCCACTGGCATACCATCCTCCCGATTCAGAACGTCTAGGATTTCGCCTGCTGACAAAGAAGGCTTAGGGTTTACAAAAAAAGCCTTAACGACTCTCAGGGCTCTGGCTTTGCGCGACAAACTTAAGCGTTTACCGTTTACGACGACGCTTGCTCCCTTTAGTTCAACCTGAGGCAAGTTGGTCGAATAAACATCCGCTGTTTGTGAACGAGATTCTTCGTGAGTATTGGTCATATTGATTTCTCCCTTGTAAATGACACAGTTTTTGTGGACAGCAGCTTTACAAGAGAGCTAGGGATAACCTCAATCTGCCAGCGACTGACGTTTTTTTGTCGCAGGGCGTAAGCCTTGTTGAACTGGGCTTTTAAAGCTTTTTAAGAAAAGTCAGGTCAGAGCCTGACGCGGGGGGAGAAATATAAAACTAAAGTGATAGATACTGCTTAAGCCCGTCAAGGGCCGCCCTGCCCATGGCAAGAACTGCTTCCTTGGCGTTGCCGCCGATGTGCGGCGTGAAATAAAATCCGTCTTCTATTTTAAAGTTAGAGGACAAAAGTGGCTCTTTCGGGAAAACATCACTGGCGTAGCCGCCCAAGCGACCTTCGCGCACGGCATTGATGGTCGCGTCAAAATCAATGACACTGCCTCTGGCCGTATTGATCACTAAAGCCGAGTTTTTCGTGCGTTGAATTTCTTTTTCACCAAACATGTGATGTGTGGGCGTACCTCCGGGCACATGAAATGTCAGGATATCGGAGTCTTTAAGCAGATCCGTATAGGAAACTTGCTTGGCGCCAAGTCTTGCGGCTTCATTTGATTTGTCGAGTATGTCATGAATGAGTAGTTTGCAATTAAACGGTCTTAGAACGTCCGCTAAGTCAGTCCCGATATGACCAAATCCAATAATCCCAATGGTGCTACCCGACAGTTGAGATCCGCCATCTTTGGTCCAGTCGGCACGTTGCATGCGCTCAATGCCGCGAAAAATATTTCTTTGATGGCCAAGCATAAAACATAACGTCAACTCGCTGACACTTCGTTTGTTGACGCCGGAGTAATAGCCAAAGTAAATGCCCTTCGCCTTGATGGCATCCAAATCAACCCGGTCCAGGCCCACGCCATATTTACCTATAGCTTTGAGTGCAGGGGCTGCGTTGATTACGGCAGCAGTCAAAGAATCAGTCCCGATGATCAAGCCATCGGCCTGGTTTTCCTTTAGAAACCGAATTAATTCCGCTTCGCCCATCCGCTCGCCCGTCGGATTAGTGACAAGTTTTTTTGTTAGAGCTCTTGCCTCTGAAACAAGTATTTGATCCCGACAAAAAGACGGGGACGCAATGGCGAGGCAGTCGAAAATTTTTCTTGGATTTTGCTCAGGTGACATGGGCGTACTTTACGATTACGAGTTTTGTTTTTGACTAAGTCCGCCCTGAATGATCGTTAAGCTCGGTTTTTTTGACTGAGCCGAGTCATCTCCCCCAAGGGCATTTGCGAGTGTGATGCTCGAGGCGAGTTCTTGATCCCTGGTGTTTTGACGTTTCTGCCGAGTGAGGCTCATGGATTCTTTCAAAGCCGAAGTTTCCTTTTTGCGTTTGGCTTTGCGCAGCTCTGCGAGCTTTTTGCGCTGAGCAGCAGCCATCTCCTTGCGTTTTGCCTTTTGCTCGGCAAGCCTGTTTTGAACATCAGGTCTTGCTAAATAGGCAGCCTTGGCAGCTTTCGCCCGCTCCTTTGCCACTTTTTTTCTTTCGGCTAATTTGTCTTGATAGTTTGCCAACAGAACGTTCCTCTTGAGATAGCATGACGGACGGCGCAAATAGCTGATTTGATATTAATAATCAAAGGCCGAGAGCGCCACAGATAAATGCGGGAAATTCCAACTAAAAGTCCTTAAAAAACGGGTGTGATGTGTCCCCGGGTCGTGGTATGGTTTTGACATGTTTTTGCCCCCAAAACTACAGACTAAAAACCCGTGAGCGGAGTCTTTTTTGTATGTTGACCCATCTATCGATTCAAGGCTTAGCCATTATTGATCAACTGACCATCGACTTTACTAGTGGTTTTAACGTGATCACAGGTGAAACGGGAGCGGGCAAATCAATTCTGATTAAAGCACTAAGTCTCCTGCTTGGTGGCAAGGCAAGTCAGGAATCAGTTCGACGAGGCTGTGAACAGGCAACTGTGACTGGGCGATTTATGGTAAGGGCCGGACACCCTGCTCTGGCGAACTTGCGTTCCATCGGTGCTTTAGCTGCAGCAACAGACCAAAATTTTGAGGTCATGAAGCCGGAATCGCTAGTAATCGCCAGTCAGCTATATGGCGGTGAATACGT
>JBAXLR010000072.1:0-13724 GCA_037134655.1 bacterium | reverse complement strand
GATCGCATCATCCACAATCATTCTTGCGCCGCACAAACAAATCTCTGGATCGACACCCACTGTATTGCGAAGAAGTTCGGCCCACGCCAGCCAGTATTCACCTAGCCGATACCACTCCAGAGTCGCTTGCGAACCCGCAACTCTTTTCGGCAATATACACAGCCGCATCATAGTCACCGCTGAGCTGGTGCGGCTTGTCATTCATAACAAAGTCAGCAAGATGATTGAGTTTTAACCGTGCTGTGCACATGGATGGTCTGATCTTTTTTATAAACGCAATGACTAAGCCCCAAGATTTTCGTCTAGGGGCTTAGTCATTCGTGTGTTGTTGGGAATTGAATTAACGCTCCACGCGGAAAGTAACTACAGGTATGTCAGTCTTCTCCCCGGAAAATCGGTAATTATAAATATCAGCTCCTTCCGCTGTTTGAACGTGGGTAAGATTGCCGACACGGTCTTGAACTTCAAAAGCCGGGAGCCAATATTCCCCTCTTGGGATATTTTTCCCCAATTTAAAGTCCACGGCATACCAGTTTCCCTCCAAATGCCGAAATTGACTATCGCACATTTGAATCCGCATCTTTGAATTTTTATCTCCTGCTGTCGGACTGCGACTCTCAACTCCCATGCGGCAAGTCTGGAACCAATTTTGATAAGGCTTATCATCGACTCCAGATAGGTTATCTGTAACCTCGATTTTGATGGTGACGATCTCTCCAGGGAGGTAGGAACTTTTAGACGCTACGACGTTTTGTACGCGCGGACCCTCTCGGTCTATTGGATTTTCATTTGAAATGTTGATGTCCGAATATATGGTAGAACTGATATTTCCCACAGCATCGCGAGCATTGAAGGTGAACTCATAAGTTCCGGCTGGGATTGACTTTTCAGTCGTAAATTCAACTTCCCAGTCACCATCTGCACGTTGTTTAGCAGAGCTATTGAATTGAAGCGAATACTCGGTTGGGTCATATTTAGCATCTCGTGGTAGGTCGGCTCTTAGGAAGTGGTAGAAAAACTTATGTCGCGCAGTTGGATAAATATCATTCACAACAAATGCGGGATCATCATCATGGGCAGAGAATACGAACTTTCCCCGTTCTCCTGCGCGTATGTGAGTCGGCTCAAATCTCAGGTTCGATATTTTTGGCGCGCTGTTATCCGGATTATCGTTAGTCACAGTTAAATAAGTTAAAGGGATGTCAGTTTCTTTATTTGAGACGCTAACTTGGAACACTCCTTTTTGAAAGTTAGGCGTTAGACTAGCTGGGTTACCAGCCTCATCCCAAATTGTCAGCGGATGAAGCGTGTATTGACCTTCCGGAGTCCTAGGATTTGTTGGGATGTCAAACTCAAACCAACCGTTGCCAAGATCTCGGAAACCTGCACAGACGTCAATCTGGTGCCACTTGGAGGTCGTGAGATAGCGGCACTTTTCCTCAAGTCCAATACCCACATTGCCAAAGGGGTTAGTGCCGGAAATGGAGGTCATGTTATCCGACGCGCGTATTTTGAGCTTAGCCATTTCGCCGGCCTTGACAACGGGTGGATCAAACACGGCTTCATGAATGACTGGTGATTTGGTATCAAATGTGAGGGACTCGATGGTCGGATTAATCAGAGTGATGCCTTTACCCGCCGCTACGGCATCAACTCGTATGTTAAGTACGGATTTTTGACCAATTAGATAAAAATACTCACTAGTGAGCTGGCTTTCATTGGATATTTTTGTGTAAACGCCCTTAACCCCTGAGGTTTCTGTTTGTATCCAAAGAGCCTGAGGAGCCCTGTTCTTAGCTAGCGCTAATATTCCTTCGGCATCTGTCGCTTCTGTCTCTATAACCTCGAATTCTACATGAGAAGTTGGCGTTTTTGGGTCTGTAATAAATTTTGAGTTATCCAAAATTATATGTGCAGAAGATTTCTCTGTGAGCCTTAAACTGCTGTTATATTCGAATCCGAAGTCATACGTATCGTGATGGAAACGAATCAAACCGTTTCCGACGACGCTTCCGCCACTTCTCTGGTGCGCTTGTTGGCACGACACAAACAATAGCGCAATTAAAAGTTTAATAGTGTTCTGATTCATAGGAGTAACCTCATTCGCTTAAGTGGAACATTTGAATATTAACCTGAGTGACCTTTGCACTTGTTAAGTCGTCTTTTGCTGCGAGTGACAAAATTCGCTCACGAAAATCCTTTATCATCTCTTTTAGTTTTGGCTGATCTTCTTTTTTGAGGAGGAGGTTGATCGACCCAAATTCACGAGCTTCTACAGGTTCCTGCTCAATGACTTTTTTGCCAAGGTCTAGACAGCTTTTGTGGTATTTGCGTATCGCCAGAGAATTGATTTCATCAGTGGACCGCGCGGTATCCATGGAAGGAACAAGCTGCCCATTTTCATTTTCAACTAGCATGCGCGTGTCGATCAAAAGTTTAATAGCTCGGCGCGCATCTGTTTGTGTCAAAAGATTCTTTAACCTCGCTGAGATTGCTGCGGGATTCGGATCAAAATTAGGTCGCCGCGCAAGCTCTCTTAAGGCCAGGCAATGCCAGTTTTCCAAGGCGCGATAAGAGTCCATAGAGAGATTTGATCCACTGCGTCTCCCCATGTGTGACATCATCACGCTTAGGTGCTGTTCCCGTTGCGTGTCGTCTTTAGCTTGGTTGAATTGAACAAGCTGCTGATAGTAGGACAATTCTTTGTCAACAAGTCCGAGTGCCTGTCCTAGAGCGGCCGCCCTTCGACTCGTTAATCCTCGTCTTCCAGATAGAATCAACGAGATGTGCGATTTTGTTAGACACCCTGTGCGTCGTCCCAGCATTTCTAAGGAGAATACTGGGGAAGCGCTCCGTTTATACGCAACCATATCCCGCAGGAACTGACGATAATCGAGGTATTTGTAGATCGAAGGTTCCATGCGTCATCCAAATTGAAATGTTATTGGAGAATTTTAGTTTACAGATTAGCAGCATTTATCTCTGCGGATGCGCGCTACTTATTAAATTTGAATAATAATATCAAGGTTTGGCCCATAATAAATGTTTACACATTATAAACATATTGCGAAATCGGTGGGTTGGAATCGATCCGTAAATGATAGTATGGCTCTGTGGGACCTAGGGCGATAAGTTCTCCGAATGAGACCAAGGGTTTTGGAATAGAAAATTTGAATGTAGATCCTGCGCCAACGTCTAAGCTTTACCCTGCTCGCCCGAGCAAACTAAACAAAAAGTATCGACCTGCCGGCTATGCTCCTAAACTCTTTCAATGGTGCCGCCACAACAGCCTCGGGCGGCACTACCACTTCACTTAGTGATTCAATATGTGCAATTCAATCGAAACCCGGGGCAACCGTTGCAAAAAAAAACGCAGCTTGGTTGCAAGCTGCGAGGTGATTTGTTGACAGGTAACGTGATGAGGCTCCCCGGAGATGCTGTTTCTCGGGGGAGCTAAATCTGCTCTTCGAATTTAGCACCGAAACTTTACTAGATTGCTGGGCCAGCGATATGGTCTTCGATTAGACGCAGCCAAAATCTAGCTTCCAACTGTGTCATTTTTACTGTGTATTCAGCACCAGTCTCTAGATCCTTTAGAATCTGCAAAATTTCTGGTTTTGCCGCAAGGTAAATAACCGAACCAAAACCGACAGAGCTCTCACACTTCATCAAAGTTTTTTCTGCCGAAAAATCTAGCTGGATATTCTTATGAGCGTTCATTTCCATGAGGGTGAGATTTGTGATGGTCAACTGAACACCGTCTGCTGTCCTTACAAGTTTTGCGTCGGTGATGCTCTTAAGATTCTCCTCTGACTCCTTTAGCTCCAATTTCAGCGATTCTTTGCTGACGTCACCTTGAACGGCCAAAATGGCCAGCGACAAGTCGGCGCTATAGTCAGTCAGGGCTTTTTGGGCGCTATCTAGATGCTCTTTTAAAATTTGGTGCAGTTCATCAAATGTTGCGACCTTGGCAAGTTTTGCTGCGCTTTTGCAGTCCTCGCTCATAGCTACGCGCAGGATCCCGGTGGAACTTGCTATTTTGGCACATGCGGTACTTTTTTCAGCATGGTGGCGAATAAACGCTAGCGTATCCGTGGTAATCTCAAGATTTGAGGCCAACTTTAAGATACCTTCACGTCCTTCGGGGTCATGGTCAAAAATCACAGAGCCCTTTACGGCGAAGTTTTTGTCTGAAGATGGTGCTTTGCCTTCCAACTCCATATTTACTGCATAACGATCGTTTTTAAGGTCTGTGGCCGCCGGATCAAGTTCGTAGGTAAATTTTGAAATGCGTCCGCTTGTAGCAACCACGGGCTGCATTGCAGCTTTAATTGTTGCGTTAATCTTCGTAAAGTCGAAGTCAGAAGTGTTTTCAGGTGGGTCAGCTAGTAAAACTGGTGCAGCGGCGGCTGCCGCAAAAGCAAAAGCAAGAATCTTGGCTCTCATATCATCTCCTTCGATGAAAAATAATGACTCGTTATGAGTCACTTGGGAGATGATTTTTGCAAGAACCAAACCAGTTGTACAAATGGAGACATTTAATCAATCTATTGAATCATGGCTTGGCTTCCCTGTCGCCGGACACCAACTGGAAGCTAGACGCATATGTTGCGGCCCTGCAACATTTGAGACTAAGAAGCTCTGTGTGCGTGATTTGCTGTGGGACCTGATTTACTTGATATATCCTTGCAGCTCTTTCAGCGGCATTAGAATCTACTGCGCGTGACGATCTGGCAAAACGCCAACTTGTCAATTTCTCAGTATTAGGGAACTTGCGTTAGAAATCTTTCAACCGCCCGCTCAAACGACTCAGGCGCATCGGTAATCCGAATGCCAAACATCTCTTTGCGGTTTTGGTTCTGTTCATCAGAAACAGAACGCACAACAACCCCCGTCATTCTGATCTCTTCTTTGACTGTCACGCCATCAGGATAGAACACCATTTCAAGTAAGGTTTTTGGTTGGAATGGCGCATTAACTTTTGGATCTTCAACTTTGACGAGCATTCCAGAGATTGAAACATCTTTGGCCACAACATTGATGTATTGTTTGGTACCAAAGGTCTTCATTCCGACGCGCCACCCGCCTCGCGCCCTCGGTGCTGCCGGTTCTGAATCAAGCTCGAGCAAACGCTCCGCACCACTATGTTTCATGACTCTGACTCCTCTAGATTCTTGAATTGACCCCTTTTTCTCGCTCCCGAGGGGGCACTGTGGGTAGCGGATGACTTGCCGAAGAGCTTTAGTGATTTTATCAATAACCTATTAATTTCAGATGGTTATGATCTAATTCCCAAATCCAGAGCCTATAAAAGGCATCATATTATCTAATAAAAACAACTAACTGGCTGGCCAATTCTATACTTTTTAATAAAAGAGTGTTAGAAACTTTCTCGCAAACAACACTTTTGGGGGTTTCCTTATGCGAAGACTTTCTTTTGGACTTACTGGAATAACTCTGATCGCCAGCCTCACCGCATGTGGTCGCGCCGATCAGCAATCCGGATCAAGCTTAAGTGCCATTCATCGTAAAGTCATCCCCCTGACAACTGGCGAATACTTGGTGAAAATCACCAAAGCCACCGCTTGCAACACGAATGAACTAAGCGTCACACAGCATTGGGAATACCCAGATCCAACGGAAGCCATCAACCCGGTTATCGAACTAAACTCTACTGACCATATAACTTCGCCGGCAACTGCAACCTCGTCATGCACACCTGGCACAAGTAAAGGCTGGACGATCGTCAAATTAACGGGTGACGCTGGCGTCACCACAGATTGGGGCAATGAAATTGCTTCCATTGAAAAAATCCAAACCAAATCTGTTCGAACCGGTACGTCGCAAGTGACTCTTGATGAAGCCACAGACTATGTGATCGACATTGAAGTGGCTGCGACCTGTCGAAATCAGCTGGCTACAGTCGTGGGATCATATGATTATCGCAGTGAGAACGAAAAAACTGACAAAAAAACTCTGCAGCGAGTCGTCCCAATAACTGACAACCTTTTTCACCGAGCCATTTGTAAAACGCCAGTGACTTATTCAGCATCAGATTTCATTGCCACCAAGGCCAACAAAATGCTTGTCACTGGCACTGAAAGCCTCGGGACTTTGCAAAAAGTGGAAGCTCGACAAATTTCTGAGCGCGTTCAAGTCTATCCTGCGCCGGAGTCGAGAAATTTGCTAAATGACGACGAAATTGAAATCACAGGCGAGGACGGCAACCGGCTGATGAAAGCCTTGGAAAATCTCGGCGTCGTCGACACTGAGCCAATGATTGGAGCAACCAATCTGTCCATCACTAATTTGAGGTGCGAGCGTAATGGTTCTCAACCCAAACGCGGAGCGAGCTGTACTTACACCGCTATTAATGGCACGACTCATAATGCAGAGGTTCACAGTGGCGTCACTGGCAACACGGCCGATGAGATGTTTTCTATTCTTGATGCCAACGGGGCCTCGATTCCAGCCGGCATTAATCCTAATTACAAAGCCGTCGGAGCTAAAAAGCTAAGCTGTTCTCTGCCAGTTGTACCGAACCCAGTCGCAACCTGCCGGGTAGTCCGGTAGTCACTTCGACAGGTCTGTCTTTAGCAGAGCTTCATATTCAGTTAATGATTCGGGGTTAGCGAGGGCGTCTTTATTTGACACCTCCTCACCTCGAAGAATTTTCGTAACCGCCAGTTCAACTTTCTTGCCACTTCGCGTGTAGGGGATATCCTTTACGGGAAGTACTTTATAAGGCACATGCCTGGGCGTTAACTGCGTCCTGATGTGAGCCTTAATCTGCGCACCCATGGCCTCTGTCCAAGGGACTCCGACTGCAAGTTTGACAAAAAGAATCACTCGCACGTCATCGCCAATATCTTGCCCCACTGCAAGGGAGTCAGAAATACCCTGCAAATTTTCAACCGCTCGGTAGATTTCTGAGGTCCCAATCCGAACGCCACCGGGATTTAAAGTAGCGTCCGAGCGGCCGTAGACAATGACGCCTCCATGCCTGGTCATCTCAATAAAATCACCGTGCCGCCAGACATCACGCGACCCGTAGTGGTTAAAATAAGCTTTCCTGTAGCGTTCACCGTTTGGATCATTCCAAAACCCCACCGGCATTGAAACGAATGGCTTCAAGCAAATAAGCTCGCCTTTTTGGCCGGTCACAGGGCGCTCTAACTCATCCCTACTCTCAATCGCCATGCCTAGACCCGGCGCCTGAATTTCACCTGAATATACCGGTAGAATTGGGTTACCCAGCATGAAACAACCGATGATATCGGTACCTCCACTGATTGAAGCTAGATGCACGTCAGGAAAATGCCGGTACACCCAATCATAGTGCTGCGGTAGTAGCGGAGAGCCTGTCGAAAGGATAGTTCGCAACGTTGGCAAACTCCTTTGAGCCAGCGGTTTTTGCGCATCATTTTGACTACAAACAGAAATAAATTTGGGACTGGTGCCAAAATGAGTCACGCCCTCCTGGCGACAAATATCCCAGAGTAGTTCCGGAGTCGGGTATGCTGGCGAGCCGTCAAAGGTCACGATACTTGATCCAACCGACAGAGCCGACACCATCCAATTCCACATCATCCAACCACAGGTGGTGAAAAAGAACATTCGATCTTTGGACCGCAAATCACTATGTAGCATCAATTCTTTTTTATGCTGCAGAAGTGTGCCGCCGACCCCATGGACAATACATTTTGGCAGCCCCGTCGTGCCGCTGCTAAACATAATATATTGGGGATCACAAAAAGACCGCGGAACAAAATCAATGGCTAATGGCCTCGAATCGTCAGCGGAAGGCATTCCGCAAAACTGGGAAAACTCATCGCTACCTCGATTAAAATGATCCACTGCGACGATTTTTGGACTTGGCAACAAATCCAAAACGGCTTCGCGCGTTTGAACTAAATTAGCAATGCGTTTTCCGCCATATTCATAGGATGCGGTGGCAAAAATAACCTTAGGCTTGATTTGCAACAGTCGGTCTTTGATCCCACGCGAACCGAAATCAGGACTACACGAAGACCAAATGGCACCGATCGCCGACGTGGCTAACATGGCAATCACAGCTTCCGGACCATTGATCAACACGCCCGCCACCCGGTCACCAGGCTCGACGCCGGCCGCAGTCAAAGCCTTGGCACACTTTGCCACATCATTCCAAAGCCTAAGCCCCGTCCACTCCTGTCGTGCCGTCGCCTCAGCAATAGCAATGAGTACGATATCGTTTGTAGGAGCGGGCAGGAGATTTTGAGCAAAGTTAAGTTTGCCATGTTCAAACCAAGTCCCACTTCTTAGACTCGCTCCCGCCTTGAAGGCTAGACTTGGCTTTTGGATCCATTTGATCCCAACAAAATCACTTAAACTCCACCAAAAGTCATTGGTATCCCGGATCGACCATTGATACAGCTCTTGCCAGCTGCTTTGGGAGATTTTTTGCTCCTGAAACATCCGGTCCATGAATTTTTGCATGGCGCAGGCTTTTTGCTCAGGGCGCGGGGCCCAGAGGATTTCAGCGTTTACACCGTGCTGCATGGGATCTTTGTCGTTACCTCGATTTGTCACCAAACTTATCCAATTTACGGGCAAGCTCACGAATGCGAGCCATCCCTTTCAGTTCCGTTGCGGTGTTTTCATCGTTACGAGGCTTTGACTCGCCCTGAGCCACATCACTGTAACTATGGGCTGCCACCGCTCTTGACGGCGGTGGCACAGGTTGATTGACATCACGGATGAGCTGCGCTTCTGGAACATCTAAATGACTGGCTGGCCCAGCAGTATCACGCCCAGCCGTCGACTGCGGAGCGATAACTCTCTTACTGCCAATGGCACCTTGTCTGGAAGATCGATTTTCTGGACCTTTGCGCCCAAGATCATCCAACCTGCGCACAGCCGTTTCAAGGGTAACGCCAAACACCTGAGCTACCTTGCCCGCATCGTTCGAACGCTCCACAACTTTCAACAGTAGATCTGATGGCATCAAGAGTGCTGCCGCAAATCGGTCCGCTAAATCTTCCATAGCAAATTCCTGAGCAGACATGCCTGAAAGACCATCTGCAAAAGCATATCGTTGTAATGGGCAAACGCTTTCCTTGAAGCCAGAACTTTTCCAATCACCGCGCGATAACATCGGCTGAACGTGTAAAATAAAATGACCGAGCAGATGACACAGTGCAAAGTTTTGATGTTCTCGATCTGACGAACGATTGACGACAATACTGGCTTTGATCTCACCCCTTGCATCACCCACGGCGAGGGCGCCGGAGTAATCCAAAAATTCCGCCCGAACCGGAATACCGAAATTCGTCACCAGCGCATAGACATCCAAACACGGAGTCGACGCCGATTCTGGGATAAAGTACTGCCTCACCATCAACACGAGTTTTTCGATGTCGCCCGACTTTGCGCACGCAGAGATTTCTGGGAATATGGCTAACACGCGCGTCTCCTTGAGGGGGTCTGAAGGCATTCCCTAGATGACAAAGCCCTTTTTACGAAGCTCTCAGTCCTTTATTGTACGAAATTACGGCAATTTAACCAAAGCCTCTGTTGTGGCGGCCTAGGGGCTCGTAGGTGTATTTTTTAACCCCATATAACCCGCTGTATTCAATAGGATTATAATCAAAGCTAAGACCAGCAGAATAAAAACCGAAGAATCTCTATACCAGTGATGTGACGTTCGCCTCAAGGCAGCGGATATTACTTGGTGTTGAAGTGGGGGGCTTGGGATTTATGGCTAAATATCAACTAAAGTTAAAAGAACGCCGGATGGCTGAGCGTAAGAAGCTCACCACGAACACGCCCAATCTGAACCAGTCTGCCTTCCGCGTTTTTCAGGAAAATCGGATCGTTTGGTGCCAGTATTAGGGTTGACTCGGCAGCCGCGGAATACTCCCGGTTTACGCCCACTAACCATCGCAGCAACTCACCCGATAATAAGGACAATGCCCGTGTGTCACCCCCCGTCTGGCTGCGGATGCCCAAAGCCGCCCAGACAGCCAGAGACAGCCAGAGGATCAGACCCAGCCCGGCTCGAAGCCTGTTGCCGATAGTCACAGAAGACACAATGCCCACCTGTTCAAAGAAGTAAGAAACTGACGTCATCGCCGGAACGGCTGAAATCTGCTATCCTGCCGACGCGGTAACGCAGCGCCGCCTGCGGAATTAGCCCAATCCATCAAAACCAACCGGGCGGTCCTTCAGGAGGCTTCGACAATGCCCCAGCTTTCCCCGTCGCCGTGTGCCCCGTTGGATTCGATTGCCGGAACGCGAAAAACTCCTTAACGTAGCCACCCAGTCACTTTTTTGATGAAGACTGAACGTTCCAGCAAAACCATGGTACCACAGAAACTCTGTCAGAGAATAGCGTTGACGAATGGACTGACGGAACCCGCAGAAACTTCAGGCAGTACCGTACAGAGGCAGGATGCCTGATACGAATGGAATTCCATGACTCTGATCAATTCCTCACTGCTGCTGGGTTTGATCCTCGCAGGCATTCCCCTGATTCTTCATCTGGTGATGCGTGCCAAACCAAAACGGATCGAGTTTCCGGCGCTGCGACTGCTGAAAGCTCGCCAACCATCCAATGCCCGCCGCATGCGACTGCGTCAGATTCTGCTGCTGGCGCTGCGCGTCCTGCTGATCTGCACGCTGGTCGTCGCCATTGCCAGACCGTCACTGCCCGCCGCCAATTACGGTCTAAGGTGGTGGGAATGGGCAGGAGTTGGCCTGGCTGCCGGTCTCAGCGGAGTTATCTACGTCCTGATGGGTCGCCGCGATGCTGCCAGCCAGTCGGCCGCCGTCAACAGTGTTCAACGCAGAAGTCGCCAGAAGGTCCTGTGCCTGCTCATGGGACTCCTGATGGTGATTCTGCTGACCGGCATCCCGTGGGGCCTGCGGGTGCGGGCAGAACTTCTGTCACCTCGCAATGAGGGCACCGAGGACGTTCCTGTCGCGGCCGTATTTCTGATCGATAACAGCATCAGCATGAACTATCGCCAGGAAAATCTGACTCGCATGGAAGCCGCATCCCAGCTGGCAAAGCAACTCCTCGAACGATTTCCGTCCGGAAGTCGCGCCGCAGTGGCTTCCTCCGAAGCCGATGAAGAAATCATCTTTCAGGCCGATCTGTCCGGCACGTCATCCCGCATGGAAGCCATGGAAGTCACCGCAGTACCCGGCCGCCTCAATCGTCAGATTCAGGCGGCAATTAAAGCACAGGTCGAAGACCGGCGCCTGGTGCAGGAACAGGCCGGACTGGGTGGCTCCGCAGATCTGTTTGCTCGTGACATTTATGTCCTGTCTGATTTTTCCAGAGCGTCCCTGCAGATTCCTGATGAAAATGGTCTGGCAGATCTGCTGACGCAGCTGCCATGGCTGCACATTTATCTTGTGGATGTTTCTGTTCCAGCCCCGGTGAATGCCGGAATTACACAACTCACACTTTCAGACGAATCCACCGTCACCGGACGTGATCTTGTACTTTCCATGTCCATTGCGTCAACTCAGGGCCTTCCGGCAATGGCCACTGTCGAGACCAGTCTTATTGATGCTTCTGGACAGGAGGTGCGAAGCGGCGCTCCGGTTCTTGTCAAACTCGATGGCAATGCCGCCAGAATTCAAAGTCTCATAAAAATCACCGGAGCAGCATCCTGCGTGGAAGGCGTCATCCGACTAACCGCAGAAGATCCGCTGATGGACGACAACGTCCGTTACTTTTCGTGCGGTGTTCGGCCGGCACCGAAAGTTCTGCTGATTGCTGATCGTCCTGAAGAATCGCTGTACCTGAAAAATGCACTTCAACCCGAGGAACTGGAAAGAGCCGGCGTGCGACTCTGCCAGTGCGTCAGTATTCCCACCGCCAGCGCCGCAGAGCAAACGCTGACCGGATTTGACGCCGTCTTTCTCGTTGGCATTCAGCGTCCGGACGAATCCCTCTGGAATGCGCTGGCAAAATATCTGCAAAATGGAGGCGGAGTCTTTGTCGTGGCTGGGTCTTCCCGGATTCAGCCCGGAACATGGTCCACACCCGCCGCTCGGCAGTTACTGCCCGCAACGCCGCTGACCATCGTCCGATTTCTCAATGAACCTGGCCAGCTGAAACTTGCCCCGTCACAACATCCTGTCCTGCGGGATTTTTACAGCGACGAAGCGCTGCGAGTGGAACTGGGCGCTGCCGCATTCGACAAATGCTGGGCTGTCGAGAATCTTCCCGATACC
Source organism: bacterium (assembly GCA_037134655.1). GTDB lineage: Bacteria > Bdellovibrionota_B > Oligoflexia > Oligoflexales > RGVZ01 > CAMDKS01. The sequence goes on along the minus strand of JBAXLR010000072.1, from coordinate 1,496 downwards.
ACAACGCTGATGACATTTACCGGTCCGGGAGCCAGGCCCGCACTTCTGGAACGCAAAGTCGGCGCAGGACGGTGCCTGATGTTTACCTCCGCGATGGACAATCTGCCGGAAGGCGGAAGTCAGTGGAATAACCTCGTCACCAGCTGGGCCTTCCTGGTGCTGGCGGATGAACTTCTCGCACATCTGACAGATTTCACCTCGCTGCAAAGAAACTTCATCTCTGGGACAATCCTGGATTTCCCCGTCCCCCCAACACAGCGATTTGAACAATTTCTGCTCCGACGCCCCGGGTTACGACAGACACGAGGAAAACTGGAAGCGGATCAGTCCAGCGTCCTGCTGACGGATGTCAGCGACCAGGGACATTATCTGCTGAAACCCTTCGAATCCCCGTCCTCCTATGAAGCCGCGTTTTCCGTCAATTTTCCAGATGAAGAAACAGACCTCACCAGAATTCCTGATGACCAGCTGCAGTCTCTGGCCACCTCAGATCACCTGACCATCATTCGTCAGCCCGAAGATCTGCAGAATGCTGTTCGCGCCAGCCGGCTGGGGGTCGAAGTCTTTCCCGTCCTGCTGGGGTTGGTGATCCTGCTCTTCTGCGCCGAACACATCATGTCCAACTTCTTCTACGATGAAGCTGTCAGCAGTCCCGCAACCTGAAAAAATCCCAGACCCACAACCGGCCAGGAAGCCGGAACTCCCAGGAGCTGCGCCCGTGAGGAAGCGGTAAATGAGCCGTCGGTAATCCCCACCTGTGCTGAATTGTCGTGTTGCGCAGCCGGCACGAATTTCAGCCTCGAAGGGCTGCCAGAAAGCCGCGAATGCCTCCTGATCGCCTCTCCCACGACTCATCGCCAGACGGAGCATCGGCACGAGACTCGCTTATCTTTCGGGATTCGAATTCCGACCATCGTGGGTGCACCGATTCCGGTGACGATGTTCGTTATGTCTGCGCAGCTGCCTCACTCAGAGACTGCAACAGCAATGCTCCCCGCGGCGTTGGCTTCATACAACCCTCAACGACAGCAATTCCACGCTGGAACTGCTCATGAAACTTCTCCAGGGCCGGCTGCAGATTCAATTCCGGAAATCGCTCACAAAGCCGCGCGTGAACGCGACAGTTTCTCGCCAGTACAAACGTGCCGTGAAGAATCTGGAACATCGGACGAGGATCAGGGCGAATCGGAGCCTGGTGAATCTCGTTCGGATTATAAAGCAGTGGATCCAGGGAGAAGAGCGCATTCAGATGCAGATGAGAACATTCGTGGACCAGATGCTCCAGAAACCATGCCAATGCGTTTTCTTCAGTCGGAACCTTCAGCCATAATGCTCCAAAAGCCCTGGGTGTGCTGAGCCCCTCAATGCCGCTGCCGGTGAACAGTTTGATCATCGAGACATGCGTGCTGATCTCCGCGTGCATGTCGGGATCCACCTCACCAATCAGGTGCAGCGCCTGCATCGCGCTCAGGCAAAGCATGGCCACCGAGGCGGCG
>JBAXLR010000071.1:0-13757 GCA_037134655.1 bacterium | reverse complement strand
GCAGCAAGACTCATCCATAATTGTAGTACAGATTCAGGCAAAAAATTTGTCGCAGTTAACTGTGCCGCAATCCCAGAGAATTTAATTGAAAGTGAATTGTTTGGTCATAAAAAGGGCGCTTTCACGGGAGCGGTGACGGATAAAGAGGGGCTTTTTAAAGTCGCAAGTGGCGGGACTCTTTTCCTTGATGAGATTGGTGAGTTACCAAAAAGTATGCAGGCAAAGCTCTTGCGTGTTATTCAGGAGCGGGAGATTACCCCCGTAGGAGACATCAAGCCCATAAAAATTGATTTACGGGTCATAGCTGCTACGAATCGGGATCTTGCCGTTGCAGTTAGTGACGGTGATTTTAGGCAAGATCTTTATTACCGTATTAACGTCGTTAATATAAAAATGCCAGCACTGCGAGAAAGCCTGGAAGATATTCCAATGCTTGCCCAGCACTTCATCGATAAGTATGTCAAAGAGTTTTCCAAAAAGCCGAGGCGGTTAGGTAACTCGGCGGCGCGGGCTTTGATGCAGTATCGGTGGCCCGGCAATGTGCGTGAGCTTGAAAATGTTATTGAACGTTCCATCATTCTAGGTGGAGCATCACCAACGTTGGAGTTGGAAGACTTACCTGAGAGCTTCGTCGCTAGTCGAGCTGAGGTGCTTGATGACTTTAGTAAAGATCATTTAGCCCTTAACCTGCAGGCTGCCACGGATCTGTTTACAAAACGACATATTGAACGGGTGTTGACTGCGGTCGAACATGACAAAAAGCAGGCAGCAAAGGTGTTGGGTCTTGGACTTAGCAGCCTTTATAGAAAAATTGATGACCTCAACATAAGCAGCCGGGCCGGAGAGCAGGCTAAGCAATGCTGAAATTTGTGTTTGCGCGGCGCTTGAGTGGCCGCATTTTTCGTTCCTTCGCGATGGCACTCATATTGCTCGCAGTGTCGTTTGGCTTTATCACAACTCGATATGGATCGGACTTAATCGAGAAGTCGTCGGCCAACGAGTTGCGTGTTTTGAGTGTTGTATTGAGTCAGTTGATTCAAGACCAGTTTAGCAACCTTGAGGAGAGCCTAGATAATGTTAGCGGTAATGAAACACTCATTACCCAGTTGGCAGCCGGTGGTCCAAATCGCAAATGGTTTGAGTCGTACTTAAAGAATAGCTTAAAGCAACAGCCCCAGTTGCTCGATCTGATGATCTATGATCTGGATGGGTATTGTGTTGGTAGCACTGATCCCGATTGGTACAAGATCCGTGGGCGTTCATGGCGATTTTTCAAACAAGGACTCGAAGGGTTTAGCTTTCCCTCAATCTATGCCACTGAAGGTCTGGGTCGCGTGCAGTTAGTGTCAGCACCTATATTTCTCGATGAGGAAGTTATTGGTGTTATTGTCGCTATCATTGACCTGCAGCGCATTTACGAATTAATGGATAGAAAAATTGGTTTGTCTGAAACAACCGATGCGTTTTTACTTGATCGGGATTTACAGTTTATTACCGCAGGCCGTTCTGGCGCCAAAGGCTTGGTGGATAGTCACCTGGCTTCCACGGCCCTTGCATCCCACATCAGAGACGAGTTTTGGGTGGGCCAATATGCTGGCGCAAATGGTCTACAGGTATTGGGCACGGCGCTTAAGATTTCTGGTTATAGCTGGTATGTAGTGGTTGAACGTAACTATGAGGAAGTTTTACGGCAGGTCACATCATTTCGTCAGGGTGTCTATGCTTTGACCCTGGGCCTTCTTGTTGTGTTTATCTTAATCTCTTTAGGTATCAGCCGCTCGATCACTCGCCCGTTACTGCGTCTTGTAGATTCTACCCGCAAGATTGCTGAAGGACGGTATAACGATCCTGTTGTGATGAGTGGTGGTATTGAGGAATTGACCTTTATCGGAAGTGAGCTTGAACGGATGAGGCGTCAGGTGGCTACTTCGCAAGCCAAATTGCGCGAGCGTCTCAGTGAAAGTGAGCAGTTACGAATTGATGGTGAAAGGCTTGCAGCCATTGGGTCATTGGCTGCCAGCTTAGCGCATGAAATTCGCAATCCCCTAAATGCAATGTCCCTTTTGCTGACTCGATTAAAAATCATTGGTGATGAGGCGATTCGAAAACCCATTGTTGAAGATCTTTTTGGTGAGGTGGGTCGTTTAGATAGGCTGGTGTCAAGTATTCTTGATTATGCGCGGCCCGTCCAATTAAGCAGGGGACCAACAAATCTCAAACAACTACTGTGCTCTGTGCGAGATTTATTCCAATCCCTTGGCGAGGCGAGCGGGGCAAGCATAAAAGTATCTCACGCCGATGATCTGGTGATCGAGGCAGATAGTGACAAATTGAAGCAGTGCTTAGTCAATTTGGTAAAAAACGCTCTAGATGCGGTTGGTAACGGCGGTACTGTGAAGTTGTCATGCTTTCTCTCGGAGCAGGGTACCGCTCAAATCGAAGTCACCGACACCGGCCCAGGAATTGAAGGGGAGGTACAAAAAAAATTATTTAGTCCATTCTTTACCACCAAAGAGCACGGAACAGGTCTTGGTCTATCTATGGTGCAAAAAATTATTGCAGCCCATGGTGGCCACATTGAAATTAAAAGTGACCCTGCTCAGGCCCGTATGGGGCTTGAGCCGCAAGGCACTCGGGTTATTATTAGGATTCCAACAAGCTAAATTTGGTCTTTCGCGAAGAATTCCTGCTACTGAGAAAACCAAAATGAGTATTCTCAAATTCTAGAAAATAGGCAGTCTTTCCCTGGATAAATTTCAAGATTATCAGACTCTTAGGCTACCCTTTGTGGCTTGGATCTTGGCTAGCTTTGTGCAATAAATACTAGGCACGCATTGGGCGTGTGTTTTAACCAAGTTCAATGAATTGGAGTCATCTATGAAACTAGTTCGCGCACTCGTTGCACTTTCTGCATTCGCTGCTTCAGCTGCTTTGGCTGGTGCTGGCAAGCATGCTGGAACACCAAACTGTGAAGTCAAAGGCAAAAAAGTCCATGTTAAGAGCGAAGCTGCTTGCGCCAAGAAAAAAGGCACATGGCTTGAAGCTACTGAAGCTGCTGCTCCGGCAGAAGCTGCTCCAGCAGAAGCTGCTCCAGCTGCCGCTCCAGCTGAGCACAAGTAATCCAGAAAGGTCTTTTCGTTGCAAAACGATTAAGACCTCTGAAATTACAAAAAAGGGATCTCTTCGCGAGATCCCTTTCTTTTTTCCTACGGCATTATTTAGTGAGAAAAATATTGCCCAGTTTATTGCCAGACCAGACCCTAAATCGCTCCACATAAGCGTAGGCTGCCGGTACCACCACAAGGCTCAAGAGCGTGGAAGAAATCAACCCTCCAATGACAGCAATACCCATCCCAGTCCGCTGTTTTGATGCTTCATTAAGTCCATAGGCAACGGGAATCATCCCGGCAATTAGCGCCACTGAGGTCATCAAAATTGGCCTTAGTCTCGTTCTGCCTGCCTGAATCATAGCAGTAGAGAGGTCAACGCCCTCTGCCACTTTCTGGGCGGCGTAATCGACCAATAGAATGGAGTTTTTAGTGGCAATCCCAAGTAGCAGAATGCATCCAATCATGGCGAACAGATCAAGTGGAGCCTTAGTGACCAGCAGTGCGAATATGGCGCCGCTGATAGCCAAGGGCAGAACCAGCATGATTGTGAAGGGCGTTACAAAGGATTCATAGAGTGACGCCAAAACGAAATAAATGAAGATGATGGATAACAAGACAGCAATGGTCATATTAACTATCAGTTCCTGGAAACTTTCGGCTTGGCCTACGAACTGATAACGCATACCTGGCCCTAGCTTAATGGTCCCATCGTCAAATAGTTTTTTTATGTCCACCATTGCTTGATTTAGTCCGGGCCCGTTCGGAGCCACATCCGCTGCGAGCTGAACATACCGACCACGGTCTTGTCGATTGATAGTGTTGGGGCTAACCGCATCGACCATATTGGCAACGTTCGACAGTTTTACAGTCCTAAAGTTGATGTTAGGAACATAGGTCTCGTTGTAGGCGGCTCTCAGGTCTCGTTGGTCCTCTTGCAGTCGCACACGGATATCGTATTCGCGGCCGTCTTCCCTGAAGACTGCAGGAGTCGCGCCCTCAACTAATGTGCGTAGCTCTAGGCCAGCCACATTCGGAGCGACACCGACTTTTTCTGCGGCACTACGATCGATTACAAACTGAACTTCAGGTTTTCCAGGTCGATCACTAATATCAACATCTTTTAATGATGGATGATCCTTGATCTTTGCAAATAGCTCTTTAGCTACTTTTCCAACCTCGTCGAGATTGTCTCCAACGATATTCACGTTGAATGGTCGTATGCCTGCACCAACTTGATCAAAGTCCTTGACCAGGGGATTCGCATACGCAAATGGCTTTAGTTCTTCTCGAATTATATCTTTCATCGCGGACGTATTTTTTGTGCGTTTCTTCGCCGGGACCAAATGAATATAAAACTCAGCCACGTTTGATCGGCCATCAGCCGTACCCACGTTCAATAAACTAACTTCAACCTCTGGACGCCGACGAATGATTTCATCGACGGCTTTTGCTACTTCATCCATTTTTGCCAAGCTGGTACCGGCGGGAAGATCAAGGCTCACTGCAAATTCACCCGTGTCTTGAGGGGGCAAAAATGTTTTTCCAACAAATTTGCATGAGTAAACACTTGAAGCGAATAAGGCAGAAGCCAGCAACAAAATGGCGATTGGTTTACGCATTGTGAATTTCAAAATGCGTTCATAGCCGTGTTCCAGAGCTTGCTGAAACCGCTCAAAAGCGTTTAGCATTGGCGCAATCATTGCACCGTAGACGCCTGACTTAGCAGTGGTGTGTGTTCCACCAAAATAAGCAGACATCATCGGGGCGATTGTGAGGGCATCAAATAAGGAAATGGCTATAGCAAAGCATATGGTCAAGCCAAACTGCTTGAAAAATTGTCCAACGATTCCCTGCAGAAACCCGATAGGACCGAATACGGCGATCACTGTTAGCGTTGTAGCGATGACAGCAAGGGCGACTTCGGATGTGCCCTCGATGGCAGCCTTGGCCGCTGATTTTCCCATGGCTCGGTGTCTGAAAATATTTTCTCTAACGACGATGGCATCGTCTACTAGAAGGCCGACGGACAAGCTTAGTGCTAGCAGAGACATGACGTTGATAGAAAATCCAGCCCAGCTCATGAGAATGAAAGCACCCAGCAAGGAGTTGGGTAATGCAAGTCCCGTTATTAGTGTGGACCTACCGCTGCCGAGGAAGAAAAAGACAACGATGATAGTTAAAATAATTCCGATGATAATTGACTCTTCCACATCCTTGACGTTGGCGTCAATTTGAAGGGCGGTTTTGCGAACTAGCTCCAATTTAGGTTGGCCCTGAGCTGACTTTAAGTTTTCCTGAATAATGGCCAGCTGCTTTTCCAATCCGTTTGTCACGGCAATGGTGTTTGAGCCCGATTGCTTATACACCATAAGAGCCAGAGTCGGCGTGCCATTGAAGTACGTGCGATCAGTTTCATCGGTAAGAGAGTCTTCAACGGTGGCAATATTACCAAGGGTCACAGGCACGTCATTTCCGATAAAGTTAACGACCACGTTCTTTAAGTCATCAAGAGATTTGAATTCTCCAACCGTTCTAAGGGAGAACTCCCTGTCACCAATATCTTTTCTGCCGACGGGGATGTTTTGACCACTGGCTTCAATCCTCTGACTGACCAAGGTAGCCGGCAATTCATAGTCCTTTAGCTTTTTACGGTCTAAGTTGACATGAACTTCACGTTTTCTACCGCCAGTTATTGAAACTAGGCCAATTTGTGCAACTTGTTCAAGCTTTGGTTTGATTTGTTGATCTGCCAGGTCATAGAGCTTGGCCATTGGCAAGTCGGCACTCAATGAGATGACCGCAATGGGTTGGTCCGAAGGTGATATACGCCTGATCGTCGGTTCTTTGACGTCTGCCGGTAACTTTCGTTTGACGCTAGAGATACGGTCTCTCACTTGCTGTTCAGCGTATTTGACATCAGTCTCTAAGGTGAATTCTACGATGACAATACTGGCGCCTTCGCGACTTATACTACTGACTTTTTTTATACCAGAGACAGTTGTGACCTCTTCTTCTATGACTTTAGAGATGTTAACTTCAACTTCCTTTGGTCCAGCGCCTGGATAGACGGTGGTCACAGTGACTATTGGAAAATTAATATCTGGAAATAAGTCTACAGGTAGCTTTCGAATTGATAGTACGCCGATGGCAAGCGTCATAAGAACAACACAGGTTAAAAACACCGGGCGTTTAATTGATAATTCAGCGAGCTTCATCCCTCACCTCCAAAAGTTTTTATCCGAGCCATAATTCCAAGCATTTCAGCTTTATTGCGGATCACATTGAGCTGTGATGACGCGTAGTCAGTTTCGGCTTGCATAACCTGGAACATGGTTGAGCGACCACGACTTTGTCGGTTGCGCTCGGCGTTAAGTTTTTTAAGTTGAGTGGACTCAATCTTTTGCGTGAGTCCTAGTCGCGCCCGACTCTCTTGTAGTTTCAAGTTAAGATCCACCCATTCCCGGTCATTTTCGTATCGTCGCCTGGCAGCCGCTAGCACTGCGGCTTGTCGCTCTTTTGCGACGCCTGCGCTGAGTCTTGAAAAAGACGAGCCACCTACAACGGCCGAAAGTCTAACTCCAACGGCATATGTGGCGTGTTTGCCTTTGATAGCGTTTGAATTCGCTTTTGCATTTGACATGGGGTCACGCCCATTTAGGGTGCCAGATGCGAATAGATCAACAGAAGGTTGATATTTAGCGTTTGCCAGGTCAGCCGCTAATTGACCAAGCTGGGCTGATTTTTCAGCGGCAACTACGTCCTCTCGGTCGCTAGTTCGTTTTGGTGCGGAAAGATTTTTCAGAGTCTCTGGTGTTAGCTTGGTTAATTCGTCCGGTACATGTGGGCTGCTGTTACCGCGAATCGTATTGAGAGAAAATGCGGCCGCACGCTCTTCGTCGATGGCCATGGTTAGTTCGATCTCGCGAAGTTCTCCGAGAGCTTCGGCCTGAATTAGGTCGGCGTTGTCAGCAAGCTCTTTGCCGACTCTTCGTCTGGTCCAATCAACTATTTTTCTGGCCCTGTCTAAGTTATCTTTAGTCACCCGTAAACTTTCCCTGGCCAGTACTAGTCGCCAATAGGTCCCTTCGGCTTCTGAAAGAGTTATTTTCCGTTTAAGAGATTCTGTTAGTCTTGAAATTTCAGTTTGACCTTGCTGCAGCTCGACGCTTTTGGCGACGTCGCGTCCCAGGGCATTTTTCCATAATGGGTGAGTTATTTCGAGGGTAGGGGAAGCTTCACGCCACTCGGGCTCCGGGACAAACTGGGGGGATGTACCAAGAATTTTTGTGTGAGACATCCCGTAATATAGCTTGAAAGCTGTTCCTATGCCCGTGAGCTTACTAATTCCCAATTGTCCACTTACATAATCAGTTTCAGTTCCACGTTGAGAAGCTGGTTGGACTTCCTTTTTATCAACGGCACTTTGTGCGTTGGCAAAAAGCGTTGGAGCGTAGGCCATCCCAGCGTCAAGAGCTTTGTCTGGCGCCGCGTCCTCTATAAGTTTACCGGCCTTGTAAGCGTCGTTTCCAGAGCGGACCTGTTCTAGAAACTGGTCGAGAGTTAGTATTGGCGCGGCGAAAGCTTGATGACCGATCATTGGTACGGCTAAATCAATTATTATGAGGCTCGCAATGGTTTTAGATCTAAGCTTGGCTAAAGTCCTCATTTTTACTCCGCTAGAATTGGATTAGGTGTTGATTTTTTCACGGTTACTAAGTCCCTCAAGGAATATCCTGACCAGATAATCACGAGTATTGGAACGGACTACTTGGTCTGTAATCGATTTCTTAAAAATCTTAGTCCTTATTTCCTCTGTACGAATTGTGTGTATCACAGAGCCAATAAGATGTAGTGCAGTTAGATTGGGATCGGTCCATTTGGCAAGAATTCCCGAGTCTCTTGCGGCTCCCAAGAAACGCGCTAGAATTTCGAATGTCCTAAAAAATGTTTTCCTGAATGTGTCACCTAAAATGTCAAACTCCGCAGAGAGTTCTCGTTGAATGATGGAGAAAACTTCTGGGTTTTTGACGCCATCCACTAACATTTCGTCGATAAATAAACTTAAGCGAACCTTCACCTCGTCCAAAGATGTTGGTTTGTTATTCAAAATTCGCTCCGCGATCTCTAGTCGCGCTAAGCCAGCTTCTGCAAAGCACTCACGGAATAAGCCCTCTTTGCCACCAAAATGATAGTTGACCAAACTGACATTAAGCCCAGCATCACGGGCTATATCATGAACACTGGATGCCTTATAGCCGTGCAGTCCGAAGTGCTTTTGCGCCGAGGCAATCAAAAGAGTTCGACTGTTAGAGGAGTCGACCCGGAGCTTGGTACGGAGCGGCTGTTGCACGCTGTGACGTTTTTGTTTTGTGACTGCCATGGTACTTTTGGTTGCACGGGTAATATATTCGAAACTTATACCACTGCTCAGTGTATCGGACCTGCGCAAAAATTCAAACGGTTGTTTAAATTATACAAACGATTGTACAATGGGCCACTGAGGTCGCTCGGTCGTGCTTTTGCCAGAATTCGAAGCACCCACAGAAAAGCTCGGCTTCTTGTGGACATGCTGTGGATGTTATAATAATGCGTCTGAACATATGCATTCCCCTCGTCCTTCAGTAAGAGGTCTTTTTGTGAATTATGGTGTTGTTGTTTTGAATGCGGGCAAAGAAAAGCCTGTTCATTTGGGTCACCCATGGATTTTCAGTGGCGCCATTGCCAAGGAGCCTAAAGATGGCGCTCCTGGAATGTTAGTTGATGTTCTAGATTCCAAGAAAAAATTTGTGGCACGAGGCTATTTTAATCCTCACTCCCAGATACGTGTGCGAATTTTAACCACCAGTCAGACCGAGATGATTGATGGCAGTTTAGTGCGTGGTCGAATCGTTAATGCGATCAAACGGCGTGCCCGGATCTTTGCTGATGGGACGACCAATTGTGCGCGTTTGGTTGCGCATGAATCGGATTTGTTGCCTGGATTGATTATCGATCAATATGGTGACTGGATTTCTTTTCAGATTGTTACCGCGGGCATGGAAGTTTGGCGGGATGAAATTATTAAGACCATAAAAGACACCTTGAATCCCAAAGGAATCTTTGAGCGAAGTGATGATGCCGTCCGCGAGAAGGAGGGTTTAGGTCTAAGAAACGAGGCAGTTTGGGGGCTGGGAGATTGTCGTTCCATACCGGTCCTAGAAAATGGCATGAAGCTTTTTGTCGACGTGGCTGGTGGTCATAAGACTGGATTTTACTTGGACCAGCGGGATAATCGCGCGATTATAAGGCAATACAGTGCTGGTTGCCGCGTTCTAAATTGTTTCTCCTTTACCGGTGGATTTTCCGTAGCTGCAATGCTTGGTGATGCAAAGGAAGTCATCAACGTTGATGAAAGTGCGCCTGCGCTCGATATTGCACGAAGAAATCTCCTGGCCAATGGTTTTGATTTAGGTGAGCGCTACTTTCAACGGGCGGATGTTTTTAAATATTTGCGTGATTTGAAAGAGAGCAAAGCGCGTTTCGACATGATTATACTTGATCCCCCTAAGTTCGCGTCTTCCAGCTCACAAGTCGACCGCGCATGCAGGGGATACAAAGATCTGAATTTAATAGCGATGCAACTTCTCGAGCCTGGTGGTTTATTGGTAACATTCTCCTGCAGTGGTTTGATTAGTCGTGAGCTTTTTCAAAAGGTTGTTTTTGGTGCCAGTGTGGATGCCCGGGCGCAACTTCAAATTATTCGGCATCTAAGCCAGTCAGAGTGCCACCCCACATTGCTTACATTCCCGGAGTCACTCTATCTGAAGGGTTTTCTACTTCGCAAAATTTGAATTTCAAAACCAATAATTACAGTTAGTTGTAAGATTTGATTGAATTTCCCCTAGCACCCTTCCGAAGACCCCGGTGTGTTTGTGCTGGGGTTTGTGCTTTTATTTTGGAGGAATCTAGTCATGTTTAAGGGTCTGCTCTCATTTATTTATATGTCATTCACGATGGCAGGTTGCGGCGCCGAGATGCCGGAACTTGGCGGGTCGCGACGCGGTGATGATGCTGAGCCTATGGTGCCCTCATCTGAATCAGCTTTTGATCTTGCTGGATGCGGTTTTGATGTAAGCAAACCTGCAGCAGTTTTCGAGTCAAGACGGTTAACCATGATCCCACAGCCGATGACCATGACAACAGGTGAGATATTTGCCTGGCAAGTACAAACATCCCTATCAGGTAACGGTGTTTTCGAAGAGTCACTCATGCGAAGTGTTGGGACTTATTCTGCTCAGTTTTCCCCAGCGGTCCAATCAGCCCAAGCCAGCGCAGTTCTTGCCAGACACTCGGCTGGGTTTGCGGCGGACTTGCTGCCTCCAGCCGAACGCGCCAAAATCGGCGAGCTTTATCCGGAATGGCGTGGTGTTTTCTGTAGTTTTCAGCCAGCGATTGAAATTACTCGAGGCTCTACTGAGAAAGTAACCATAAGCTTAGATAAACCGCTTCCGTTGGCTCCTGTGATTACAGCCGATCTAGGGCGGTTAAAATCTGAGATTGGTGTGAAGAGAACCTGGAAACGGATTACGGCTAAAGTTACTGACTCCACCGACCCGCATGTTCCATCTGGCTCTAGCTGGACGGGAGTTGTCTCCTCTCATCCAGTCGCTAGTTCAGTAGCCATAGTTGGACCAAATGGTAAAAGTAATATCAGTGCTGAGATGGCGGTCAAGATGACATATGATTTTGGTGGCGAGTCAGTGAATGATGCAATGGGTTTACCGAAGTCGGTCACATGGTATATCGATACTGGCACTCGATCATTTAAGTTGGTTCAAGTTGACTTTGGTGATGGCCTTTTGAAAAACTATTTGCCCTAGTATGCTCAGATTCTAATTAATAAAAATCCCGCGAAACTTTGGTCTCGCGGGATTTTCGTTTACTCAGCGGAGCTGTAATTACTTCTTAAAGAAGGTTTTTAAGCCGTCTTGAGTCGCTTTCATAGCGGTCTCGCCTTTTTTCCAGTTCGCAGGACAGACTTCGCCATGGGTTTCAGTGTATTGGAGTGCTTCCAAAAGTCTGATCATTTCATCCACGTTGCGGCCCAGCGGAAGGTTATTGATCGTTTGCTGTTGAACGACGCCGTTCTTATCGATCAGGAATGTGCCGCGAAGAGCTATGCCGGCCTCAGGAATGAGCACGTCATAGTCACGCGAGATGGTCTTGTGGATGTCTGCGATTACCGGATAGGTAACGCCTTTGATTCCACCTTCTGTCTTTGGTGTGTTAAGCCACGCCAAATGCGAGAAATGACTGTCGATTGACACGCCTAACACTTCACAGTTCAGTTTCTTGAAGGTGTCGAGTTTCTCTTGGAATGCGTGCAGTTCAGTTGGACACACGAATGTGAAGTCCAAAGGGTAAAAAAACATGACTACGTACTTGCCGTGATAGTCACTCAGTTTAACCTCTTTAAAATCATTACCGTTAACGACAGCGGTCGCCTTGAAATCTGGAGCTTTTTTACCAACTAAAACACCCATCTTACCCTCCTGGTGTCTAAAATCATGGACCTAGATGGAAACACACCTAGGGGACTCGAGTCAACTCTTAAGGCTCACCGCCGCAAATACAGTGACTTCCTTACGGTCATGATAGAGTTGCTTGGCTTTAAGTTTGATCATTAGACCCTCTTGTGCACAAGTTGACTGCAAGTGTTCAAGGCAGGCTTTGACCTCGAGATAACGACGTTTCATTGGTAGTTTTAAGTTAAAGATCGCAAACTTGCAGTATCGGCGTGTAAACCAGTGAAGTACTAGTTCCGTAATCTTGCTTGGTTGTTCGACAACGTCACACACCAGCCAATCGACCGACCCTTGTGGGCGAAACTTGAAAGCGTCTTCGGCAAGATGCGTCACGAGTCCAGTTTGCATTAATGACGGTGCAATTAGACCGTTATCAACAGCAATTGTTTTGATCTTGCGCTTAACGAACTGATAGGTCCACCCACCAGGACACGCTCCTAGGTCAACTGCAACCATACCGGGCTGCAGTAGTCTTGTGCTTTGTTCTCGGCCGAGAAATAAAAGAAATGCTTCCTCAAGTTTTAGAGTACTGCGGCTGGGTGCGTCTGACGGGAATTTTAAGCGTGGAATGCCAGTGATCCAAGGGCTTGAGTTCTCAATATCAGACAGGCCAACCAGCACTCTAACGTTCGATAGGAGAATAACGTGGATTCTCGGAAGGTGAGCCGCACCTTTTCCTTTTGGTAATAAACGAGCCTTATTCAGGGCGTTCTCTAATGGTCTGGATAAGGCTTTGCAGAACTGGTTAAGCTCCTTCGCGTTATCTGTGTCAGGGGTCTCGATGGAGAGAGTCGAAAAAGCATTGCTTTCAGCACCAGATAAAAGTTTTTCAATAATCGCAGACATAATCGGCGTGACGCGGTCGCCGGTTGCCGGGAGGTCAACTTGATCTGCGATCCAAATAAGCTGCCGTGCAAAAACAAGCGAGTCAAAGTTAATTTTTTTACGCGCGCTTAGATCGGGGAAACGGTCCACGGGAAAAAGGACATAAGCAGATAATGGCTTAAACTGTGGCTGTCCCGGTGTTTTTACGAAAGTGCCAAGCTGATCCGCCAGCTCTTGCTGAGCGTCGTCTTCGAAGCCCTGGCGCACGTGCAGAAAGATGCCCTTCACGGTTCTGCCATAAACGGATAGCGATAATCAACGATCGGCAGGAAGTTTTCCTTAATGGTTCGATGGTTCACCCAGCGCAGCAAGTTATAAACAGATCCGGCTTTATCGTTGGTACCAGATGCCCGCGCACCGCCGAATGGTTGTTGTCCGACCACTGCGCCGGTAGGTTTATCATTGATATAAAAGTTACCAGCCGCATTCTCGAGGGCAAGGCTGAGTCTGCTGATGACGTGGCGATCTTTGGCGAAAATAGCGCCGGTTAAGGCGTAGGGTGTGGCAGTATCGCAAAGGGATAAAGCGGCATCCAGATCCTTGTCATCGTATGCATAAACGGTCAAAACTGGACCAAATATTTCCTCAACCATAGTCTTTGACTTTGGATCGGTCGTTTCGATGATGGTTGGGCGAATAAAAAAGCCTTTCGACGAGTCGCATTGACCACCCGCGATCACTTTACAGCTACTGTCAGCTTTGGCGTTGTCGATGTAGGATTTGATTCTATTGAATGAGCGTTCGTCAATGACAGCTCCGACGAAGTTTGTGAAATCCTCGATGTCACCCATTTTGAGTTCTTCTGTCATCGCCACAAGCTTCTCTTTGACTTTGGGCCAGATACTCTTGGGGATGTACGCGCGGGATGCGGCCGAGCACTTTTGTCCTTGATATTCGAATGCTCCCCTGACCAAAGCAACCACCAACATGTCTACATCGGCAGAGCTGTGTGCAAAAACAAAATCTTTGCCGCCTGTCTCCCCAACTAATCTTGGGTAGGCGCCGTAGTTGGCTAAGTTGCTACCAACAGATTGCCAAAGCATATTAAATGTAGACGTTGATCCCGTGAAATGGATGCCGGCTAACTCTTTATGAGAAATGGCTATCTTTGAAATTTCCGCCGCATTACCGGGAATGAAATTGATCACACCTGGTGGTAGCCCAGCCTCTTCGAGGATCTGCATTCCGATCCAAGACG
>JBAXLR010000070.1:0-13943 GCA_037134655.1 bacterium | reverse complement strand
GCGCTAAAAAAACCACGTTGCGTGATCAGTGGGTCGGCCGCTGGAGATGCAAAGTGGGTTCTCGATGTGGATTTTGTCAAGGGATCATCGACCGAGACGGTTCGATACGTAGTGGATGAGCCAAAAGGCAGAAAACCAAATATTTTTTGGTGTTTATTCAAAGGTGACGTCTCGGGTTGTGCAAGTCCTTGGGATAATAGTTTTGGGGTCGGGGAGTTGTTTCGGGGTAAGCAAGCGGCCACAACCGCCTATGACCAACTTATAAAAAAACTGCCAGGGATGTTGAGCATTGTGACCAACTTGGATGCGTGGATTGGTCGCCAGGGTAAAAGTGAAAAGATTTTTGGTGTGGACTACGTTGAATGGGTAAACGAGTGGGTTAAGACGCCTCGCCGTTTACCAATTAAAGATAAGGAAGTGACTGCGGATTTTGATCCTGAACGTGAAAACCCAAAGGTAGGCACAGTTATTTTTAAGGGCGCTATGCCTTCAGAATTGCGAGAGTGTCTTGGGTGTGGAAAGACGGCGTGTGACAAATCTCTGGTCGGATATGAATTCATCGGGATGGGTCTGAACTTAACGAGACGTTTGACACCGGAAGAGCAAAAGACAAGTGACTCAAAAATCGCAAAAGCGGCGTGGATCATGGTGGAACCAGCGCCTTACGTCGGAAAACAAGCGAGATGGCATTTTATGTGCGGTGAGAATCGATACAATGTCCAAAAAATTTAGTTATAAAAATTCATTCTTTAAAAGCTGAGTCTTCGACCATGAGTTTAAAACAATTATCCGAAGAGCAAATTCACTCCATGTCATTGGAGGAGAAAGATCGGTGGTGGCTTGAAAATTGTTATAAGGGTGATATGCCGCAGCTGACCTTGAGGTCGGCTTTGACGGGGATGGTGATCGGTGGAGTTTTAAGCATTACAAACCTATATGTTGGCATTAAGACAGGCTGGACGTTGGGCGTGGGTATCACATCCGTCGTTCTGGCCTTTGCTTTTTTCAAATTATTGTCAAAATTTGGCTGGGGTCAGGAGATCAGTATTCTCGAAAATAATGCCATGCAGTCCATCGCAACTTCAGCCGGCTACATGACGGCCCCTCTCGTCTCTTCGATGGCCGCTTATATGGTTGTGACGGGTCAAATGGTGCCACAACATCAAACGATGGTATGGATTTCTCTATTAGCACTGATGGGTGTGTTTTTCGCTTTTCCCCTTAAAAAGCGCTTCATTAACGATGAGCAACTGCCATTTCCGGAAGGCCGAGCTGCGGGTGTTGTCATGGACAACCTGCATGCCGATGATGGGGGCAAAGACGGCATTCTCAAGGCGAAAATACTGATCATTGGAGCTACCATGAGCGCCATGGTGGAGCTACTTCGTAGCGAAAAAGTTTTAGATTACTTTCGTTTGAAGTACTTACAATTGCCAGAGCACTGGGATGATTTTATCTACAAGTGGTTTACGCCAAAAATTCTTGGCACACCGCTTAAAGATCTTTCCATCCGCTGGGATAGTTCAATCGTGATGATGGCCACGGGTGGACTTATGGGAATAAAAGTTGGCTCTAGTTTATTGGTTGGTGCCATTTTTAATTACTGTGTGTTGGTGCCGTGGGCTATTTCAGAAGGGATGATTCCAAACGCTGGTTGGAAAGAAATCAATATGTGGCTCTTGTGGGGAGGGGTTGCCGTGATGACCACGTCATCTCTTTACTCCTTCTTCTCTAAGCCTGACATTATTTTCGCAGCCTTTAAACTTGGGAAAAAAAGCGCACAAAAGGACGTACTTTCAGACATTGAATTACCGTTTTGGGTTTCGCTGATTGGGATTCCCGTGACTGGTCTTCTTTTGATGTGGTTTGGCATGATATGGTTCAACATTGAGTGGTGGGTCACATTGATTGCAATCCCCCTAGTCTTTGTTTTTACTTTGATTGCAGTAACGGCGACGGGACTCACGGCCATCACACCAGGCGGTGCATTGGGAAAACTAACGCAATTGACGTTTGCTGTGCTAAAGCCTGGCGACATAGGTACTAATGTTATGACCGCGGGCATTAATGGTGAGGTGGCGCTGAACGCTTCGAATCTTTTGATGGATATCAAGCCGGGATATATGCTCGGCGGTAAACCAAGGCATCAAGCGCTGGGTCACTGTCTTGGGATTTTCGCCGGCGCGATTGTGGCCGTTCCTGTTTTCTACCTGCTTCTGCAGAATGACGTTTCCAAAATAACCTCGGAAGCGCTGCCTATGCCGGGTGCCCAGATTTGGATAGCCGTAGCCAAAGTTTTAGCTTCGGGCTTAAGCGTTCTGCCCCAGTCAACGCGAGTCGCAGTTTTGGTTGGTGGCGTCACGGGAATACTAATTGAGTATCTGAATAAAAAATCTCGCGGTAAATTTCCTGTTTCAGCCATGGGGCTTGGTCTTGCATTTGTCCTTAAATTTTCTGACTGCTGGGCGATGGCAACGGGAAGTTTGCTCTTTTGGCTACTCGGACGCCGCCTTCGCAACTCTGAAGGAGCCGCTGCAAAAGTCTTTGTCGATAACCAGGAAACGACCTGTGCCGGTGTGATAGCGGGTGGGTCCATCATGGGAATCGTTTTAATTATCATTGAGACCCTCGTACTAAACGGTTAAAGGCTGCTTTCTTTTTGAACAGAGCTATTAGGTTTGTTTGCCCAGCAGGTTAATTTCCAGTAGCATAGACCTCGGTTTTATTGGGGATTTCGAGCATGTAAACTCCCTAACAAGACGGGGCTGCGTGGTTTTTGCGAATCATCATTTAAGCAACTTGAAAGAGGTTAGTTATGAGTGCGACCGGCGAAATTATTCTAGAAGGTAAATCCTATAAACTGCCCGTGATTGTGGGTGCCGAAAAGGAAAAAGCTGTCGATATTTCAAAACTTCGCCAAGACAGCGGCTATATCACGATCGACTCTGGATATGGGAACACCGGAGCCTGTAAATCTGCCATTACTTTTATTGATGGTGATTTGGGTATCCTGAGATACCGCGGCATTCCGATCGAGGAGCTTGCTGATAAGAGTGATTTCGTGGAGACATCCAATCTCCTCATTTATGGTCACCTTCCAAACCGGGTCCAACGTCAGGAGTTTCGTAATCTCCTAAGTGGACACGCCATGATTCACGAAGGAATGATTAAATTTTTCGACGGCTATCCGACGACTGCACATCCGATGGCGATTTTGTCCGCTATGGTATGCTCCCTTTCTAGTTATTATCCTGAGCATCTTGATCCAAACGACATGACGCAGGTTAACCATTTGGTCCCGCGACTCTTGTCGAAAATGCGCACTATTGCCGCGTATTCCTACAAAAAATCTAAAGGTCAACCGGTGATCTATCCGAAGTCTGATCTCGATTATTGCTCAAACTTCCTTCGCATGATGTTTGCGACGCCTGCTGAGGAGTATCAGATCGATCCAGACATGGTTAAGGCTCTAAACGTTCTGTTGATTCTGCACGCTGATCACGAGCAAAATTGCTCTACGTCCACGGTCCGGTTGGTTGGTTCTTCGGATGCCAACTTGTTTGCATCGATCGCAGCAGGTATTTGTGCTCTTTGGGGGCCAAAGCACGGCGGTGCAAATCAGGAAGTCGTGGAAATGCTTGAATTGATCCATCGCGAGAAATTGCCTGTCAAAGAAATTATTCGTCGTGCTAAAGACAAGAATAGTGGCTTCAGATTAATGGGCTTTGGGCACCGAGTTTACAAAAACTTTGACCCTCGCGCCAAAGTTATCAAAGCTTACTGTGACAAACTCCTTGCGAAAAAAGGCATTTCTGATCCGCTGCTCGACATAGCGAAAGAATTGGAAGAGGCTGCGCTTGAGGATGACTTTTTCAAGGAGCGTAAGCTTTATCCGAACGTTGATTTCTACTCTGGTGTTATTTACCGGGCCATGGGTATTCCGACCGATATGTTTACGGTGATGTTTGCTCTTGGACGTCTACCAGGGTGGATAGCCCACTGGATTGAAATGCACCGTGATGGAGATGGTAGGATTGGTCGACCTCGCCAAATATACACGGGTGAGACGTTAAGATCTTATGTTCCTATGGATCAAAGAAAGTGATGATTCTTGCGGGTGATTCAATCAAATGAACTATTGGTTGATGAAAACCGAGCCTGACGTGTTTAGTTGGGACGATCTTGTAAAGAAGAAAAAAGCACCCTGGGACGGAGTTCGAAACTACCAAGCGCGCAACTTTATGCGTGATCAGTTTCGGCTTGGCGACCAGGTGCTTTTTTATCATTCGTCATGCGCAGAGCCTGGCATTGTGGGCGTTGCAGAGGTGGTGCGGGAGGCTTATCCTGATCCCACCGCCTTAGATCCAAAAAGTGATTATTACGATCCATCCAGCGCAAAAGCTGGCGAGTCAAGGTGGGTGATGGTAGACGTCGCTCCCGTAAAAAAATTCCATAAACTGGCAGATCTTTCTGCCATCCGGAATACGAAGGGGTTGCAGGCCATGCCTCTTCTTCAGAAGGGCCAAAGACTCAGTATACAGCCCGTGACGGCTCGCGAGTTCAAGTTGATAACCGAGACTTGGGGGTAGGCTACTTGTCGCAAAAAAAGTCCATGTTGACCCGGCAGATGACAGTTAGACGAAAAAATCAATAATTTGGATTTTTTACAATAAATTCAGGGCTCCAGCTTGCCGCGCCTTGAACTTATTGTTGGGAATTTAGCCCGATTCCCCCAAAGCTAACCATAACCGAGCGTGGATCTCTTGATTGACCCCATGCGGCGAAAGTACAATTTCAATGATGTTAATGCAGTTGGCATGTCCTACGGTTGCATGCTGCGATGATGATTCAGACTTGGAATTTACTGAGGGGTTAATGTGAGCTGGAAGGTCTACAACATTCACACTGGAAAAACAATTAAGGCTGGCTTTGAAGAAGAAGAAATCGCCAAGGGGTGGCTGGAAAACAGACGCGATCTGGAGATTGAGGATTATATCGTCGAGGAAATGGATGACGAGGAAGAAGAGGCTCTTGACGAAGACGAAGACGAAGAGGACGAGCCTCGCACATGGTCCAGGGCGAATGATGATGAAGACGAAGAGGATGACGAATTCAGTCAGGGCTCTGCGACTGACGATGAAGATGATGACTATGGTGATGACCTCGACGACGATGAGGATGACGAAGAAGACGAGGATGAAGAGGACAAAGACGATTACTAAAACCTAAAAATTTTGGTATGTTATCGAGGCCCCGCGGTTGCGGGGCGTTCATTTTATGAACGTAGAGTCAAACTTGCGGGAGTGCAGAGGTTCAAAAAATGCCCCAAACGAGTTTGGAATCATTGCCACCATACCTGCGGCGTTATTGCGCGGTTCAGGATTACGACAAATATACCAGTCGAGATCACGCAGCTTGGCGCTACATCATGCGCCAGTCGCGAGAATACTTCCGGGATCATGCGGTTAGTGTTTATTTAGAGGGGCTTAAAAAAACAGGAATACCTCTCGATCGCATTCCAAAAGTTTCGGAAATGGATCAGGCCTTGCGTGAATTTGGCTGGGGGGCTGTACCAGTCTGTGGATTTATCCCACCCATCGCGTTCCTTGATTTACAAGCGCGTGGAATATTACCAATCGCAACCGACATGAGATCGATCGATCATATTGCTTACACTCCTGCCCCTGATATCGTGCATGAAGCAGCCGGACATGCGCCCATCGTTGCAGATCCCAGTTATCGGGAGTATCTCCGCCAGTATGCGCGCATGGCTGAACGTACCATCATGAGCAGTGAAGACTTGGCATTATATGAAGCCATCAGGGTCCTGTCTGATATCAAAGAAAATCCAGACACAAAACCAGGTGAGGTGGTTGCAGCGCAAAAGGCTCTTGATCGCGCCGTTCAAAATATTTCCTATGTTTCGGAAGCGACCATGGTTTCAAGAATGGCCTGGTGGACAGTGGAATACGGACTTGTCGGTGATCTTAAGTCCCCCAAAATTTACGGTGCAGGTTTGTTGTCGAGTGTCGGTGAGAGTCAGGCTTGTCTTCAATCGAAGGTACGAAAAATTCCTCTCACAGTGAAGTGTGTTGAGTTTTCGTATGACATTACGGAGCCGCAGCCGCAGCTTTTTGTCGCAGAGTCCATGTCCCAGTTGACCGACGTGCTCAGCGAGCTTGAGGGTAAGTTGTCATTTAAAATTGGCGGTGTTTGGGGGCTCGAGCAGGCAAGAAAAGCCAGAACGGTCAACACTGTAAAACTTGATTCAGGTCTGCAAATTAGTGGAATCCTTTCGCGGTATGAGGCCGCTATTTATGGTGAGCGAGGAGAGCCTCACTACGTCAAATTTGATGGTCCGACTCAGATATGTTTCGATAATAAAGAGATCTCCGGGCAAGGTCGAACCCGTCATGCCCATGGATTTTCAACGCCATTGGGTCGCTGGAAGAGGGTTCAAGATAAGTCGCCCGTTGACCTGACCGATAGGGATTTGACGGATCTGGGAATCAGTAAGGGTAACCGGGTACAGCTTGATTTTTTCAATGGCTTTAAAGTTCAGGGAGTTGTGCTTAATGTCGTCCGAGAACAGGGCAAGCTGCTATATTTGACTTGGAACGATTGTACCGTTTCTCGAGGCGGGCAAAATTATTTTGAACCGGCCTGGGGCGAGTTTGATATGCCAGTCGGTGAGGCGGTTACGAGTGTGTTCGGTGGTCCCGCGGATCGTGCAGCCTACGGCGATTACCAAATGGGTGGTATTTCAACGCAGCCTGGACGCCAAAGCCCGTATACTGCTGAGGAAATTAAAATCTTTGAATGCTATTCCAAAATTCGTGATATCCGTCGCGGGGCAAATGGTGCTTCATATGAGGAGATTGTCCAAAGTGTTTTGGCGGAGCATCGGGAGGAATGGTTACTGGCTCTCGAAGTTTTGGAGCTTAGTCAGCAAAAGAAAGTATCGTCAGCTCTAACCAATAAAGTTTATGAGCTTTTGATTGGCAACCAGAATTCGGATCACTCGGATCGTAATGAGCTTATTGCAAAAGGTATTAAGATTGCAGCTGTTTGTGATTGAATGTTTTTCTGATTGAATGTTTTCCGCAGAGTTCCAGTTAACGAGGTATAGATATGTCATCAATGCAAAAACTTAGAGAGATCCGTGAGTTTTCCGGACCTAGACAGACGATTGGGTTGGACGATGTGACCATCCAGAAGTTTTTACCGAAGTTTCCACAGCTAGCACAAGCTATTGATGATGCCCACCAATGGTGGTCTTGTCTTAAAAATGAATACCCAGAGTGGTTTAAAAAGTCGGAAAAAGATCTAATCGCATTCCTACAGGATGGATTCGTTAACTTTTATAAAGACGTCGCCGTCAATCCTTATGTGGCATTTACCGCCAAGGGGGCATGGGTTATCACGAGTCATGGCGCAGTGATCCATGATAACGGCGGATACGGCATGCTCGGTCTCGGCCATGGCCCAGAAAAAGTTATAAGAGCTATGTCTCAAGATTTAGTGATGGCTAACATCATGACGGCTAATTTTTCTCAGAAGAGATTTCTTGACCGGATGTTCAAAGAAGTTGGGCATAATCGACCAGAAAATCTTCGAAAGCCCTTTGCTAAGTTCCTTTGCTTGAACTCCGGCTCTGAATCTATGACGGTTGCATGCCGTATCAGCGATATCAAAGCAAAAGTGATGACCGATCCAGGTGGTCGCTACGCAGGACGTAAAATCAGGTTCTTATCGCAAGTCGGAAGTTTTCACGGAAGAACTGAAAGTCCTGCAAAAATGTCACACTCTTCACGCAAATCATACGATGTTTTGGCTAGTTACCGCGAAGATACACACCTTGACGTAATTGAGCCCGGGAACATTGAACAATTGAGGGCTGCATTTGCGAGGGCTGACAAAGACGGTGTTTACTATGAGGCCATGTTTATCGAACCCGTCATGGGTGAGGGCAATCCTGGCGTCGCAACGACGCGCGAGTTTTATGATGAAGCCAGACGATTGACCAAAGAGCACGGATCCATGCTGATCATGGATGCTATACAATCAGGCCTGCGTAGCACCGGAAACCTGAGTATCTGTGACTATCCAGGTTTTGAGACATGTGAACCACCAGATATGGAGACCTATTCCAAAGCGATCAACGCTGGCCAGTATCCATTGTCGGTTTTGGCTATGACGGCGGATGCTGCTTCCTATTACAAGAAAGGTGTTTATGGTAACACCATGACCACCAATCCACGTGCTTTGGAAGTGGCGTGCGCGGTGTTGGATTCTTTAACACCCGAACTTCGTAAAAATATAGTGGATAAAGGTCAGGAGTTTTTGACAAAATTCAAAGCTCTTGCCAAAGAGTTTCCAGGTGTGATCACAAAAGTTCAGGGCACTGGTCTTCTTTTCTCCGTAGAGTTGGCAGAAAAAGGATACACCGTGCTGGGGAAAAAATGTGTAGAGCTTGATATGCGACTTAATGGGATCGGGGTAATCCATGGCGGGAAAAATGCCCTACGTTTCACCCCACATTTTGGGATCACCACAGAGGAGGTCGATCTCGTTGTAGACGGCGTTCGCAAGTCGTTGGCGAAGGGGCCAATTTATCAAGACTAAAACGGTATCTATTGGGGAGTATTTTATATGAAAAAAAATTTAAGCTTATTACTTCTAGTCATGAGTATGTCGTCCTGCGGTTTGCAGTCCATTCCAAGATCTAAAAACGAAGTTGATGCCACATTAGCGGAGACCACTAACCAGTATAAGCGCAGGGCAGATCTTGTGCCGAATCTTGTAGCAACTGTTCAGGGCTATGCTAGTCACGAAAAGGATACTTTAGAAGGTGTTGTCGCTGCACGAGCCAAGGCAACGAGTGTCTCTATAGATCCATCCAATATGAGTGCGCAGAAACTAGCGGAGTTCCAGAAGGCTCAAGGAGAATTAAGTCAAGCTTTGGGGCGTCTCTTGATGATTTCTGAAAATTATCCACAGTTGAAAGCAGACCGTAATTTTAGCGAGCTGCAAGCGCAGCTTGAGGGGACTGAAAACCGGATCACAGTGGCTAGGAACCGGCATATCGATGCGATTAAGCAGTTTAATAATTTGGTAACAGTCCCATTTACAAGCTGGACTAATTCGGTGCTTTACCACTTTCAACCCATGCCGCAGTGGACGGTGGAGGAGACAGAGCTGAAAACTATTCAGCAGGCGCCGAAGGTTGATTTTGGCAATAAGAAGTAACCTGGTGAAATTTTTTTTTAGAGAAATTAGCAGTTATTGGACGCAATTATTCGCGATTATGACTCTGTTTTTTCTAGTGCCTTTTGCCTACTCGTTCACAGTGCCAACGCTTTCATCGCCGGTCGTTGATGAAGCTGGTATTCTCTCGGAGCGGACAAGAAATCAACTAAACTTAGAGTTAACGCGCCTAAGAGAGTCGGGCGGCTCACAGCTATCAGTTTTGACTATAAAAAGTCTTGATGGCCTTGAAATCGAGCAGGCAAGTATCAAGGTTGCTGAAGCGTGGAAGCTTGGCGGCCAGGCAAAAGACGATGGCGTACTTTTGATGATTGCGCCCGCTGAGCGCCGAATAAGAATTGAGGTTGGATATGGTAAAGAGGGCGATCTTCCCGATGCCATAGCACGGCGTATTATTGATCAGATTATCAAACCGTCATTTCGCGAAAGAGATTTTGACTCAGGGATCAGATATGGTGTTGCGGCAATCATCCAACATACCGATCCCTCTTTTTCTCTGGAAGGTACCATCCGCCCAAAGAGGGTAACTGCCGGTAAGATGACTTCGAATTGGTTTTTTGGTCTCATAGTCCTTGTTATGCTTGTTTTTTGGCTGTCTCCATTCATATTTTTATTTTTTGTTGCCAAAATTTTGCAAAAATTGGGCATAAATCCCGAAAAATACCTATCAACAAATGTTGGTAGTCGACGCGTCCGCGGTGCTTTTGGCCGCTCTCATGTGGGATGGTCTGGTGGGGGCGGATGGTCCGGTGGTGGTGGTGGTTTTGGTGGTGGCTGGTCCGGTGGTGGTGGTGGTTTTGGAGGCGGTGGATCTTCTGGCTCTTGGTAGGATGGTGTCATGACCGAGATGAAAAATATTATTCAAAGTCCATCCAAAGATCTGCCACTGTGGATCAGAGGCTATCTAGGTCGGGAAGACCTGGAAGCCATTGAGACAAAAATTGGGGAAATTGAGCGATCTACGGCTGGGGAGCTTGTATTAGTCATAGCTCGGCGCAGCTTTAACTGGCGACTGCACTACCCGATTGTTACGCTATTTTTATTACTATTGTTCATGATTTTTTTTGAGGATGAGTTTATGAGCTGGTTTGATTATCAGTTCATAATAACAAGCGTCTGGGCAGAGTTAGGGCTAAAACTGAGTCTCTTTCTCGTGATTCTGCTAATGTCGAACCTCCTGTCAAAGATTGGTTTTATCGCCCGGTTAACAACACCCAGTGAGATTCGCAGAAAAATGGCCGAAGCCAGAGCCGAGCTTGAGTTTTTCAGGTCAGGGATAAAGGCAACCAAAGCTGCAACGGGGATTTTGGTATTTATGGCGATAGATGATCGGCAAGCGGTTATTTTGGCCGATAAAGCGATAAGCAGTAAACTGCCACCCGACACATGGGATCATATACTTGCGGAATTGTTGATGGGTATAAAGTCTAAAAAGGCTCGCGACGGAATCTTAAAGGCAGTTGAAATGTCTGGGGCCATATTGCAGGAACACTTTCCGATTGGACCAGGCGATACAAACGAACTTCAAAATCATGTCGTTATAATCGACTAGCCTTGCGCACGCGCCTTTAAATTCTCAATGGCATCCCTAGCCGACGGATCCACATACCGAAGTCCTTTGGTGCACAGGTCAAAGGTAACATCTCTAGGCAGACTTTCCAGGAACTTGAGGATTCTTGGTAAGTCCATGAATGTAGCGACCCCGTGCAGCTCCACTGTTGAATCACTTCGACGAATTTCGAGTGAAACGAAGCGGCGAAGTAACCAGAACGCACTTAACGCAAAGCCAACAGCAACACCGGTTAATACCCCAAAGCCAACAACAGCGACCGTGGTTGCTACAAACGTGATGGCATGTCTCTTATCTTCAGCAGCCAAAGCTCGAACTGATTTAATGTTTATTAAGTTTAGTGCCGCATGAACCAGGATCGCCGCAAGAGCAGCAGCTGGTACAAAGTGCAACGATTGTCCGAAGATCAATAGAGCGCCAAGCAATAGCAGGCCATGAAAGATGGTCGAGAGGTTATTAGTCGCACCAGACTGAAGATTGGCTGTGCTACGAATCATAACGCCGGTAATTGGTGGCGCAGAGAATAGACCGCATAGGAAGTTACCAAAACCCTGAGCTATCAGCTCTTTATTGTAATTTGACGATCGACCCTCACCCGATATCTTGTCCAGTGATGCAGTCGAGACCATGGTCTCGATACTTGCCAATATGGCGATAGTTACTGCGAATTCAAGAATCACAGTCAACGCATCAGCATCCTTTGCAATGAGAGCGTAAATGCTCGCAAAGCCCTCATCAAGGTCTTGACTTAAAGTTTCTGGTAACGCGATTGTGGCCGATTGCAAACCTAGAAAGAAATGAACGGAAGTTCCCATGACAATGCCGATCAGATAAGCGGGTATTTTTTTCACCACACCGGTTATTTGACCTTTATGTGCGTCGGATTGTTTGATTCGTCCAATTATAAGGTTCCAGATTAGAATCCCACCGAGCGTTACCGTCGTGACGATAAGTGCATGCAGGGATCCGGCGGAGCTAAAAATTTTTGAAAATTCGGCAGGAATAGCTGTTATGTTTGCCAGAAAAGTCGCTTTGGGACTGCCATTAAGTGCTGTCATCAACTGGCTACTGAAAATCACCAGTCCAAAACCTGCCATGAGACCGTAGATGACACTTGGGCAAAGGGCTCGAAAGAATACTCCTAATCGAAGAACACCTGCCAAGGCCTGAAACATGCCGGCGAGCATGACTGCGGCTCCAAGAATAACGATTCCGTGCTCCGATGCCAGCTCAGCTATCACCGGAATAAGGCCGTTGGCCGGCCCGCTGACCTGAAGCGGAGCTCCGCCAAAAATCCCGACAACAACACCACCAATAGCTCCAGCTATTAGTCCCTTATCGGGCGTTAGCCCGCAGGCACTTGCGATACCAATGCATAGTGGAAGCGCAACTAGGAAAACAACGAGAGAGCTGACCAGATTTCG
Source organism: bacterium (assembly GCA_037134655.1). GTDB lineage: Bacteria > Bdellovibrionota_B > Oligoflexia > Oligoflexales > RGVZ01 > CAMDKS01. Next base: position 1,682 of record JBAXLR010000070.1, on the reverse strand, counting down.
AGGAATTGATTCCAATAGTTTTTGGCTATTTTTATCATTCATCCTGGATCACGCCCTCTTGGAGTTGTTGTTATCTTTAGGTTTAAACACAAGAGAAGCCAGCATGGATATAACGAGTATGGATCCGATAATCGCAAGGGACCATGAAATCGGGAACTTGCCGCCGAATGCGTCATTAAGCCACGACATTTTTAGACCCACGAAAATAAGGATTAATCCTAGACCATACTTCAGATAGGTGAACATTGGCATAAGGCCGCCCAGCATGAAGTACATAGACCTCAGCCCCAGGATGGCGAACATATTTGATGAGAAGACGATGAATGGTTCCTTTGTGATGGCAAAAATTGCTGGGACTGAATCGACTGCAAAAACAATATCAGTGAATTCAACAACCAATAGGGCCAAAAATAGCGGTGTTAAAAGCCACTTGCCTGAGTCTGATTTTACGAAAAAATTTGATCCGTGAAGCTCCGGTGTTGCAGGAATTCTTTTGGTGACCCATTTAACTAAAAAATTATCGCCCGGGGATTTGCTCGCGTCAGGTTGCATGAATAGCTTTAAACCGGTCAGGATCAAAAATGCTCCGAAAACGTACATGACCCAATGGTATTGCATGAGCCAGCTTCCCAGGGCAATAAAAAGTGCCCTAAAGAAGATTGCTCCTATAATGCCGTAAAACAGCACGCGATGCTGTAGGTGCGCTGGAATCGCGAAGTAACTGAAGATCACTGCGATTACGAAAATGTTATCTACCGCCAGGGACTTTTCAACCACATAGCCGGCCAAAAACTCCCCTGCAAACCGTTTTGCAAGTTCGGGCTGATCCATAAATTGTTGTTTCACCCAAATATAGAGCCCAAGATTGAAAAGTAAGGAAATAAGGATCCAGATAATACTCCATACGGTAGCTTCTTTGAATGATACCGTATGAGGCTTACGATGGAAGACTCCGAGGTCGAGCACCAGCATGAAAGCAATGATTCCTAGAAGGGCCAGATACGCCCACCAATGCTCTGCTATGGTTATGACTGGGCCCGTGAACTGCATGGTATTCGAAGCTAGCTCTCCCATGTCATCATCTCCAAGTGGTGCAAATTTTCGAAGCGGTAGTATGTCGGAAGCCTTAGATTATCAAAAAATGGATAAATAAGATCATCTTCATCTGAAAAAACAATAGAAACTATTTTTCATTTATCTATCGAGAATGATTTAAAAATTTGAGCTGCGACCGGGTTTTGAAACCGGCGTTCTCCGGAAATTAGCCATAACTCCTCATAAACATCGTCCACCTCACCTAAAAGGACCATGCTTTTTTGGGCAATTAGCTCTTTCGCAGCTGGTTCTGGAAGTGGGGCGACTCCTAAATGATGGGTGACCAAAAGTTTTTGCAGACTAGTGTCTTGAGTTTCAAAAACGACATCAGCAGCTATCTTTTTCGTTTTGAGCCAATGGTCCAGGTCGATTCGAAGTTTGCTGTGGGGGGTAGGTAGAATCAAGGGCTGTCCCGAAAGTGAGTCAGGAAATCCTTTTTTGAGATTTGCGTACTTTTGATCTCCGCATACAACACAAGGCATTCTAGCCACCCGTCGAGACCTCAGGCCGGAGGCTTCAGCCGGAGTAGGACCATGATTTGAAATTATAATATCGATTCTGTGTGCCTTGGCTTCCCTTAGAAGTTC
>JBAXLR010000069.1:0-14143 GCA_037134655.1 bacterium | reverse complement strand
GCTCTGAGGGCGAACTTAAGGTTTTTGGCCTCAACATGAGCCCTGATGCTGTAGAATCTCGAAATAATATTGGCTACTTACCCCAAGAATCCACCCTACCCGATTGGACAACACCGGAGGAAATCCTTGCCTACACGGCTAATATTCGTGGACTCGAAAATCCTTCACAGTACGTTGAAGAACAACTTAAAACCTGGGACGCCACGACTTGGCGCCGACGACCCCTATGCAAAACAAGTCATGGCATGCAGCGAAGAATTGGTCTTGCAGTTGCTATGCTCCATCACCCGGATCTCTTGATTCTGGATGAGCCATTCAACGCCCTTGATATTGTTAACGCTAGAACATTGGAAGCAATCATAAAAAATCGCTCTGAGCAAAAAAAAACCACTCTCATCAGCATCCATAGTCCACTTTTGGCTGCGGCACTTTGCCCACGGGCTATTTTACTGGAAAATGGCCAGCTGGATGAATTGCCAGAGTGGCGGAACGCTGATCTCCGCGCACGGGCAAGCCTAATTGACCACCGATTTTTTGGCAGGTCGTAATGCGCCAAGCGTTAAGAGAACTTGGAAAAATGTATGCGGCGCCTCAGTGGCATTTTTACCTGGGCGGAACAATTGCCTTAATTATCACGAATATCATCGTCCTGGAAATCCCACTCCTGGCCAAGGAAATCATCGACACGCTGGCCTCACGTGGTGAATTAAAAACATTGAGCTCTGTGGCCATCTCAATCATTTTACTTGGACTATCCCAGGTCATTATAAGAACGGCGTCTAGGATTTTAATATTCTGGCCCGGCCGCGCCCTGGAGGCCAACCTTAAAGCTGATGTGTTTTACCGAATTCTCATCGCCCCGTTGGTTGACATTATTAGCTACTCAGTTGGAGAACTGACGTCTCGTCTAAATAATGACGTCACTCAGCTTCGCATATTTTTTGCCTTTGGCGCCTTACAAGTACTCAATGTTATTTTCATCTCAATTTTTACCATTTCAAAAATGGCGTCCATCGACTCCACTCTAACAGCACTCGCCATTTCACCTATGCTACTGATGCTTGTCCTAACCAAAGTGGTGATGCCACATCTCTATAAATCCATGCGAGAGAACACAGAAGCGTTAGGACGACTGACCGCTAAGGTCTCAGAGGCGTTCTCACAGGTGCATGTGGTTCAGATGATGAACGCCGTACCAGCCATATCCTCAAGACTTGAGCCAGATAATTTTTCCATCTTCCAGTCAAATTCCCGAACAATCTGGCTCCGCACGTTGACTTGGCCAGTAATGACGATTTTGATCGGTTTAAGCCAATTCGCTACTCTGACATATGGCGGAAAACAGATTATGGCCGGTCAGCTAACTGTCGGCGACATCATGGCATTTAATATCTACATTGGCATGCTCACTTTTCCGTTTGCCAGTCTAGGCATCATTTTAAATGTCTATCAACGCGCCAAACCAGCTGCCGAACGAATTCAGATGATCAAAACCATTACACCCGAAACCGTTTTGCCAGCACCAGCGAAGTCATCTCCAAAAGAAGACCGACATCTCCTCACGGTAAATAACCTGAGTTTTCGTTGGCCCGATGGACGCTCCGGCGTTGATAACATTTCATTCACGGTGGACCCCGGGGAACGGATCGGAGTCTTTGGGAAAATTGGCTCTGGGAAATCAACCTTGTTTAACCTATTAACCAAACTCTATCCAATTGCGGAGGGACAAGCCTATCTTGATGGTAAAGACCTGCAGTTTACTTCGCCGGAGTATGTTCGCAACCTCATTGGTTACGCCCAACAAACGCCTTTACTATTCAGTGAAAGCATTAAATCCAACATGTGTCTGGGCTATGAGGACTCCGACGTTCCACTGTCAGCCCTGCGCGAAGCCGCCAGGCAGGCTGACATACTAGAGGACATCGAGAAATTTCCGGAATCTTGGGATACCCTGATTGGAGAGCGTGGAATAAAGCTGTCTGGCGGCCAAAAACAGCGTCTTGCCCTTGCTCGCCTTCTGCTGCGCAAGACTAAAATCATCATTCTCGATGACGTCTTATCTGCAGTTGATCACGAAACGGAAAACAAACTAATCAAGGCGTTACTAGGCACCAAAGCAGCCCTGATCATTGCGTCCCACCGGATCAGCATTCTTAAGCCATGTCACAAAATCATGGTCCTTGATGGCGGCAAGATGATTGCTTTTGGTCCTTACGAGCAGGTGCGACACTTTATTGAAAGCGACACCTCCACAACTGGTGCTCGGGGGCCCCAATGAAAAATTCAAGCACCACTCGTTCCCCAATCGGAATAACGCCTTTGTTGAAACTTTGGCCCTGGCTAAGACCACATCGCAAGCTGGTCTATCTGGGATCAGCTATGATCCCGGTGGTGGCCATCATTGCGATGGTCCAGCCTCTACTGCTCAAAAAGGCTATTGACGACGGGATCCTCGCTGGCAATTGGCAGATCACCATGTTCTGGGCGAGTTTCTGCCTGTTACTGTCTTTTTCCACTTACATCCTAGGTGGCGTCCAGACAATCGCAACATCGATCGCCGTTCACCGAATGATTTACAGCATGAGAAGCTCATTGATGCGACACGTTCTGAGCTTGCCAGCTGTTTGGCATGACAATCAAATCAGCGGCGCACTAGCCACGCGGGCCACCAGTGATTTTGACACGTTGAGCGAGTCACTTAACCAAGGCGTATTGTCTAGTGTTATAGACATCCTTGTGCTTGCAGGCTGTATCGCTGGCATGTTTTTACTATCGTCAAAGCTCGCTGTCACTGCCCTGATCATATTGCCCATCATGACATGGCTGGTCATATGGTTTTCAAAAAAGCTAAACACATCCATGCTGGCTTCCAGGAGAAACCTGGCAACATTAAACGGCTTCACCCAGGAGGCCATCACCAGTCTTAGTGCCGTTAAACTCTTGAATGCCGAAAGAGGTGTTTCAGGGCGCTATCAAAAGCTAAATCAAGACTATAAAAATTCACAGCTCGACAACGTCTTTTACGACGCCCTCATGTTTGCCTCCATTGATGGTATTTCATCCATCACGCTCGGTATAGCCTTGTTCATGGCCATCAGTTGGGCAGGCCATGAAAATGTATTCTCTGCCGGTTTAATGGTGGCATTTGTCCAATATATCCAGCAGCTGTTTGAGCCACTCAAGCAATTGGGCACTAAGATGGCCATGCTTCAGGGTGCTTATACGTCCATTGACAGGATTTTTGGGCTGCTAGATCTCACCGACAAAATCGGTGGCCAATTACCCGTCACATGGAAAAGTGAAGCCGATGTTGAATTTAAAAACGTAAGCTTTACCTATAAACCGAAGACTTCCGACGTGTTAACCAATATTAATTTTAGACTGCCGGCTGGAAAGTCATTGGCCGTTATTGGACGAACTGGAAGCGGAAAATCCACGATCATAAAACTTTTAACGAAATTATATTCAGGCTACCGTGGAATCATCATGATCGGCGGACAATCCATCGAAAATATACTGCCCGAGCAAGTTAGAGACCATCTTGGCATTGTTCCACAAGATGTTGTCTTGTTTGAAGGATCTATTGCCTTCAATATCAGCCTTGGGGATAACGCCATTACAAGAGAACAGCTTGAAAAAGCAACGGCCACAGTCGGAGCCAGTGAGTTCATTCGCGATTTACCCGGCGGCCTTGACTTCGTAGTAAAAGAGAACGGTTCAAACCTTAGCCAAGGGCAGCGCCAGCTGATTGTCTTTGCTCGTGCGCTCGTCAAAAACCCGTCCCTAATCATCCTGGATGAGGCGACAAGTCATATTGACCCCCACTCAGAGGCCCTTGTCCAGGCCGCTACGGCAAAAATTCTTGCAGAACGAACTGTGATCGTTATCGCGCATCGTCTGGAAACCATCAAAAAATGCGACCTTATTCTTGTTTTAGAAAATGGACGGATCGTCGAGATGGGAGAGCCGAAACAACTACTTGAGCTTGGCGGGCGCTATCAAGAGCTCCTAGCATTCGCATCATCCACCCAACCCACTACAGAGCAGTTTTAGGTCATCATCCTGCAACTTTGAAGCGTCTTAAATGAACTCGTCTCGGTTGCCATCTAAACATGAGAAGTGTCTTGTCATCATCAATAGACTTACTCGCGTCCTCAACAATAGAGGTTATGACTGTTTTTACCTGCTCAAGGGACAAATCCTCTCCACCCAATGTCGACCCCAATTCGTTGAGACGCCTTGAAATATTGGCTTGCTCACGGCTGGAAAAGAGAATTCCATCACTCATCAAAATCACTACCGCACCAGGGCTAAGCTGCACATCACTGACTAACTGATTTCGCAACGGAACATTCAACACTTCGTATTTAATCTCTGTGCTACCAGCCTGGCTGACTGGCTGAAGGATAAAAGGTGACGGCGCATTGGATCTATAAAGGCGAAGTTCACCTGTTTCTAACACGAACTCTCCGCCGCAAATGCTATGAAGATCCTCAACCTGAAACCTCTCACTCAGATATTTGCATATTAAATCGTTATATCTTGCTATCCTGAACTCTTTGAGATCACTGCGAGCATAGCCAGAATCCTGATCCCAGACCAGCTCTGCTATAACATTACAAATGGTAGCTTTGAGAGCAGCCTGCACGCCATGACCCGTGACATCATTTAACAGAAATGTAAATAAATTCTTTTTCTCATCCCAGTGAAAGAAATAGGTATCTCCAGAGACGTAGGATGCCGCTGACTGAAAGCATTCTACTGATATCTGATCTGGCACTTTTGGCACACGCATGTGTTGTTTCTGCACCGATCGCGCCAACTCGAGCTCCATTTCCAACTGCTTGGCCTTGAGTTGCACAAGCGATAACGCTTTGACTCTGTTTTCCAGTGAGGAAATGTTAAAGAATGCGCTCAGCGCGAGAACAAAGCCTGAATTAAAGTTAAGCGTGTTAACCACATCGATCATGTCGGCACCCGTGATGAATTTTGGGAATATGGCGTCAGTTGCAAGCATCAACGCCGGGACAGCGGCCACTGCTGCTGATAATAAAGCCATGTGACGCCAGTGCAGCGCCTTCTGTCTGATATAAATGTAACTCCGCAAACAAACGGCTATTCCAAAAACAGCCGTCACCAAAGCGCCAACAGCATAGACTAAATTATAAAAGCTTTCTGGTTTATTCCCGGACTCCATCGCATAGTAAGCCATTGGCACGGACCAGAGCAACGCGCCAGTAATCCACCTGTTTAAGGATACACCCGCTAAGCGCGCAAGATTGATGTAAAAGTAAACCCGAAAAATCATGCCCATGTTAGTAAATAGTGCCGCGGCAAATATATCCCACCATGGCCCGAGCGCTGAAAGAGGAAGCCAGCCATGTTTGGCTGCGATTCCCAGAGCCTCAAAGCCCATAAACAAGGCCAAACCAAGGGATTCTGACGAAGAGTCGATAAGTAAAAATAAGCCGATGGCAAACAATGCGAGGGTAATTCTGGAAACAACAGCAATCCAATTACCGCGACCACTGCGTTGCATGACGAGATGTTCACTGAATTTCTCGAATTCGCTTTGGGTCGACATAAATGCCGGTTGCGTTACACCCAGAGCAAAAGGCTCTGAACCCGTGGATTCAAGTAAAACATCAACTTCCAGAGCCTGGCCTTGTTTGTCCTTGGTCTCGAAGGGAAAGTTGATGGGTCGACTGAGGAAAAAACTGCGCTGCTTCTCTCGGTTCAAATAAACGTCTGCGCGGTTGTACTTCATGTTTGGCAAAGAGATCGTCAAGGTCAGGAACTCGGACAGACCTTTCCAGCTCTGGGCAGGGATACTTAATCTTAGCCGAATAAATCGCCGTTCACTTGCGGGCTGAATCTTGACACGAAAAGAACTGAGCATCGTTGCAGATAAACCCTCAACGGAAGAGAGATTAAACGGCAGGCATTCTTTTTCTGATTGCGGGCATGCATCCTTTTCAGCACTCTGCCAAAGGAATTCTTCCCCATCAAGCAGAGTCACCCTGTTTCTTGACTCCAAATAAGAACGGCTGTCTCGTTCGATAAAAAACATTCCACCGGTGAACGCCATGAGACCAAGCAAGACACCGCCAACCAACATGACAGCCGCAACACTCCGGTTATTCCTGCCTTTGACTTTGCGCTGCCGACGCTCGTAGATTTCCTCAAGAGCGGAATTTGAAAACAGCGCCGTGATGATTTTTGAAATAAGTCTAATCATGACGGGCTCTTCGGCAACTTGTTATGGGTTCCTTTGTCGCAATCTTTGGTTGTTCATTAAATTATGAAAAAAACCAGCCTGGAATCGGCTGGTTGCCTAAGCAAAAAAGCGCGGCAGGATTTGCTACTTTCACTCCGGAGTCAGGGTAGTGCCGGGCGTCATTGATAGCTTAGGAAGGACCTGGTTTGGTATTTCACCTGTCAACGTGAGCAGGAAAGCATAGATATCATCCACGTCCGTAACTGTTAGATCCTGATTGAGTTGGGTTTTACCCATAACGCGAATGGCATCTTTAAGACTTGTGACGCGGCCGTTATGAAAGTAAGGAGCTGTGACTCCAACATTACGCAAACTTGGCACTCGGAACATGTTGGCGTCGGATTGACTTCCGGTAACTTTTTGACGACCTAAATCGGCAGCTAAGTCATATTTTCGCGCATAGTCATTATCAGAGAATGTGGGAAACTTCTGAAAAAAACCAGTACCGATGGGAAGAGCAGGACCAGCGAATGCAGGTCCTGAATGACAGCTGACGCAACCGAGCTCATTCATTCGGTGAAACCCACGTTTGGCTGCGCTGGAAATAGCACCCGCTTGTCCCTTAGCCCAGCGGTCAAACGGACTGTTTGGTGTGATGAGCGTTCTTTCAAACGCAGCAATGGCCTTAGCTACGTTATCGATTGTGAGCGGATCACGATCAGAAAAAGCAGCTGCGAAAAGCTCTGGGTATCCAGGTGTTTTCTTCAGGCGCTCGACAACCGCGTCATGACTAGGCATGCCCATTTCAATGGGATTGGTTAAAGGCCCCTTCGCTTGCTCTTCTAGGGAGTCAGCTCGCCCATCCCAAAATTGGACTGAAAGAAATGCTGCATTAAAAACCGTTGGCGCTCCGCGTCCGACCTTTTGACCTTTGATACCCACGGATACCGGGCGGTTATCCGATCCTGACGCCATCACGTTGTGACATGAATTACAGGAGACCGTACCATCAACAGAAAGACGGGGATCCAAAAAAAGTTTGCGACCCAAATTAACCTTGGGTTTTGTTGTTGGATTATCTTTTGGCTCGGGAGCTTTGGCGGGTAGAAGGAAGGATTGGGCCAGCTGTTGATCAGCCGACAAAGTTCCAGCCATGGACGGCAGCGCCAGCACGGAACAAAAAACTAAATAAATCTTGAGCATCGTCATTTCCCCCATCTACAGAGACGTTTCACCGCCCCATGCTATCGCCTATTCCTTAACATCTTTAGAATGACGATTCTACGCCTTTTGGGGCAGGCTCTAAGCACAGAGAGCCGTCCCGAAACTGCATCTACACACTTTCTTATAAGTGAAGCCCCCCGAAAAAGAGCCCTGATTGAGCTTTTTCGGGGGGATTATGAATGATCTTGTCTAGGTGTTAGGGAGTTAGCTTGCGGATATGATTCATCATCAGTTCCTGAGCTTTGCGGACTTGGCCGCGAGCAGTAACCTCATCAGCGAATGGACCAAACTCCACCACGATCTCTGCCGCTCTTTGATTTGTCATGTTTTGTCCACGTAAGCATCGCCAGTCACAGTTGGGTGGCATGCGATTCATCGGGTTGACCTGATCCATTACAAACGCCGCCACATTGATATAGGTCGCGCCGTTACGTTTGCTTGGACATCCATAGAGGTGGGACCCTGCCATCTGTCCAGCGTAGTAGCCCTGGAAAATTTGCGCCGTACCCAAATACTCTGGTGGATTCATGCCGCAGCTGAGCTGCATGCGACTTGCGGTAGCCGAAAATTCATTGCTGAACATGGCGTTGAACTGGTTTGTTGGCCTCACTCCAGGAACTTGGGTGAAAACATTAATGTACAAGCGCGAAGGCACTTCACCACGCCAGCTTTCAGGAATTCTCGGACCGAATGAATCATCGGTGGCAAGCCCAAGGCTGTTATAGCTCATAGTAAAATCTGATGGTGCGTTATAGTTTATCGGCATTGAGGTTTCGCAGTACTGTAACTGCTGACCCATCGGCGTCATATCAGGAACCAGTTGCTGGAAGTTTCCACCGGTCATACCTTGACCACAACTCACTGGATAGGGAGCGGCGGAGTCACCCATTGATGCATCGATCATACGCCTGCGAATAGCGCCTGGCTGATCAAATGTAGACGTTCTGTAAACAGTGTGCATCCCCCGCGGGATGGTCACGATAAATAAGTCACCCACTTGGGTTTCAGCTGCACCGTCTTGGACGCCGGAACTACCGGCGCCATTAGTGGAGTGACCTACCGCAAAGCTGGTTTGTGCTGCATGGCCAGACACTGAAGATTGGGGATGAACAGCAAATACCGTAAACCGGTACTGACCTTCTTGCTCCGTTTGCACAACATAAGGTGACACGCAATCACTTGGTCGCACCGTGCCAGTGCGGCCAGCTTGCTCGAGAGCACACTTATAACGGACGCCGTAGGCTTGGGCCTGAGGATTTCTTAGACGAAACTCAATCTGGGCACCACCATTGATCGCTCGCCCGTTGACGGAAGCAAAATTAGTGATCTCCACCGCCAGCAAATCCATCTGACGAGCTGTGTCATTTGGAAACGGCATGGAACCCTGATTGGGATTCTGTTGCTGTGTTTCAGAATTATTCACATAGACGGTTTTCGTCTTCTCTTTGCCACAGGCAGAAACCGCTAGCGCCATAAATAACGCGCCAAAAATTTTAACGGTCTTGATCATTTCTGATCTCCTTTCAAGAGTTTAAGCATCAAAATATTAAAAGCATGCGCCTTATAACACTCTGATAATAATAATGTCAATATATTTTAAACAATTTCTATAAACTAGAGGTATAATAAATATACCAGCTGCTTATAGATTGATATAAATATCTATAATTATTGAATTTTCCACTATACCCCGCGGCCAGCTGCACAGCCCCTGCAGCATTAGATATAGCTTTAAAGACACCCTGGAGGGTCGGTTTCCATCCCCAGCCCCCACCAGAAGGGCCCCTAGGAATATTTAATTATCTCCGCCAGATAGCCCCCTAAGCCAATGAAACGCCGAGGTTTATTTGCACAAATTGCTAAAGTTTAAAACCCTTTTGGCCGACTGTCTTCAAATGTGTGGGCAGGGACAATCCGCCCCCTCCAGAGGCCAAGTTTTAACATGATCAGAATTAAAAATTTAAATGCTGCAACCAAGGTCTTTGCCGCCTTAGCCATTCTATCCATCAACGCACTTTCTTGTTCAAAACCACAAGAAACTCCGTACCATCAAAAAAGTCCTCTTAAAAACGAACCGCTGCCGCAAGCTGCGGACATCAGCCTTCTGGACCTGCCATCATGGTGCTCGGTGAAGGAAACTTCCGATGAAGTTTGTTTTCGCTGCGAACGGCAAGACGGCAACATAAAAATTCCTTACGAGCAATGCTTGATCCCGGCCGAAAACTTTTCCGCTTCGACAAACTGCTCGTTTAGCGACGGGTTAACGAAACAAATATCTTGCAGCGGAACGAAGTCCGGAGAAACCTTTCGCATGGATTCATCGCTCGCTAAGGAAAAATTAGCCGCAGTCCTGCCCGCATTTCTCGTTGGACTAGATCTAGTGGTTAGACAAACGTTTTCAGACCAATCTGATGTGGCGAAGCTAACGGCCGATCTCAGTGCATTCTGGAGTAGCCGCATTCCCTCAATCGTTCGGGGCGAGAACTTTGATGGTGTCGCAAGTGACTTAGTAAGCTTGGTCAAGCGCCATGTGAAAATCCCCTTAACTGATGAGCAGGCCGATCATTTCAAAACCATTTCCGTCACAGCTCTTACCCAACTAAATCAAGAGCTGATGGGACGAAAAGACTACACCCTGAGTCAGGTCATTCTTAGAGGGATCGCCCTGTCCAAATCGATCCCCGAAAAAACGTTGGGAGAGGCCTCTAGACACCTCTCAGGCCAAGGGATTGCCGATCTCCTTGCGAGTGAAAATGCAAAAACATTTCTTGCGATGTTTAAAGCCATGAATCCAAGCATCCTAGGCATGAGCTCGGTGGAGGATTTTTTGGTAGAGCTAAAAGCGACACCAAATTAGAAAGCGGACCCGGGGAAGTCAGGCGTATTACGCCCCTCTTTAACCCACATAATCCTTTTCCAAGAGATCAGTAACACTATATAACCAACCGAATTTACGAGATTAATCAGGAGATGGTTCGGCTCTAAGAGCCACTCAACTAAACTGATGAATTTATTCGCACAACTGCGTATACTCCGCCCTCTTCAGTGCTTTTAACAAGTGATTGGGAGCCGCCTTTAAGTATGGAAAACACCTCAACTCAACTCACCCGCCCAGAGGATGAAAACACCATTGCCGCGATGTTTGACCGCATCGCAAAGCGTTATGACTTTTTAAACCGTTTGTTAAGTGCCCGGCAAGATGTTCGCTGGCGCCGCAAACTTGTATCCATGATCCCTACCCGTCACGGCGGAGCCTATCTTGACGTTGCTACCGGAACTGGGGACGTGTTGATTGAGGCCATGAAAGCCCACCCCGAATATGCCACCTTTACTGGAGGCGACATCTCAAAGGGTATGCTTAATTTGGCAGATAAAAAATCTAATGCCATTGGACTCACCAAAAACCTTTCATGGACGGTTATGTCGGCAGAGACACTGAACTTTACTGACGACAGCCTTGACTGCATCAGCATATCGTTTGGTCTTCGCAATGTCGTGAATAAGGAAAAAGCTCTGTGCGAGTTCGCACGCACCCTAAAGCAAAACGGGATCTTACTGATTTTGGAATTTTTTACTCCATCATCTGGGCCCTTTGCAAAGTTATTTCAGCTCTACTTCCACAAGATCTTACCGCAAATCGGCCGTCTGTTGAGCGAAAAAGAAGCCTATACGTACTTACCAAAAAGTGTTGCCAGCTTTTACTCACCGGCAGAATTACGAGACAGTCTCACAAGTAAAGGCTTTGCCGTTGAAAAAGAGATAAACTTCCTCTTTGGCGCATGCCGCCTCGTTAAAAGTAGAAAACTTTAGAAGACCTTATTTCACACCCCGAGGGCGCGTTTTACGTCCTCGATCAATCTAGGGAAATCCCTCTCCCCCACTCCTTTGAGGTGATGGGGGACTTTTTTAAACCATGTGACCTGACGCTTTGCGTACTGACGGGTGGCGAAAATAATTTTTTCCTCAAGTTTTTCGGCTGGCAAAAGTCCTTGCCGCATGGCCACCACTTGCTTGTAACCAATGCTTTGCATGGGCTTACAGGCGGGGTCAACCCCTGCGGCCAGTAAGCCGTCGACCTCGGCCATAAGTCCATTTTTGATCATGTCTTTTGTCCGCTCGGCGATACGGCTGTGCAGAGTATCGCGCTCGGGATTTAGCAAAATCATCACATGACTTGAAGGCAATGAACTTACAGGTCTGCGCACTCGCACCACAGAGCCCGTGAGGATATTGATTTCAAGGGCACGAATCACACGAAAACGGTCATTGGGATGAAGCTCCGCTGCACGCCTAGGATCTTTCTGCTTAAGCTCACCGTAAAGATCAAGACTTTCGCGTTCACTCAGCCTTAGACGAAGTTCTTTGTCACTCGGAACATCATCATCCCACGCGTCACCCAATAGCGCCCTCAAATAAAGTCCTGTTCCGCCAACAATCACGGGGATAAGCCCACGCTGACTGATTTCAAGCCTGGCCGCTTTTGCTGCCCGTGCGTAAGCGGCCGCATCAAACGGATCATTCCAGTCCAAAACATCAAAAAGATAATGGGGGATCGTCGCACGATCTGATGCTGTGGGTTTAGCCGAGCCAATATCAAAGCCTCGGTATAGCTGCACACTGTCACAACAAAGGATGGCTCCACCAATAGACTTTGAAAGCTCAAGTGCTAAAGCTGATTTGCCTGAGGCCGTAGGCCCTCCGACAACGACAAACTCTGGACAACGGCCCACGAAATTTCCTTGCTCAGTAATTATGACGAGAATACATAAAAACTTTCGAGACCAGCCCTAAACACTAGCGGTCAAACCAACGACCGATTTGAGATTCTTCCCACCATCGAATCACCCGGCGACCATGGGGGCAGTTGTGATAAAAATCAACGTCGTCAGCCTCTTTTAGAAGGATCTTAAGCTCATCTGGTCCAATAGCCTCACCGGCTCTTACCGCCGCATGGCATGCGAAAGTCGACAGATGATCATGCAAAAGCCCGACATTATCCTGCATGGGCAGTTTTTCACTTTGCTCCGAAATGGTTTCCAGCAGCGTTGTTATGTCTGACTTCGCCAAAAGTACAGGTACTGCTCTCACTTCAACGTTTGAATCATCAAGCACATCCAAGGCAAAACCATTACTCGTCAGAACTGGAAGCACCTCTTTAATGGTCGCTGTCGCCTTAGGCCCCAAGTGAACACACTCAGGCACTAACAGGGCCTGGCTTGACTTAAGCAAATTTTGATCGCGAACAAGACGCTCGTAAATAATTCTTTCGTGGAAGGCATGTTGGTCTACAACAAGAAGCCTTGACCCGGACGCTCGTTCCCCATGGCCAAATAACAGGTAGCAATCGGCAACACTGCCAAAGTAGCGAAGCTCACGCCACGGCACTGTTTGATTTGGGGTTAAATTAGCGGTTGTTTCAATCTGCCCTAGGGGTTTCACCGAAGAATCAAAATCATTTTGACCTAAACCTGAGTGATCATTGCCATGCTTCCGACCATCTGATTCTGATCGAGGCATACTAAAACTTGGGGTAACATCGCGCCAAACGGCCGGGGACGTTCGTTGGCTGCGCCACGCTGGAGTGCCGTGATTGGAAGAACTACTCGGGGCCAGAGAATCCACGTCTTTTTCTGAACCAGAAGCAGCACTGGCTTGGGCGAACAACGGATGCGACGGACTTGCAGCCCACTCGCCTTTTCGAATGCCGGTGCGCACAGCATGGGCCATCATATTGTGAATCTCAGCGGCGTACTGCAATCTGACTTCGGTCTTAGCCGGGTGAACGTTGGCATCAACCAAACTGGAATCAATGGATAAAAATACCGCAGCTACAGGGTACCGCCCCCGCAACAGATGGCTGTGATAGCCGCGCAAAACGGCAAAACGCAAAGACTTATCTTTGATCCAGCGGCCGTTGACAAATAAGAATACATCTTTCGAACTGGCTCTCTCGACACCAGGAGCTGAGATCAACGCGGTCATTTGCCCCCACTGGGACTCGCCTTCAACGTAGATCATATCAAGGCCAGCATCACCTCTCATGACTTGGGAAAATCTTTTGCGAAGACGTTTCTCAGGGCCTTCATCACTGCCTCCAACTGCTGCTGGGGCGCGCAATGTTTCTTTGCCGTTATGAATCAACGTAAAATCAATCGAAGGATTGGATAATGCCAAAGCCTGCAAAAGCTCCAAGATGGCCGCATATTCAGATCCCGATGCTTTCAGGAATTTTTTTCTGACGGGGATGTTAAAGAATAAATCATCACAAATGATGGTCGTACCACCAGAGCTTTGCCATGGCGCTGATGCCATGTCTGAGTCCCCAGTGATCTGTAACTTCACGCCATCACTTTGGCCTTGCTCGCATGTCATCAACGTAAATCGACAAACAGCAGAAATGGAGGCAAGAGCCTCCCCTCTAAACCCCATGGTGTTTAGATTGAATAAATCTTCGGCCGATTTAATCTTGGACGTGGCGTGTCGCAAAAGAGATTTTTTTGCATCAGCTGGAGACATGCCGCAGCCATTATCTGACACCAAAATCCTTTTTTTTCCGCCGTCTTGAATATCGACGGTGATTTTCCTCGCACCAGCGTCGATGGCGTTTTCTACAAGTTCTTTAACGACGCTGCACGGGCGCTCGACAACTTCTCCGGCTGCGATTTTGTTGATTAGATGGTCGTCAAGCAGTTGAATTCGGTC
>JBAXLR010000068.1:0-14164 GCA_037134655.1 bacterium | reverse complement strand
GGGTGTGATGGTATGCCCATATGCCGACGAATCCGTAAACGTTTGCGATCCATTGCTCCCATTCATATGAAGTAGCATTACTGTCTGGTCTTTTATAAACCCATTCGCAAGTGCGCCGTTAACATAAAACTTTCCGTCGTCAACGAACGGCACTACGGCACTATCGTTATATCCAGGACGTGCCGCTATGGCTTTGAGGACCTGTCCATTCTGAATTGATACAGCAGATGAGTATTGTGTTGAGGTTGGGGAAGGATCTGATCCGTCAATCGTATAGTAAATAGTTGCGCCGTTTGTGATGGTCGATATCTGCACGGTACGGGTGGCTGAGTCCTGAACAGAAAAAACAGGATCGGCCACGACCATGGTATAGACCTCGGTCAGGGGTTCCGAGTCCGTATAATTCGTCATTGAAGCCTTGGCCTGCAGGGTTGTGGTCGCAGAAATATTTAAGGCTGCGCTGTAGGGTGTATCAATGGTCGTATTATCTAGAGAATAAACGATACTGGCTTGAAATGGTATCGTGGAGATTGTTACGCTGACGTCATTGTTGAAATTTCCGCCTGGAGGAATGGCAACAGGCTTGTTTACGGATCCATTGATTGTATAAGTTGAGGATGCGATAGTGGAATTGATGAAGTCAGCTTTTACAGCGAACGCCTTAACGATGGTTGTGCTTGAGACAGTAATCGGTGCTGAATAGACGCTAGATAAAATGGTCGGATCTAATCCATCAGTTGTATAATAGATTATTGAATCTGGTGTGCTGGTGCTTAAAGCTACGGTTTGAGACGGGCCGTAAGACCCTTCAGAGATGCTAAATGTTGGCGTGGCTACGGAACCGTTGATCGTGTAATTTGCGCTTCCAACTTCCGAGTTTGTGTAACCGTCTTTGCATCCGACGGCCTTGACCGTCATTGACTGAGATACAGTTAATGGCCCGCTAGCACTGTTACATGTAGGCTCTGTCGTCCCATCTGTTGTATAGTGCACGGTGGCGCCCGTCGTGGCAGATGACAGCAAGACAATTTGAGATGGACCATACGTGCCTTGTGGGATTGAGAACACGGGATCTGCAACTTTAAAAGTGAAGGTTTGATCCATGACCGTTGAATCAGTATAGCCATTCAGTCGTGCCTTTGCCTTGAGTCTTGTCTCGCGAGTTAGTTCGATGGGGCTGGTGTAAGGAAGGCTCGGTTCCGATCCGTCGGTGGAGTAGTAAATAGTCGCTGCTAACGGAATTGTAGAAAGGGTAACGGAAACCGCATTATCAAAAGTTCGCTCCTCAGGAGTCGCAACTGGTTCAGACACTGAGCCATAGTTGACGGGTACGATCACATAATCGGCCTTAACAACTGTTGATGGCTGCATTGTCGCTTGTACCGCGAAAGCTTTGATCGTTTGGCTGGTTAGTAAGTTAATAGGTGCATTGTACTTAGTCGATTTTTCCGTTGGTGTTTCGCCATCGGTTGTATAGTAAATTTCGCCCTCAAGGGTCTTAGTGGCGAGTTCTAATTGTGTTCCAGCTTCGTAAGTGCCAGAGCTTAGAGAAAATGTGGGAGCTTCGACTGTTCCGTTTGCTCCTGGCAATAACCCCCCCTGCGTGACCTGAATTTGCGATTCGCAGCTGTTAAGATACAAGGCTACGACCAGCAGCTTTGACAGCGGGGCTAAGTAGTTGAAAACAAATTTTTCAATGTTCCTCACGCAGCGCCCCCGGGCTATAATCAGATCTCGCCTAAATAAGGGATTCGGACGTGCTGTTTATGACTTAAATATTATTACTTAAATGACTGTATCCAAAGGGGTTTTAGCGCTTCTTTGTCTCTAGCTAGCCTAATCCGCTGTGCAATCTGGGATAGAGTTCGACATTCAGTTATTTGAGGACTGCATACAAATAACGAGCTGTTTGTCCGCAATGGGAAATAAGCCTTAATGAAAAGACCGAATGGTCTAGCATCGCAACCCAGAGGCTCGAAGTCCTAAGTACGCCGCCGGCGCCGTGTTTTTTTTTTTTTTTCTATATGCGTCCCAACTGACAGACTTGTGGATCTGAGTCTATGCAAAACTAGACCAGCCGATTGCCTTGCTGCTGAATCTGATCGAATTGAAGTTAGTTTAAACTTCCCTTGAATTTTATAATTACAAAGATTCAGAATTCTGCTCAACCTAATGAAGACTAAAGGTTTGAGAGCTCAAAAAAAATTAATGGGTGGCGAGATCGTGGGCATCGTTCCTCTCTGGATTTCCAACTCATATAGATCGCTTTATTTATCTTGGCCTCAAATGGACAGGTTTTTGCACGTTAATATTCCGCCGTGAGGTGATTTGAGGTCATCGACCTGGCGACACAGTGTCAAAACCTAACAGAAAAAGGATTCATCAATGAAACGTATCAATCTGATTAATCGGTCTATTTTGTTGTCCATGGTTTCAGCGTCATCGGTTATGTGCGCCGGCCTGGCAGTTGCTTCCGATCCGGGTGGGATGGTCGAGACTGCCCAGCAAATGGCATATGAAATAACTGGAAAGGATGCCGCAACTCTCAAGTTTAACAAAGGGTCGTCGGCGCTCTCTTCAAGCGATCAAAGCGAACTAAGAACGATGTATAACGCTGTAAAATCAGACGCACGCGTGAAAGAAATCATCATTGCAGCATATTCGGATCTCCCTTACCCCAAATCACAGAAATCAGACCTTCCGCATAAGTCCAGAGGCCTAGCTGACAAAAGAGGCGCGCAAGTGGCGAAGTTCCTTCATGAACTTGGAGCAAAAAACGTACGTGTGGTCAATATGGCTCAAAAAGCGACATGGATAGAGCGTTCATTTGACACGGATGAAGCTCAGATAAAATATGGCGCAGCAGAACGTTCAGATAAAGTTGACGCCGACGATAAATTCTACGAATCCCTTGGCAAACATCTGCAAACAGCAGGCGGTCCTAGTGACGTTGTTGTGGTTATCCGACACGATTGATTGAAAGGTAAATAACGTGAAAGCATCAATCCTAACCCTCGCATTGTTCCTTACAAGTTCAGCTTTTGGGTCTGATTTTACGGGGGAGTCTTTTAGAACAGATGTCAATAGAACGGGTTTAGGGATTGCATTCTCAGGGGTCACAGGGCTGTCCCTTTATGCCGAGCTAAATCAAAGAAACTTCTTGCAGGCGGCAGTCGGTTACTCTTCTGAAGGAAGTTATGCCATTACCGGTGACTTTGTATATGGGCATCAGAATGCAGTATCGGCAGCACCAAGCGTAACGCCTTATTGGGGGCTTGGTGTTGTTTGGTTACATGATCAAAGTGACTATTGGTCGCGCTTCGCGCGAAAGAGCAATCACTCAAATGATTACTTTGGGGCAAGGTTTCCACTGGGTCTGAACTTTATTGTCCCTCAAACACCTGTGCAAATTGCGGCCGAGATAGCTCCGTCCCTGTTGATAATGCCAGATACCTACGGTTTCCTGCAAGGAAGTTTAAGCGTGCGGTTCTTGTTTTGATTTTTTGAACTTTGTGAGGAGGCCAGTTCAATGAATTGGGATCAAATTGAAGGTCAATGGAAGGAAATCATGGGCACTGTGCGCGAGAAATGGGCGAAAATAACAGACGATGAGTTAAAACTGATCGCCGGTAAGAAGGATCGCTTGTTAGGTAAACTCCAAGCCCATTATGGCAAACAAAAAGAAGTTGCAGAGAAAGAGCTCGATGAATTTATCGCAACAATTAAACCCAAATAGGAAAACTAAAAAACGGTTTGGGAGCGAATTGATGTCTGTGTCTCTGATGCTGATGATCCTGCTTGTGTTGCTGTTGATCGGGACATTGCCGACTTGGCCGCACAGTCGAACTTGGGGGTACACGCCAAGCGGCGTCCTAGGGGCGGTTTTGATTGTTGTGCTGGTTTTGTTTCTTTTGGGGCGTTTCTGAATAGGTCCCAATGTGTTGGCGAGTTGTTAATGACATAAAGCGCCTATGCTTAGTGAAAATTATTTTTTTTTGATTTATTTGAAGGGGAGAAGGAAATGAAAAAAATGTTAATCCGTGTAGGGGTGGTTTCTCTTATAGGGTTGTCCGCCGCTAGCTGCTCAACTAAGGATCACGGTAAAAAGATCGAGCAAAATTCTACAGAATTAGCCGGGAATTATGACTTGGGGTGCTCAGAGAAGGATTTTATGGGGTTAACCGGTGTTAAGGAAAGTCTTGGGTTTTCTTTCGTTGGTGACTATGAGCGATCCATACGTTTACACGATGATACAAGCTGTAAGACGGAGGTAGGGCGGTTTGATATTAAGGGAACATATGCCGTTCTTGGCGCGACAGCAAATACTACTGATGGAACGCGCGATATCAACCTAACCTTGAGTGGATTCGACTTTACGGTATTGACGGGTTCCTTAGCCACTGTCTTAAACACTGGGAATTTCTGCGGCCGTTCTGATTGGGCGACAAATCAGAAGGTGAGTCTTCTTGGTTTGGATTGCGCAATTGGCAAAGTCAATCGTGGTGATGTCATATACGACATTTTTTTCATAGATAAAAAATCCCTATTTTTTAGTGACCAGCTTGGCGTTATCGGCTTTCGCCCGTCCTTCATTCGTCCGGAGAAGCTAGATACGAGTCATCCTTATGTCAAAAAGTAGATCCCAAATAAGGGAGGTTTTTGAATACGACTCAAATTATGGAATGCTTGCGATGGGTGTGATTGTGGGCTAACGGTGGCACGGAATATGCTTCATTTGTTTACGGATTGTACCGTTTTTTAATAAACACAAAGGAGAGAGAAATGACACTAGAAGAAAAACCAACTAGGAATGTGCAAGAATCAACAAATGTAGGTAGCTCGATGGTCCAGGAAGTTAAGGACGCCATCTCCCACGCTCTTGGGTCAAAAATTCGCGACCTATCAGTCAGCGTAAAAGGTGAGGATGTAACGGTTCTTGGGAAAGTGGAAGAGGCATCGCAAATTGCAACAGTTACATCCATTGTTGAACGCATTAAAGGGGTGAAAGGGGTCGATAACAGAGTGACGGCAGCATCATCTGGGAAGATGCCGGCGGAAAAAGCTATGCCGACGCCCCCTGTCGGAATGAAAAAACAAGCCTCGCAGCACGAAGCATCTAGCGGCGGATCTGGTTGTGGCTGATACTAATTGGTCGGCCCAATGTTGGGTCGACCGTTACTACATTGAGTGCCTTTTTTGGCATTTGGGAGGTTGAGATGCTGTATTACTCACTGTTATTTTTAATATTGGCAGTCATTTCAGGGGTGTTTGGTTTTAGCGGCGTTGCAGGCACTGCTGCATGGATTGCTCAGGCGCTTTTCTTTCTCTTTTTGATCGGTCTCATTGTTACGGCGGTCTATAATCTGACGCATAGGAATCAGAAGACCTGATACGATCTCTTTTTGATGGCACTTGACCACAGGCGTGTTTGTGGTTGCTACCAAAGTTAATAAAACCCCCAAAGCTTTCGCTTTTGGGGTTTTATGTATCTCATCCTAATAATAATTGCGGCTTGCAATTTAAAGACCTAAGTCTTCTGATTAAACTATAAAAAAACTCAAGTCAGTGCTAACGTCTTAAGCTCTCAAAAATATTTGAATTGCTGATCGTTAGAGCCAATGACTTGTGAGTAAACTATGAATTCTAAAAACCTATTGTCCGAGACTATTGAGCGCCGAGGCATTGAACGTGTTATCACGGAAAACCGTTTTGACAAAAATTCATGGAATAACTTTCCTATTTGGATTGTCTTTTCAGCGGAGTCCTATGGTTTGCCTAGTGGACGACGCGGTGTAATAACAAATCTGACGAGAGAATTTTCAATTAAAGCCCTTATTTTATTCGTATTTCTTATCAGCACAGCCGAAAGTTCCTTTTCTGCACCATTGGTGTCAAAAGATCTTCTGCTTTTTTATCAGGATCTTCATCAAAATCCTGAACTTTCATTAAAAGAAGAGCAAACTGGAGCAGCTCTAGCAAAGGGTCTCGAAAAAGAGGGAGTGAAGGTAACGTATCCATTTGCCGGAACTGGGGTTGTCGGTGTTTTTAAAAATGGCTCTGGAAAAACGGTGCTCTTAAGAACAGATCTCGATGCGCTTCCTATTATTGAAGAAACGTCACTGCCTTATGCGTCCAAAAAGAAGGCAATCAATAAGTCCGGCAGGGAAGTTGGCGTCATGCATGCTTGTGGTCACGATATCCATGTGACAAATCTCTTAGGTACTGTTCGGAACCTTATAAAAAATAAGAACCGCTGGCAGGGTACGCTAGTTGTAATAGGGCAGCCGGCCGAAGAGATAGGGCAGGGTGCCGATCAAATGATCGCAGGCGGGTTATTTAAGAAATTTCCAAAACCTGATTACGCCCTTGCGTTTCATGTTGACGCGGGTCTCGCCACAGGGAAAGTTTCGTACGTATCAGGCCCAGTAATGGCGGCCGCAGATTCTGTTGAAGTGACATTTCTTGGAAAAGGTGGCCATGGAGCACTTCCGCACGATGATATTGATCCGATTGTAATAGCTTCTCGTTTTGTACTTGATCTTCAGACGCTGATATCGAGAGAGCGTGATCCACGTGCCCCGTCTGTTATCTCAGTTGGAAGCTTCCAGTGCGGCACCAAGCCGAACATTACACCCGATAAGTGTCTGTTGGAGCTCACGGTTAGGAGTTTTACCAAGGACGAGAGAACTCGACTTTTGGAAGGAATTAAGCGTAAGGCAGAGGCGAGTTCGCTTAGTTCTAATGCACCAAAACCTTTAGTCGAATTGACTAAGGAGGCAATTCCAGCCACGTTTAATGACCCTGGTCTGACTGCTCGGCTTGTAGCTATTCTCCAAACGTCACTAGGAAAAGATAAAGTCATCCAAGGGAGTCCCGTCACTGTGAGTGAGGATTTCAGCCGCTATTCTGAAGGCGGCATTTCCTCTGTGATGTTATTCTTAGGCTCGGTGAATGAAAAACGACTAGGTGCACTCAGAAAAAAAGGCAGTCTTCCATCGCTTCATTCTTCGCGTTACTACCCAGACGCGGAAGAAACACTGTCAACTGGTATTCAGGCAATGACAAGTCTTGTGGAGGGGCTTTTGCCGCCAGGGTAATTATTGAGGACACTCACTTTATTATTTGTTTTTGAATAAAAGGTGATGAATCAATAGTCAATCAGTCGGGTGTCCCCAATTGAAGTCGAGTGATTACGGAGCATTTTTCGGCGCAGGTATCATTGGCCTGACTGTGAGGGCCGATAACAACCGACGGTGCGCGACAAACACACGCGTCAAAGTTGGCGTAAGACGCCGCGATACTTTGCTCGAGCGCAGTGATACTGGTCAGAGGATTCAGCAGAATAGACGATGTGGGCGCTTCCAGTTTAAAAAGATCTGTATTTATTTTTGTACAGAGAATGCTCGGGCGTTCGATGCCGGTGGCAACCTCATTTGCTTCGCATTCGTTGCGGCTTACATATTGCTCTTCTGGCTTTGCACTCAGAACATTGTTGCCAATAGGACAGCAAGTGAGGCCTCCACTGCCGCTGGAACCATCATCGACGATGACGACCACACTGTTTGCTTCACATTTTCCATCGGTTATTTTACCAGCGAGCGGCAACTGCGCGCATGTCGTCAAATTCGGAGTGATAATTTCTCGACCATCATCTGTCTTTAGACCATTATCACCTGCTGGGGGCTGCGGAGTCTCCGTTTTGATGTTTGGCACTTTCTTCTTAGCGGGACTAATTTGTCCTGAATTTCCGGAAAAATCACCGTTTGAACAGGCAAGTGCTGTTGTGACCACCACGGCTAAGCCTACTATTATTGGAATAGATTTCATTCACTTTACCTCAGTATAAGTCTTCGGAGTATTAAGGATTAAACTTTAGCATTCGAGCTAAATTTGGGATAAAAAGCGCAGAATTAGCTATTTGCGGCATCATTCTCGGCTTCAATTTCCGCAGGTAAAAGCACAAATTGACTGTCGCTGCTTAAGTTACTTGGAGCCAGATGACCCAGATCCAAGTGAGGTAGAACTTGGCTGGATTTATTCCTTCTGCATGGTTTAACCTCACCAAATTTCGCGGTATATTTGCTACCAATCATGCATGGCGAGACTTTGCGGTGTCGGGTCCTACGAAGAAACGCACGTGCCCAGCTCATGATGAGCCTAACGACTCCAAACCATCCACTATCCGAGCACCCCAAGGTTACTGCCTGGTGTGGACCTACTATGATGCTTTTTTGATGAAGTATGACAGCTGGGGAAATCAGAAGTGATTCAAAGGTTTTCGTGCGTTCAGATTTTGTAACCAAAATAATTAATTTTTTTTAAAAAAAGACCGCCAAAGCTTTCGCTTTGGGGGTCTTTTGTTTGTCTCTCATCTACCACGAGGTCGGAGTAGGGGGTTGACGGGGGGTCCCAGAGAAATTCTTCTCTTGGGGCCTGGATGAATTACATCATCCCGCCCATGCCGCCCATGCCGGCATATGTAATTTGGGTTTGGTATCTAGAAGTATCAGCAAGTAATTACAGGTAGTTAGATTAACCAACCAGCGCACAGAGCGTTCCTTCTTTGGTACTGAATTAGATACAGAGGCATCAAATTCGTGTCGCAACCTCTGTCTTTTTTTGTTTTTGGGATTGGTGGGTGAGGAACGGTCGGTGTTTGATGTCGTTTGCAGTCAATGGTCTGATGGTACTAACGCATTTCTTCAGTGAATTTTCGATTGAGTCTTTCACGAAGATACTATCATGGCGATCTACGAGCGTCACAGGTCAGAATCGACGGTCTTGTATCAATCCGTAGCGAGGTCTTGGCCTGCGCCTTGGCTCTTGGCGCTAGAAAAACCTAATAACAACTTTTCAGCCAAAAACCTCGTAAACGCTCCAACGTCTACATCGGGGGCTTGGTCAATTTCTTGAAACTGTTTCTCAAAAATCAAAACGGAAGCGCCATGGACAGATGACCAAATCATAAAAGACACCATGTAAAGATTCTGGGTCTCGCCAATAAAGCCCTCTTTTTGTCCACGTTGTACAAGCCTAGTGAGGCAGCTGAAAGCATCGTGTCCTGCATCGTGAACGCCAGTGAAATCCCCTTTATCAAAATATCCACTGGTAAACATCAACCGAGCCACGTCAGGGTTTTTCAGGAAAAATTGAACGTAAGCCTTAACGTGGGCGTAAAATGTTTCAGGGTAAATTAATGTGCCTTTTTGATCACTCTCCTGAAATTTCGCTGTTAATTGACGAAATCCATTCTCAATGAGGGCTGCTAAAATGTCTTCTTTTGAGGCGAAGTGACGATAGGGTGCCATATGACTCACGCCTAAGTCTCGCGCGATTTCACGCATAGAGAGATCTTGTACGGGGTGATCTCTCAAAAATAGCAGTGTTTTCTCCAAGACAGCTTCTCGCAAACCATCGTGGTGGTAGGACTTTTTTGGTGTCCTCCTGGTCCGGGTGTCTTGCTTGATCACTTGACTGTTTCTCCCCACACAAAACGTTCCTCGTATTCAAGATGAATTTTGTCTAATCGTAGGGTTTCTATGTCCCGTCGCTTTTCTTCCAGCTGAATTTCTGCTGACAGCCAGTCCCTGAGGATGACCTTGCCGCTCAAAGCATTTCGTTTGTCCTCGTCTCGTGCTTTTTTAGCCATTTCAAAATTCTCACTGGCTGCACTCGAGCGAAAATTCAGCTCTTCTCGTCGCGCCTGCAACTCCTCCTCGTCAGCAGCAATCTGTGCTTTGACGGCAATTTGTTGGTGCTTATATTTTTCAATCTCATGCCGCTGGGCAGAAATCAATGCTGAGCGGGTTCCGCCTTCAAAGACCCATTCGGCTACCAACGCCGCTTCGAACCAACTTTCTTGGTCTAATAGGCCTTGATCTGCATAATTGCGTCGAAATTTAAGGTCGACAGACGGCAGGTAACCAAGGCGCAACGTCCGTGCTTCCATCTCTTGGGCTTTAATCATGGCGTCAAGGGCTCTAACGGATCCACGGGGCCTGGCAAGGGATTGGTTTTTTGCAGTTTGACGTGGGCCGTCCTTAACGTTCTCACTAAATTTAGGATCAAGATCTTCGAAGTCAGGCAAGTATATTTGGATTAGCTTTCTCAAAGAGCTTATTCCTCCACGAGCTTTGAGCTGGTTGGCTTGATTCTCCGAAAGGGCGATTTGTATATTCAATAAATCACTTTTGCCCCTTAGGCCCAAGCCAACAAATTTTCGTACCTCTTTTTCGATCCCTAGCATGGACGCTTCAAGTCTTTTGAGTGAATCCATCACAATTTTGGACTTTTGGAACTCAATCAGAAAAGACGACAGCTGCCTTTGCGTTTGACTCTCCGTTTCGTCCTGACTGGCGCGAGCAGCGCTTACTAGGGCTTCTTGTTTGTCAATACCACCAAGCATTTCTCTGGGATTAAAAATAGGCTGGGAGACTTCGATGCCCCCAATGACTTGATCTGATTTTCCATACTTGGAAACCCCGAATGGGGTTGTTTGGGTTAGGTCTTCGTAGATTTTTTTCGCCTCAACTCTGGCGCCAATTTTCGGAAAAAAAGTCCCTCGAAAATGAGCTTGGGAGAAAGCCTCAGCTCTTTCGCTATCGGCTCTTGCCGCGAGTGCGCTACTTGACTTGCTTCCGGCTGTTATCAACGCTTCATCAAATCCATACACCTTGGCGAGGCCTTCGTTAGCGGGTAGCAAAATGGTTAACCCTGCCACCAATATTAAGGCCGAAATGGCTGAGCCCGCGGCAGGCGTCGCGGGTCCCCGACGAAAGAATAAAGTGTAAAGAGCTGGGACAAAGACCAATGTGATCAGCGTCGATCCCACGAGGCCGGAAATCATGGCCCAAGCCATGGGGGGCCAGAGGCTGCTTTCTTCAAAAGCCATGGGAATAAGTCCTATGATTGTCGTGACAGCCGTCATGAGGATGGGGCGTGTCCGTGTAGCTAGCGCGTCTGAAACTGCGTTGTTAAGAGGCATGCCGTCATCTCTGTTGTGATCAATGCTTTCAATTAGAAGAATGGAATTGTTCACCACAATGCCTACCAATGCCAACACCCCAAGAAGAGACATAAATCCAAAGGCTGCGCCGCCAGCAAGAAGACCTGGCGTCACGCCTGCGATCACAAAGGGCACAGAGAATTGAATAATGATTAACTTCCTCATCGAATTGAACTGCAGAAGAAGACAGACGATTAAAAGAATCATCCCGATCGGAATTGACGTTAAAATTGCCATGTTTGCGTTACCTGAACCCTCAAGTTCGCCGCCCAACTTGACTTCAACTCCGTATTTTTTTTCGACCTCAGGGATGACTCGTTGCATTTTGGCGATGATCTCAGATGCCGTCTTTGAAGATCGCGGCCAGCCTAAGATACGGCCAACTTTTCTGCCATCAATTCTTTGAATAACGCCCAAACCCTTGGTTTTTTCAATCTGTGCGATGTCTTTTAATTTGAGCTCACGATAGGAGCTTGACCGCATGGGTAGGTTTTCAAACTCCTCCAAAGATTTAATTTCAGGTCCAACAAGCCTGATATCCCGTGCCTTCCCATCATCAAAAAACTTTGTGACAGGAAGTCCGGACGTAGCACTCAATAAGGTGAGTGCAAACTGATTTTCCGTGAAGCCAAATCGCTCCATGAGGTCTCGGTCGAGCCTCAAAGCATAACTTTCAGTCGGTTCAGAGAGGTCATTTTTGGTGAGTATACCGGGATTATCTTTCACAAGTTCTGCGCGGAGTTCCTGGAGGGACTGGGATAGGGTCGTCTCGTCTTCATGAAAGACTTTAAATTCAATCGGAGCAAGAATTGGGGGGCCTTGTTCTAGTTGTCCGGCCAACACAAATATACGGTCAGCCTGGTCTGCGAACATAGCCTCCACATCTTTGATAACGTTTTTATTTGCAGATCTATCTTTCGTTGTAATCAGAAGATAGGCCGTCTGTGGACCCCAGGAGTCCATTCCCACGTTGTAATAAAACCTCGGAATCTGTTCCCCAACAAAACTAGCAACCGAAGCGACGTCATTTCGTGCTAAAACCTTTTCCATCAAGATACGCGTATAGTTATCTGTTTCTTTTACGCTTGCGCCTTCTGGAAGTTCCAGTCGAACAGTTAGTTGATTTCTATCGGCGGATGGAAAAAACTGTTTTCTCACAACTAGAAATCCAAGTGCCGAAAATACGAGGACCATCACCGAAACGCCAATAAAAACCCAAGGCCTAAGAACGACCTGAGTCATCCAATTCCACCCACTTAGGCCGTCCTTTGCGGAATTCTTATTTGCCGGGGATGTAGACTTTTTTTCTGGGAAATAACTAAATAATAATCCTGTGAAAATCGGAATAACTGTTAAGGCAATCATCCAAGCAACAATCATTGTCAAAATAGAAACAAACGGAATTGCAAATGTAAAGGCGGCCGTGTCCCCTGTGGATAGCAGCATGGGCAGAAACGCCGAGATGTTGGTCCCTGTCGCAAAGAGCATTGGCTTTTTAAATTGCTCAATAGCTTCAAGGCCAGCAAGATGCGGTAAAACGCCTTTTTGGATGCGAGTGGACATCCATTCAACGACCACAATGATATTGTCTATAAATTGCCCCAGAGAAAGAACAAACGCCGCCAAGCTCATCTGATGCAGAACGCCCCCCATGGCAGAGAACAGGAAAAACCCAATCAAGGAGATGATGGGAACAAAAAGCGACACGATGAGGCCAACCTTCCATCCCATCCAAAGCCAAAGAATAATTCCGACACTTAATATTCCGATCACTAGATTAGTGCCGAGATCTTTGAGGCGCTCACGCGTGCGATCAGGATTAAAGCTCACTTCATCGACGGCCACTTTACTCTGAGCATTTTGCGTCTTAAATTTAGCGACTTTTTCTCGAATTAACTCCCCCCATTGCACAATCTCAATGGGGTGCTGGGCTACAATGCCTAGGAACACGGCTGGTTTGCCGTTCCAGTAAGAGCGGTTTTCCATTCTTTTTGGCGAGGTTTGAATGGAAGCAATTTCATTTAGTCGGACGGGATCAAGAGAGCCTTTTAAAAGTCTCACGTCCTCTAGTTGTTGCTGCTCATAAAGTCTTGAGGGGCTGAGAATCTGAATCCGTTTGCCATCTATCTCCACGTAACCAGCAGGCATTCCGGTGTTGGCTTCATGCACGCGCTGGGCAATCTGGACTTGTGGAATGGAGAGTCTGGATATTTTTTGAGGGTCATACTCCGCCCGCATCTCAAGACTCGGGTCACCTCTAAGGATAATCATGGACGTGCCGGGTACGGATAATAGATCTTTTTTAAGCTGGGTAGCGATTTTATTTAGAGACAGAATATCGTCTGTACCAGAAACAGCGTAAAGTATTGTCTCTAGCCGGTTGGTATCTTCATGGAATTTTGGCTCTAGGGTGCCACTCGGGAAATCAGCTTTTGCCTCATCCAAGGCTCTGCGAACTTTGTCCCAGACAACTTTTGTATCCGTGATCGAATCTTTCATCTGGATGACCAACGTGACCACGCCGGCTCGACTTGAGGCTTCCACGGTCTTTAGCTCGTCAATCTCCCGCAACTTTTCATGCAGAGGCTTTGCAATCATCTCGTCAAGTTTTGCAACGTCACCCCCTGGAAGCACCACGACGATGGTTCCGAACCAATCAGGTAGTCGGGGGTCTTCGTCCTTAGGCACTGCGAAAAGACTTAAAAACCCGAGGAGCGTTATCAAAAAAGTCGCCAAAAAAACGAGACGCTTCTGCTGAAAAACTACAGATCCCAAAGACATAGCTATTCCTCCGCTTGCAATAAGTCTAAAAGCGGATGTAGACAGTGTCAACTTTGAGTTCACTCATCATGCGAAAGGATGCGCGCCCCCCTCAAAGAGACCGGGAGTGATGATTTTTGCGGCTGGATATGCCTGATTCAGGCATGCCTCGGCCGTAGTAAAATCAGAGGAGGCAGGAACATTCCTAGAAAAGCCATGTTTAGTATCACGTTGCTAGGAATGTCGGCAGCGAATGATCCAATGGAGTCGACGGCAAACCATACGAGTAACCCGCGTAGCAAAACGATTCGTATACCGTCACAATAAATTTTGGGATTTAGTAGACCATACATCATCAATCCCCAGCCGATCATCACGCCTCCGAGCACGGCATTAAGA
>JBAXLR010000067.1:0-14249 GCA_037134655.1 bacterium | reverse complement strand
AGAGTCCTACAGTCGCGACCTCGTCAGGGATGATGGTCGTAAACTTCAAGTGTACGCTGGTACAATTCTTCGCGATGGTCGCGAGAAAATAGGACGCAATAAGGACATCCAGATCCCAGAGGCGTTCTACAAGGTCGTAGCAGTGTACGAAGATGATCAAGCGAAGCAACCGACTGGCCACATCGCAGTCATCATGCCCAACGTCACATCCAACGGCAGAGATCCCGTCGCCAATAAAGACGAGGCCTGTCAGGAGCAAAAAAGTGGCGGCTCGGGTTCCCAATCTACTTCCTGGAAAGACTACAAAGTCTCACTCAGGGAAGTAGAAAGACGGGCAGGCATTAGCTTCCCCCACCTCGAGAAGACGCGAGCACTGTAATCTCAGGACTAAGCGTCAAAAATGAAATCCTCCCGAATTCTTGCGGGGGGATTTCGTTTTTTAACGATCGCTAAACCTCAGATTCATCTTCCCGAGGTTGCATGATAAACTAAAAGATCTTCCGTTAACCTAAACACTCACGTTGGAATGAGTTCTGTGAAAAATTCACGTCATACCTATCCTTGTAAACTCTCCATTGGCATCTTAATGGCCGCAACGCTCGTTACTACCCATTCATTTGCTACTGAGACTGGCACGACGCCTGATATTCTAGATGGAAGCGCCTATGGACGCACGACAGCCGAAGAACAAGCCGCGGGCAAAGCTGATGAATCCGCTACCGGCGGCGAACCCGAAATTGCAGGTATTCCCGCTCTTTTCTCCAGCCCAGAAACTGGCATCGGGGGCGGTGGAGCCGTCGTTTATCTAGGCCCCAAGATAAAGACTAGACGTGACTTTGCACTTGTTGGCGCCACACTAACTGAAAGAAACCAATTTCTTACCGCTGGTTTGATCGAACTGTTTGACTCATCTGAATACTTTTCAATTGAAACGAATTTTAAACTGACGCGTTACCCGGACTTTTTCTTTGGCATTGGCAATAAAACCAAACTCCAAGATAAAGACCTCTATACCATGCGCACCCGGGAAATTAGCTTTCTATTCAAAGTTTCACCGCAAGCAAATCCTAAGCATCAAATTGGACTTGGCATGCACCAAGATCTCACTGAGCTTGATCCATTCACCGAAAACGGAATACTGGCCACAGGTAATTACGAGGGTAAAACCGGTGGTGTAAGCCGCGATCTGACTTTAACCTGGCAATACCAAAATAATGATGAGGATTTTGACCCTCGTGAAGGAACCAGAATCACATGGGACTTGTACCGCTCAACTAAAACACTTGGCAGTGACTTTGAAAACCTAAGATTTTGGAGCAATAACGCCGTTTTTTTGCCTATCAGCAAAAAGTCCACCCTTGCCTTGCAACTTTATGGTCAATTTTCACAAGGAGAAATTCCTTGGTATCACCTGGCACAATCAGGCGGAACCAATCTGCTCCGAGGCTATTTTATGGGACGCTACCGTGACCGACAACTACTGGCCACCCAGGCTGAAGTCCGTCGCCATCTATTTAGACGAATCGGTGTTGTGGCTTTCGGTGCCGTGGGGCAGGTAGCTCCCAAAGCGGCGAACCTCTTTAAAGACGCACCACTTGTTGGATGGGGTGCGGGGCTACGGTTCAGACTGACCAAAAATCAACGGATCAACGCACGTCTTGATGTGGGATTTAATCGATCAGAACCGACCAAGCCTGCCCTTTATCTTTATATTTTAGAAGCTTTTTAGCGCGAATAGTCTGGCTCGAGATAGGCTGGCGCCGCACCACCGTTATCACCATCTTGTAACATAAAATCGCCAGTATCCTTTGGCGTTATAGTATTATTCCACCAAGCTCTGACGCGCTGCAAATAGTTATTAACTGCAGCCTTACCCGTCGCATAGACCAGGGAACTGAAATATGCCCTATTCTTGGTTACGCTGGGTTGCTCCATACTGCCAATATAGACAATTCTGGTACCCGGAACTTTTTCGGGTGATACGGCTGCCGCCATAAAGTGCTGAGGCAGCACCAACGAAGGATAATACTGCCTGACCAGATACCTCATCCCGGAACCCACGTAGCCATTTGCCAGTAGCTGCTTGATGCCGCCGGCCAACATCGGTCGTATATTCTCTGGAACCGTCGAGGCCTGCTGCACAAACGCGGTCAAACTCTGCTGCATTAGCTCGTCGTTGACGAAGGGAGCAAATTCGGGCTCGGACTTCAAATCTGCTATCTGTTTAGCAAAGTCCATCATATTAAAACCAGTATCAAACAAGTTTTTCCCCAAAGCCAATGAATAGAAAGTAAAAGGTAACTCTGAACAGTAAAGAGGTGGAAGATTTCGCAATTTTTTGGCAGCAAGCTGGGACATTTGCTGTTGAACACTCACAACACCTTTGACATATACGTCAGTAAACAAAAAGGTATCGTAGTCATAAGCCGAAGGTCTCGATAGAATCAAATCAGACATGGCTTGAATCTTAGCCCGAGTCTCATCATCCGTCTCAACTCTAAAAAAATGCGTAAAGCGCTCCCACTTACAGTCAGACATAACGTCAGGACTATCAATATGACAAAGCTCTTGCCCCTTCTTAACCACGAGTTTGGCGTGACTCATCCCCTTTTCACCCAAACCAACGAGAATCATGTGTCTTATCCCAACATCCCCTTCCTCTTGTTTATTACCCTCGGACTTCTGGCCTGATTTGTAAATTTTTGACTCAAAAACCATGTTGCGCGGATTGTCAATCGGCGAGTAGTCGACAGCGATATCGCCAGGTCGAACAAATTCAGCCAAATCATCTTCACCAATCAAACGAATGCCGTAGGTAATACCTGCGTGCGTTTGAACTGGTTGGATCTTGGGTGGAATTGGCCAACCATTACGCTGAAATATCTGCGTGTCACGTTCAATAACTTTAAGTGGAATGCGATTGAACGGCACAATTTCTTCCGTGAATCCAAATTCAATTTCATTCACATCCGTATTTTTAATTGATGACGATTGTCGGCTTTTACATCCAGACTGAGAAAACGCTATCAATAAGGCAAGGCAGGCAAACACAAAGTTCACAAATTTCATTTAAATGTCCGTCAATAAATGGTTATACTTAAATCTTAGCAAACCCATTATACGAATGCGAGGACGTCATTTTTAAGTCACGAAAAGCAATGATAAAAATCATATTTATCACCGTCTTGATAGGAACTCTCCCAGGGGCGCTTCTTGCGCATGAACACCCTCGCAAAGACCCCTGTGCTCATTGCCAGGACGACCTGAGTACAAAAGTTGATTCACTGATGATGGACTACGACGGCGACACCATCCCCGGTGCATCGGTCGCCATCTTTAGTGATGATGAATTGCTGCTGGAAAGAAACTACGGGCTTCGCAACCTTGAAGATAACGAAGCTGTGAATTCATCGACAAACTTTCGGACTGCCTCACTGACAAAAGCATTCACAGCAACTGCCATTATGCAGTTAAATGAATCAAGGAAATTGAACCTTGATCAATCGTTAACAGATTTATTCGAAACATTCCCAAGCTATGGTTCCAGGCTAACAATTCGCCATCTCCTCACCCACACGAGTGGCTTATTGGATTATGAAAATTTGATCCCTGCCAACCAACCAGGACAAGTCACAGATGCTGACGTTCTACAAATCATGCAGAGGCAACGCTCTACTTACTTTACGCCTGGATCGCGCTTTCGATACTCTAATACCGGATATGCAATTTTAGCTGAGATCGTCAGCAAATTAAGTCACAAGCCCTTCCATGAATATCTGCAAGAGCATATTTTTGCGCCTCTGGGAATGCATGAGACTGTCGCGTTTGTCCCAGGCGAGAACACCGTCAACAACCGTGCATACGGTTATAGCATGCAGACCAGTGGCTACAAACGAAGCGATCAAAGCCAAACCAGTGCTGTTTTAGGTGATGGCGGTGTTTACTCCTCAACGACCGACTTCCTGCACTGGTACCGAATGTGGAATGGCGGCACCAGCGTCCTAACCGATGTGTCAAAAGCACTGATGCTCACACCAAACCGCCTTTCAAACGGCTCCCTAACACGGTACGGCTATGGCTGGTTTATTGATGAATTTGAGGGACACCAGCGAATCTCGCACACAGGTAGCACGATCGGACAAAAACACGCCATAGCCGTCTTCCCTGACAAAAAGAAGGCCGTGCTGATTTTAACCAATCGGGAGAACTCCGCACCTTGGCTAATTGTCGACCGTATAGCCAAAATCATTTTAGACTAGTTTATCGTATAATTCGCAGACACCAATGCTGATTCCCCCTCCTGACGAGAACAGGACTTAACCTTTAGCTGGGCCGTATTTTCCAATAGAATATCCGCTTGGCTTATGGAATTAGGCGTTGCGCCCATCACCGGACATATTGGATCACGCCCATCAATGGAATAAGCAAGACCCAACCCCTTTTGACTTGCAATTCTAACCACCACAGGGTCCTCAAAAGATCCTGGTTCCGGATCCAACCTAATAGAATCACCAGCCGAAAGACTGACCTCCCGTATGTAGGAAAGCTGCCAAAAACCATTGTCATTGTAAGCGACGTAAGTCACATCAACGTCTCGCCGTGGGCCTGCAGACTGGTTACTGTAAATTGCTAGATCATTTTGCTTATCACCATCCAAATCAAGCAGTGCAATTCCAAATGGCTCTAGGTGATCTTTGTCAAGCAAGCTCAACCTCGGATTTAATCCATTTGTGTCGCCAATCACCATAATCTCTGGAGGACTCGGGCCCGCCGCAGCGTCAACCTTAACCAACAACTGGCATTTAGTTTTTAAACAGCTTAAATCAAGCTCCCGAAGCGACATAATCCGAGATGACTCCCGCGTCGCATGAACAGCTGGCACATCTTTTGAAAAACTCAACTTGAGGGTCATATCCCTATCGACATGTGGCTGTTTCGGCTGGCCCAGGTGTGTGGGCTCTTCTTTGATAAACAAACCAGTCCCAGGCACCAAACGCCGCAACTGCGAAATAAAATTGCTCGACGTTGGGAAAACAATCACTCCATCGCCAAAGCCGCCAACACCGATAACAGCAACTCCGAACTTCGCCTTATCAAATTTAACGACACTTTTAGATTTTTCCAACCGCAAGGCATTTTGAAAACTCGACAAGGAAAAACTCGTGCGACTATACCCATCTGTTAGATTATAATTAAGTCCTACGCCTATTCCCGCCTGATCAGGTTCGCCCAAATAATGTCGCAGAACCTCCTTGATCTGAGTCTCAGCAGGATTCCCATCCAGCTTAGAACGAACAGGATCGGCCTGGGTGTAGGTCAAATTACTGACGTGAATAAAGCCCAAGACTCCATCAGTTGTTATCGCCTTAACAAACTGCCGGGTTTTATCCCAGTCAGTTATATTAACTTCACGTCCGAATACAATTTCATCAACAGGCACGCTCCCAGCCGCTGGCGCAGTTAAAATTGCTGCCATCTTTACCCTGACAAACGCGTTCTTTCTGGCAGGATCGAAAACGATTCCCTCTTGTCTATTTGTCGAAACCTGTTTCGACAAATGAAGCACCGGCTTTTTGGGGCTTGGCGACTCAAGAAACGGGGCAAAAAATCGCGACCAAATCAGCGCTAAAATAAACACCAAACAAAACGCAAGCCCAACTTCAGTTAGGCGTAAAATTAAATTCTTTGTATTCTTAATCTGCAAACTCACTATATCATCACTCCCGATCCACTATTTCTGCTTCAAACAGCGCTCTTCCGCACCTGAATAATCGTCAATATGATGCATCTGCCAAACACCATCAATATTGTGAGCTACAAACAAAAACCTAAAGGGTGCCCGACCAGTCTCTCCACCAAAGTAAAAGGCCAAGTCTTGCCATGAGTCTCCATTTAAATCTGCGTAAGCCCAAGTAAAGCCAGGATTACCTCGATGAGGTTTTGCACTGAATTTAGCGTCAACTTTTTTATTAATGTCAAAGATCAGTAGCTCTGATTCTGTCGCCGAACCATCGTCTGTCAAGGCGGCCATACGTTTCTTAGGACAACCATCAGAGATCAAAAACTTTTCAAATCTCGTGGATTTTGCGCTTCCATTTTCTAGCACTCGGCGAACTGGAATGTTGGCGCGGATTTCGAGTTCAGGATCAAGGGGGCCTCGATCTTTTGATTTTGATCGCTCAAAAAAAACCGCTGGCTTTGCCGTAACACTCCTTATCAGGCGCAAGACTGCCGCGGGCTCCGCCGGAAATACGACGGATTTGGAAGAAACCAAAATATATTTAAGGTTTGACTTACTGTAATCAAATGACTTTTTTGCTGGCAAATCCTTTAGTAGATTTTTGAAATTCTCATACTCTCTGTAAAACTCAGGTGATGGATTAGTCGCCGCGGACTCCAAAACAAATGAATCAAATGGCAGCAAATTTATGGGCGGATTCGAAAACACCCCCCTAAACTGCTCAGAGGATACCAAGTCTGCACTGACGTAAGCCGTGCTGCCAAAGCTAGTGCCAACCTTCAAAAATGAAGCCTCTTTGGGCCAGTCAATAATGGACAGTTCCTCACCATTGAGCAACTGACCCACAAGCTTTCCGCCTGGACGATCTCTCATGTTAATCACATGACCGCTGGCAAAGGCACGCTTGCGCTTCGGGTGCCAGTCCGCCTTTTTCAAAGGTCCTTGATTAAAAATCTCTAAACTAGACTCACTGTCGTCATCTAAAGCTCCTTTAGCAATATTTTGCCTTTGTCCAGGTGACGGGTTAGTGCCGACGTCTTCACCGCTCGAAGTGGCATCAACGCCTTTTTTCGTTTCATCAAGGGAATTGTTGTCCTGACCATCATAGGCTGCCTCAACCACATTTAGCTTTTCCGATTTAACTGGCTCAGGAAAAACACGGCGAACAACAATAACCGCGGTGCCCATAAGAAGAGCCAGCAGTAAAACTCGATATAAACTCAAGCTAATTGGAGGCTGGCGAAATTCCTCGGGAAGGGAGTTAGAATTTTCGTCAAAATTTCTCATAGCACACCAATATAATTCGTAAACCAATAACCAAACCAGCAGAATGCCGCCCCTAACACCAAGCTGCCGAGACCATGCATCACTGCGTGCACAACAAATCCATCAAAGCCAAGAGCGATCATCTCAGCTGATAAAGCCGAGAAAGTTGTGAGGCCGCCAAGAATGCCAGTAACAACAAAAAGTCTCGTGCCAGGCGACAATCGTTCGGATGCCGCAAGGCACGCGCCCGCCAGTAAAGCGCCTACCATATTGACAATAAATGTGCCCATCGGCCAGCCACGCTCCGGATTGAAACGCATTTGACAGAGCCAACGAATGACCGCACCAAGGCCACTACCAAGAAAAACAGCAAATATATTAGACACCTATATTGCCCCCAAAGAGAATTAAAAGCACTTTCGCTGGTCTGCCAAAGTATCCTATCATGGGCCTCCTATGGCGCTCTATTTCAAAATTGAAGGTGGCAAGATCGTGTTCTACGGCGACACTTTCAATCACAGGCCAGCTATCAAAGAACTTGGCGCGCGTTTCAACGGCGAAAATAAAACCTGGACCTTAAATGATTCGCCCGAAATGCGGGATCGAGCTTCTACCATCGCTAGTTTAGCCGCTGGAACTTCAACAAAAAGCGCAAGTCAAAGTTCGTCTAACAAGACCATCACCTCCGCCCGCGACCTGCCCGTGGTCAAAGAAGAGCTGGACCCGGCCTTGGGCTTGACCGTTTCGCAATTGGTAAGCCTTGCTGACCGCGCCATATCACAAGCCTTTCCCACGCCCATCTGGGTTGTTGGCGAGATACAGAGCTACACTAAACGCGCCGGTGGGACGATCTACTTTGATTTCGCTGAGGGTAAAACAGGCGCTCATCAAACCGCAACTGTCACTGTAAAATGTAACGTCTGGCAAAACACCGTACAGTGGTTAGTAAAACGTCATGGCAAAGAAAAATTTGAAAGCGTGTTGATTGACGGCAATCGATTACGAGCCCTGGTGCAAGTGAAGTTGTACAAAGATCGAGGGCAACTATCCCTCACCATCGAGGATATTGACCCTTCCTTCACCCAAGGCGCTCTGGCGCTTGCGCGAGCTGAACTTTTAAAAAAATTGCGTCAGCAAGGTCTGGATCAGAAGAACAAACTTCTCCCCATGCCCGCATTTCCATTCCGCGTAGCCCTGATAACCGCCGAGGGATCCCGGGCGCATTCAGACTTTGAGCATCAACTAACATCGACAGGGATTTTTTGCGGAGATCTGATTTTCATACCCTGCGCGATGCAGGGCGATAATGTGCCCAAAAATGTCGTTTGGGCCATAAAAAAGGCGCAAGATGCGACTGTTGACGTCATTGTTATTTGTCGCGGCGGCGGAAGTGCAGCTGATCTACGTTGGTTCGATGGCGAAGAGATCGCCATTGCCATTGCCAATGCTGGGATTCCAGTCATCGCAGCGATTGGTCACCATGACGACACCTGTGTTGCGGAAGATATAGCCCATTTGAGGGAAAAAACGCCGACCGCAGCTGCCGACAGAATTTTAGGCATTTTTACTGATACGAGAGCCGCCATTAACGAAAAAGCCCACACACTAGCCGTCATCTTAGACCGTGAAATGACCCGCTTTGATCGGCAGCAGCTAGCCCTTAAAGAAAGGCTTGGAACTGCCCTTGAGCAGCTTTTCTCGGAACATCAGCGCAGCCTATTGCTTCGCACCATTGACCTTCAGCGGAACTTTGAAACTTTGGCCGGGCGACAGGAATCTTCTTATATTTCAATCGCCGCTCAAATTAATCACGCAGCCAATCAGGCCCTGCAAAAGCTATCGGATTCTCTATTTGGTTTAAATCAGCGTCTCACACAACTTGACCCAAAACCATGGTTGAAAGAAGGCTGGACACAACTCGTGGTCGGCGGAAAAAAACTAATATCGATTCACGACGGTCAAATTGGCGACACGTTAAACGCACGAGTGATTGATGGTACTCTCACCCTAAAAATTACAGATAAAATGACCAAAACGAAAGGTGGCAAAGATGGTAAAACATGAGACTAAGGGCAAATTAGCCGCGAAGACTGAAAGTAAAAGCTATCAGGCCATGCTCAACGAACTAGACGAAATCGTCCGCGAGGTTAGCCAAGGAAAACTTGATCTTGACGATGTCGTCGGCAAAATAGAACACGGTTATGAATTAATCGCAACCATGCGCCAACGCCTCGATCAGACAAGGGCAAAGGTTGAAAAACTGC
The DNA here is from genome assembly GCA_037134655.1 of bacterium. Lineage (GTDB taxonomy): Bacteria > Bdellovibrionota_B > Oligoflexia > Oligoflexales > RGVZ01 > CAMDKS01. The sequence goes on along the minus strand of JBAXLR010000067.1, from coordinate 4,979 downwards.
GAGTTGACTTTGAAGCCTCGACCAGTCAGCCGAAGCCATCCAAATCAACAAAGACAGATAAGCGTGACGCTGATGCCGAGGATGACCAAGACGATGAAGATCTGCCGTTTTAATAGGCCCGAAATAGATCTTGAGAACGATTCTCAATTGCGATAGGTTTTGGGGCGTCCATCACTGTTTTCCATATTGCCCTGTAGGCCAGAATGAACCTTAAAGTCTCCCCCATCGGCGTACCACTAAGGGTCTTAAAAATCAGCTCTGCTGACAGCGACGATACAATCAGTCGACGGCTCATGGAACTTGGTTTCATTGAGGGCGCCATTGTCGAAGTCAGACACAGTGCGCCGTTTTTTGGAGATCCCATTGCGGTTATGGTGCGAGGAATGCTGGTGGCTCTCAGGCGTTACGAGGCCGAGCGAGTCCATGTGGAAGCCGAATTGCATGAGTCCAAATCCCAACCATGAACGCGATCTTTTTTGGGTGAACTATAAATGACAGACACGAATATTCCAGTTGTCGCATTAGCTGGTGCCCCAAATGCTGGGAAGTCTGTTCTCTTCAATGCCCTAACAGGACTTAATCAAAAAGTTGCAAATTACGCCGGCGTTACCGTCGAAAAAAAATCTGGTTTATCTCCTCCATGGAATGGTCGACGATTCATGTTTTCAGATCTTCCGGGTATTTATAGCCTGGATCCTGTCAGCTTGGATGAAAAAGTAGCTATCGATGTTTTGATGGGTCAGGGGCTAGCCGCTGGCGATAAATCTCCCGACTTAATCGTTGCGACTCTTGATGCTTCTAATCTAGAAAGAACCCTTGGCCTAGCCCTGGAACTAAAAGATATCGGCATACCGATGATCATTGTGCTCAATATGATGGACTTAGCCCAGCGCCGCGGTTTGAAAATTAATACCAATATAATCGCCCGAGAACTTGCTTGCCAAGTGATACCGATGATTGCCACCCACGGTGATGGCATCGCTGCACTGATGGCAAAAATCGATCAAATGGCACCAAAAAATCGCGCCTCAAACGAAAAAGAAACGCAAAAACAAAAACCGGTTTGGCTACGCCCAACCCCACAAACGATAAAAGCACGTTTTAACCAAGTCGACGAAATTTTAGCTAAGGCCGTTGAAAGCGCCTCAAAATCTGATCAACTGAGTTGGAAAATTGATAAAATTCTACTCCATCCCCTATGGGGTAGCCTCGTCTTGACGACGATCTTGTTGGCTTTATTCCACTCGGTTTTTACTTGGGCAACACCCCTTGCCGATACGCTCGATTCAATGATCACGCTCATGAAAGATCTGGTTAAAATTTCACTACCACCTGGTATGACGCGCGACCTGATCTCTGATGGCATATTAAGTGGTGTTGGTAGCGTCGTGGTATTCCTACCACAAATATTGATGCTATTTTTGTTTATCAATTTGCTGGAAGGCTCGGGCTACATGGCTAGAGCCGCTTTCATGCTCGATCGCGCCATGTATAAAGTGGGCTTGCAGGGGCGTAGTTTTGTGCCTCTTCTCAGTTCTTTTGCTTGCGCCATCCCTGGCATCATGGCCACCAGAACGATTCGTGACGAGCGCGACCGTATCACAACGATCCTAGTTGCACCTTTAATTACCTGTAGTGCTCGTCTACCGGTTTATACATTGCTCGTAAGTGCATTTGTTTCAGCCGACACGGCATGGTTCGGCATCAAAACCCAGGCCTGGGTGATGTTTGGATTATTTCTTGCCGGAGTTGCTAGCGCATTTATTGCCGCGAGCGTTAGCCAACTCCTAGGAAGGCGCAAACAGCAAACAGCTTTTATGCTAGAGCTTCCATCTTATCGCTGGCCGCACTGGCGTTATGTTGGTATGGCCCTCTGGCATCGCGCATTGGCTTTTATTCAACGCGCCGGTACGGTGATCTTGGGACTAAGTGTTTGCCTTTGGTTTTTGAGTAATTATCCCAAGCCTCCCGCAAATCCTACCGAGCCTGCCATTCACTACAGTGCGGCTGCCACAATCGGACGAGCTCTTGAACCTCTTGTTAGACCCATTGGTTTCGACTGGAGAATTGCCACTGGCCTAGTCCCCGGCTTGGCAGCGCGCGAGGTTATGGTTAGTTCTTTGGCGACTGTGTTTGCCGTAGAAATGACGGACGATGAGTCCGGCTCCGAGAAGAGCTTGAAAGACAAATTGCGTCAAACGTGGCCTCCAGCGACGGCCTTCGCCTTGATCGCATGGTATATTTTCGCACCACAGTGTATCTCGACGCTTGCGGCAGTCAGGCGAGAAACGGGCGGATGGAGGTGGCCCCTCATCCTTCTCGGATACACCCTGTCATTAGCATGGATTGCGGCGTTTGTGACTTTTAGGCTATTCAGCTAAAATAAAACGTTGATTCGTGATTTTAGAGCAATAAACCGTCGTTACTGACAAGAAGCTATTGAAGCTAGGATCCGATAAGCTACATCAGCTTGTTTGTTTTGGAGGTTAGAATGCCCATTTTCAGAAAATATAACACGATCTCGCTTCTTCTCATGGCGAGTGTTCAAGCTACGGCTGTATTCGCAAAAACAACAGAAAAGCCTGCGGCTCAAAATTCTGAGCCATTGCCTAAAGGTTATGATGAAAGTTTTCAGACAGGTGATATTCCCAAACCCACAGCCCCGGATTTAGATCCGGATAACCTCGGAGAGGATGGTTTAAATCCTGATCAACTTCCCGAAATGAACCCGATGAATGACCCTGCCCTTGATAACGAACCTCGCACCTACAGGTTAGGTCTTACCGCTTCCCTTTCGCTTCCACACATGTTGAATTTCGCGCTTGAATCGATGATCGGTAGTAACTTCTCGGTCTCTGTAAACTACGGCAATGTTACTCGCAGCTTAAACAATGTGGACGTATCACTTAAACACCAAGACATTAGACTTCGCTGGTTTCCTTACAGCACGTCGTTTTTTGTCGGCTTAGGACTGGGTCAGCATCAGCTTACCGGCGAACTTGATCGCACTATTAAGACAAGTGCAGAGAGCCAAGCCGTCTCGGCACACGGCAAGTTAAATGCTTCAGCTGCCTACGCTGTGCCACACGTAGGTTGGTTTTCTGTTTGGGACAGTGGGTTTGTTGTCGGTTTTGACGTTGGATACCTACTACCAGCCAACAGTAAATCGACGTTTTCTCATACTTTCAAGGATGCACCAGCTGGGACTGAGACCGCACTCACCGAATCGGCTGACTTTAAAAAGCTTAAGAGTGACCTTGAAGACTCGGCAAAGAAAAATGCTTCAAGACCCACACCCTTCACCTCACTTCTTCGCCTCGGCTGGATGTTTTAGAGACTCCGTGGCAGTTTAACTTTGCAGATATAGTAAAACCGCCTCCTTTGACTTGCGTCTAGGAGGCGGTTTTTTGTGTTGGATTTCAATTGGAGCGACGGAAGTTATTTCTTTGTCGCAGCCGCAACAGCTGGCGCTTTTGCCATGGCAGCCGCTTTATTTGCAGTTGCTTGCTGAGTATTACCCGCCAGCGTAGCTCCTTTGGTCGCAGCTGTATCAGTTGTCGAAGTTGTCGACTCAGTTTTGGAGCCGTTGCGTGAAACACCGTAGGCCTTCAAGACTTCCATCTCAACATTTTTCATCATATCTGGATGTGTTTCAAGGAACTCCTTGGCATTCTCCCGGCCCTGGCCGATGCGCTCCTCTTTATATGAGAACCATGATCCACTCTTCGCGACAATGTCCTTGGCGACAGCTAAGTCAAGAACATCACCAGAACGAGATATGCCTTTTCCAAACATAATATCGAACTCAGCTTGTTTAAATGGTGCAGCCATCTTGTTCTTAACGACCTTGACGCGAGTCCTGTTACCAACAACTTCTTCTTCAGATTGTTTGATCGAAGCAATTCTTCTGACGTCTAAACGAACACTTGAATAAAATTTCAAGGCATTACCGCCAGTGGTCGTTTCTGGATTGCCAAACATTACACCGATTTTCATACGAATCTGGTTAATAAACACAACAGAGCAGTTAGACCGTGCAATCGTCCCCGTCAGCTTACGCAGAGCTTGGCTCATCAGTCGAGCTTGCAAGCCCATATGGGAATCCCCCATCTCACCTTCAATTTCAGCTTTTGGGGTAAGGGCCGCCACCGAATCCACAACGACCAAATCCACGGCGCCGGAACGAACCAACATATCAACAATTTCCAACGCCTGTTCACCAGTATCAGGCTGTGACACCAACAGCTCATCAATATTCACACCCAACTTTTTGGCATAAACCACATCAAGAGCATGCTCGGCATCTACGAATGCAGCAACGCCACCAGCTTTTTGTATTTCGGCAACCACGTGCAGGGTCAATGTTGTTTTACCGCTGGACTCAGGGCCGTAAACTTCAACGATTCGACCCTTAGGTATCCCGCCGATGCCTAGCGCGATATCAAGGGAGAGCGCACCAGTTGAGACCGCCTCAATGGGGTCAGCGTACCCACCTTTGCCAAGGCGCATGATGGAGCCCTTGCCAAACTGCTTTTCGATTGCTCCAACCGCGGCTTCTAATGCCTTTGATCTCTCGCCGTTAGTTGCATTTGTGCTAATCATAAAGAACCTCCATTTTCGTAGCTATTTTAGCTAGATTTAACTGCTGTGGGTGCTTCCCTAAACCCTACTCTCTCTCAACTGTCGTTACAACAGTATTAAGACTATACCATAAATTTGTCTGGTAAAGTCAAGCTTTCAAAAATCTCTTCACATTCAGTCTGTCCCCAAGTCGCCGATACCAGCACTATAGCCTCGCGCATTTACAGGTGAATTTATGTTCTCTCGGCGCTTAATTTTTTCTTTGTGTCTGGTCACTCCAGTGATGCTACTGCTGGTCGACAAAGTCTATGCACAAAACAGTCAAACATCGCCTGCACAAAAGATAATCGCAAAAGATAAACCTCTGCCTAAAATTTTGATCCTCCCATGGCAAACAC
>JBAXLR010000066.1:0-14273 GCA_037134655.1 bacterium | reverse complement strand
TGACTCCACAAAGGCGATGCTTGGAGCCGTCAGAAACTTTCTTGGGGCAAAATTAAAGCTGTTTGATCCAAAAGAAATTTATTTTCTCTGGGTGACAGATTTCCCCCTATTAGAGCGCGACACCGAGAATAACCGCTGGCTTGCTCGTCACCATCCTTTTACCTCACCAAGACCAGAAGATTTGCACTTACTGAGATCAGACCCGGGCAAGGTGAGAGCCTCCGCCTATGATTTGGTCTTGAATGGTTATGAAGTGGCAGGTGGTTCAGTGAGAATCCATGATCCGGATGTCCAAAAGCAACTATTTGAGACAATCGGCTTATCAGAAGAAGAAGCTCAAAGTAAATTCGGATTTTTACTGGAGGCCCTGAAATTCGGCGCGCCACCGCACGGCGGTATGGCTTTTGGCGTTGACCGAATGGTCATGTGCCTGACCGGCGCGGAGGCGATCCGCGACGTGATTGCATTCCCAAAAACCCAAAAAGGCACTTGCCTGATGACGGGAGCTCCAAGTCCGGTTGCCAATGATCAACTGAAAGATTTGCACGTCAAAGTTCGAGAAGCTCCCTCAGTTGGAGGACATTCGACGTGACAAGCCTAGAAAAAAGTTTTGACGTGGGAACATTCCCGATGGGGCCCAATTTGCGTGAGTGGTTTGACCTTACAGCAAACCAGTATAGAGGTGCTGACAATTCGTCGCCAAGCGCAGACCAAGTCGCGAACTTTTCTCATTTGTTTGTGCAAAGTCTGGAAGATAATGCTCCGAAGAATCCCGCGCATCTAGTCGACATTCTTGAAGAGTTGGTTGGAATGAATTTTCCACTGCTGGCGATAAAGTTCGTTGATTCGTATCAACAGCTTTTCCCGCACGGGGATTTTAGAGCCCAACTTCATTACGGCAACGCATCAATGTTGGTGGGAGACTTGGCTAGAGCAGAGTCAGCATTTGTTGCGGCTCAGAAAATTGTTCCCGAAGAACCCGCGCCTTATATTAATCTGACACAGATTTATTGCCATGATGAGCTTTATGCAAAAGCGCGTGAGTGGTGTCTTGCCGGCCTTGATGTGGACCAAGAAAACACCCGTCTTTGGGAGCTTGCCGCATGGCTCGAACAAAGCGGTGACGGAAAAAATTTGAGTCAAGAAACCTTGGCAAAAAATATCGCAAGATTAGCCTCAGAGAAAAACTCGTGGGCTGGGACATCCCTTGCCTGTGATCTAAAAAATCCAGATGACGCCGTAACAAAGGCGAATGCGTTGGAGGTCTTTTGGAATAATGGTGTCAGAGACCTTCCCTTTCTCATTGAGTACACGGCCGTGCTTGGGATGGCAGGTCGATTCGATAAAATTCCAACAATTGTTTGGCAAAGTAAAAGCGGAGAAAAAACTCCGTGGCAGCTACTCGTGCATCTAGCCCAGGCAAACCTTGGCCTCGGGCGTCCTGAAGACGCTCGGGAGGCACTAGAAACGGCTAGTAAAAATAATGAGTTGACGCACGAAGCGAGGTCCATCATTGACGGTCTGATGACCGAAATTACCTCAGAAACCGAAAACTTAGGAACTTTGCATTAGGGCAATATTTTAAAGCCATAGTTTAATCCTTAAAAATTTCAATGTTTTCTAAAGAAAATGGTTGACTTTTGTGACCACCGTGATAGTTATGGTCACACTGGGCGGTCTTATTTTAATAATTTTAATCGTAATGCTTTAGATTTTTATAATTTTCTATGGCTTACCTTGGGGGCTACCATGAAGGCTCTGCTTGTTGATGATGACAGCACACTGCGTCTCATTTTGCGCTCAGTCTTGGAGAAACGTGGATTTGTCGTCCTCGAAGCCGAAGACGGCGTCATGGGTGTTGAGATGGTGGAACGCCACCCCGACATCGGAATCGTCATCCTTGATGTCAACATGCCTCGCATGAATGGTCTGGATGCTCTCTCGCGGATTAAGACCATTAACCCGTCAATCTTCTGCATTATTGCAACGGCCTACTCCAACATGAATGATGCAATAACTGCGATCAAACATGGTGCTTACGATTATTTGCAAAAACCAGTTGCGCCAGAAAGATTATCCAAACTTCTTGATAAAGCGACGACGGCAAACAACATGGTTCTGGAGGCGAGCTTTGCTGCCCCTAAACTTGAATTTGATGAGGGCAAAACTATTGTTGGTGGTAGTTCTCAACTCAAGCAAGTATTTGACGTTATCTACAAATTAGCCAAAGTCGACACTTCAGTACTGATCCGCGGCGAAAGCGGCACTGGTAAGGAATTGGTGGCTAGAGCACTACACTACAACAGTCACCGTAAGCATGGTCCATTTGTTGCCATTAACTGCGCAGCCATCCCCGAGTCACTGATTGAAAGTGAATTGTTTGGCCATGAGAAAGGCGCATTCACTGGAGCCGACCGTCGAAAATTAGGAAAATTCGCACAAGCTGACGGCGGTACACTGTTTCTTGATGAAATCGGAGATATTAGTCCAGCGACGCAAGTGAAGCTACTTCGAGTGCTGCAAGAACGTTGTTACTCCCTGGTTGGTGGTAATCAAGACATAAAGGCCGATGTTAGAATCATCACGGCTACCCACAAACCCTTAGAGCAAATGATCAACGAGAACAAATTCCGCGCAGACCTTTACTACCGATTAAACGTGTTACCGATACAGCTACCTCCATTACGTGATCGCAAGGAGGATATTCATGACCTTTGCCAGTATTTGCTGAAGAAATTCAACAAAAGTCACAAAAGACGAGTGACAGGCATCAGTGATGACGCCATGCGGCTCTTGATGCAATACCCTTGGCCAGGAAACATCCGCGAGCTAGAAAACTCGTTGGAACGGGCATTTATTTTAGAAACGACAGACTTGTTGCAACTTTCATCCTTTGATCTCCAGTCAAGTAACACAACCACGGTAGTCACAACACAAAAGACGCTGCGTGATTCGAAGGCCGACCTCGCTCGCAGTGTTCAAGGTGCAGCTTATGCCGATGAAATTGCGACTGCTCGGATGACATCTGCTAATCAGATAGACCCTGACGGTTCCGCCGTCAAATCTCAGTTCATATGCGATGACGACGAGCTAAATTTTCCTGCATTAAAGGATCGATTTGAGCGAGAGTTTATAGTGAAAGCACTGACTGCGTATAACGGCCGAATCAATCAGACGGCCGAGGCCACCCAGATGACCAAAGTCACTCTCCTTAGAAAAATTCAAAAATTCGGTATCGACGCTAAAGATTATTTTAAAATTTTATAAAGTCTATAATTTTTATAATCTGTGCCCCTCGTGTTATAATTTATGGGCAAGACCCATATTTTAGCTACGAGGTTGGCTCTCTTATCATGAGTGCGGACAAAACAAGGACAGACGCTTCGTCTAGTCTCAAAACCAAGTTAGCCCTCACCAGACTTAGTCGTTGGCACGGACTAAGCGATGACTCTGTAGCATCTGTACGTGCAGAGCTATTGGCGTCTCTTGGCTTGACGCAAAACGACCCTAGTAAATTGTCGACAAATTTACCAGACGCCACCTCAGCCCCCCTTGCAGAGGACACCGCAGAAGTGCAGATGCAGGCTCAAATTCGACACCTGGTCGGTGCTGGCGCTCCTTGGCATGTGATTTTTTCCGTCCTCTGGACCCATTATCAAAGTGCGCCCACTCTCATCAAAGCCGCACGCATTCTAGAGACGGCTTTTGTTGAGGCTAGCCCTTCCGAGACACTCGAAATTTTTGCGAAGTTGATGACGTCTGGACAAAAAGGCTTCTATTGGTATCTCCATCCGCGACTTCGTGATTTCATCATCGAACACGCGCCCCAGCAATATTTGGATCAACTTTATTGGACGATTGCAAAAGAGCGAGACGACTCCAAACTTAGCGGCATCGAGATGACCTACATCTTTCTGCGAGTTGCCACAAGCTCTGATAAAACTGCTGCATGGATGTACTTCCGACGACATCAAGAGCGGATCTTGGGAAGTTTCTCAAGGGCAAGACATTTTGGCATGACACGCGAGCAGCTCGTGTTTCGCGCTGGAGAATTGGCGCTTGGTCTAGGTTACAGCGCAGATGCCAAAGATTTATTTTTAAATTTGCCTGATGGCAGTGATGAGCGGGAAACCGCGTTGCAACTAATTCTGAGGTTTGATAGCGGCACAGTGGACCGCGAAAAAAATAGCTATGTCATCAGAATTGAGTCTGCGCAGTCGTGGCAGGAGCGTCTATCGCTGCTTTCAAATTTTTGTGATACGACCCGAAAGCTGGGCGGCAACAAAGACCCCAACCGATCCGCTCTCGATCTCATTTTAAAGTCACTTCTGAAGTGGGTACCAAAAAATCCTGATGCTTGGCGGGCCGCTGGTGAGTTAATTATTAAAAATCGAGAACTCATCGATCTGTTACCGAGTTTATTTCAACCGCTTTACGAGCAATCCATCGTTTTCCATGGACCAGACATTGATGGCGCACTATGGAGCGCAGTTCAAGCAATCAAACCGCAATCCAATAAAGAACTCATTCTGTTCGCGACCGCTTCCTTGCACAAATATGTCACTAATCCTCGTCTTGGCGAGGACGTCTTATGGGCAGCCTTTAACGCGTTGAAGTCACTTGAATCCTCTCAAACCAACCTACCCTGGTCCTGGCGAGACTTGACTAAGGCCGCACGCCAATGGATTAACGACAGCACCATTCTTCCCGAAAGGGACCGCAAGCGAGCAGCAGCAGCCTTGCGGCTGGCGTCTGAAGGGGCATTTGCAAGCAAGGATACAGTCGAATCCTACCTCTCACTCTGCGTTGGCATACCAGATCAACTCCTGGTCGAAATTGCTAAAAACGCACTCGCCTCACGGAACACTGGATTTGCTCTGAGTATGCTCACGAAAACTGGACAAAGAAGAGGATTCACCAATCGCCAACTAGTACAAATGTGGAATCTGGCGGCACAATCTGATACGTCCGACACAGCTTGGCGTATCGCCACGGTGCTTTCGGCCAGGGAAATCTTGCCAGAATCCATTAAAACCGCGTGGGATATTAGTGGAGAACATCGTTCCATCTACCAACCAGTAACTCTTGTAGAACAAGATGTTGAAGCAGCATTGACTGACCTTCCGTCAGTGGCAAAAAAATTAATTTACGCACTATGCAAGTTGGGCGGTAAAATCAACGATCTAACAGCCCTCAGTGATCCAGGCAGTCACACCACTTCAGCCTTGGCCGGCACATCCGCAAGTGAGCGAGCGATTATTGAAGCTCTCAAATCATCCTCTGCACTGGCGCAGTCTCCCAAAAAGGTCATTGAACTAATGGGCGTTCATATGTTGCCGGATCCAGCCGCACCGTTTGCCCAAGCGATAATTACTAGCCCATGGCTCTTAGCATTTCGCTCGATTGCTGAGCGCCTGTCCATCACATCATGGGGCTGGAGTCTGGAGGTTTTGGAACAAAATGCCAGAGCAGTTCTACCGTTAATTGGGCGCAACCCTAACGGTAAAATTTCGGCCAAAGTCAGCAAGTGGCTCGCCTCGCTGAACTCCGTGGAGAGATCCGCCTGGAACGACCTTATCGTTTGCGCCCAAGAGTCCCGCCATGAAGAACTGACCGTCGCTCTTGTAAAGTTTGTTTGTCGACTGAGCACAATACTCTACCCAAGCCACATGAATGCCCTCAAAACGATTCAGCAGCTTCGTCCACCTATTGAAATCATTCGTGATATAGAATGGTTCGTCGTCAGTGATGCGTTATCTACCGCACGCAAACGTCATGGGATTGCCGCACGAGTAGCCGTACCTGAAACTCTTAGAAAAACTCCACTAACCTAGTTAAGACTAAAAGCTGCTCCGGTACTTGAAGTCTTCGAGAATTCCATGGGCTGCAGCTTTTGATAATAACTTGGCAGAGAAATCTAGAGTCCCGCTGGAAGCGATTCCAATGACAGAAGCCGTAAGCATGGATCTGAAAAGAGCCTGATTATCCTCTGAGGTAAAGGGATCAAAACCGAGGGCCGCCTGAGAAAAAACGCTGGGACCTTGCGCGTCATCGTGAGTGGATTTAGGCACAGAAACCTCTAGCATCTCGCCAGAGATATATTTCAAAAATCGAGAGCGTCCGCGAGCCGAAAAAATTCGTTTATCAGATCCTAAGAGAGCTACGGGGATATCTGATTTTTTCATCGCATCGACTACTTTGTTGTGGACTACTGCCGGATCAAGCAACACGGCACCCATCACTGGGGCACCCTCACCAGTCGCCAGGATGGCCGCACTGCCACCAAACGAGTGACCAACAAATATAATTTTTGACCTATCCACATTTGTTCCCAACATTTTTGGGAAACCGTGCAATATTTCGGCAAGTTTCTTCAGGCGACTACCATTCTCAAGCCATTGATTACGATTGGGTGATTCTACCGAGACCACATGAAATCCCCAGCTTGCAAGGTGCCGAGCTTGGGCGCGATGGGCCCGCTTATTGGAAAAGTTTCCGTGACTTATGATAATCACTGGCAATTTATCACTGGCACGTGCAAAGAAATGGTCGATTACAAGACTATTCTCAAGATCCAAAGTTATTTCCCGGTCAAATCGAGACATGACACTGAAGGGCCCAGAAGACTCAAAACGACGCAATTCAGGCTCAATTAGAACAACATTATCCATTATTCTCGACGCTGAAAGAGAAAGATCAAGTGAGGATCTTGATCCTGCGCAACCACACAAAATTATCAGTAGGCAAATACTCGCCAGCAGTTTCTTCACCCAATCACTCCAGCCAAAAATTTGCTATAATGATCGGAAATAGCCGTAGAAAATTGATTTTATTCGATGGAAGCATAGGAAGAAAATAGACCGATGCCACCTCAAGTCGCCAAAATGACGAAATATTTTGCGTCTATTTTGTGTTTTACCATGCTGCCTTCTTGTAAAAGCCTTTACGACTTTAAGGGCTATTTGAAAAGCGATGCCAAGGGCGCGATCTCGGGCAGCGAATGGGCTTATAGCTACGCATACACGGATCCCGAAGCCGAACTGCCGGAAGGCCAGCAATTTATGATCGTCTTGGTGTCAGCTAAGCCCAAAAATGCGTGCCCCGATAAATCAGAGCAGATTGGTGATGGGCGCGAAGCTATAATTTCAATTGACGGAAAATTGGGAGAGATGAAAATCGCCGCAAGATCCGCTCGCCTTGAAACGGAAGATGACATGTTCGAACAAGTTAAACAACAGCGTCAAGCAAGCGCCGCCTTCTTTGATCCAAGTCTGCCACAATCTGAGCAATATAAATTTGCCAGGTCTGGAAAAATCAGAATTACCAAACTCACTAGCGAGTTCATCGAAGGCTCTATCGTCGCCAAAGTTAGTCGCAAGATGTTTATAAATGGCAAATTTCGAGCCAAAGTCTGCAAATACGGCCAACTAAACTAATTGATCGATTTGTTAATCATTTGTGTCTTTTTCGCATTTTTGTCCGGCGTCCTGCCAAGGGACATACTGCCATTCTTCCGTATTTGGTATCAGCATCATGAAAACCGCAACGATTCCCATAGCTAAAAGCGCCCAGTTGGCATTAGGTCCGGCAAAGGCATCAACATTAAATAAAAAACCAAACAGACCCGTGCCAAAGATTGCCATCATAACAACGAAAAGTCGGCGCTTCCCGTAAACTTTCATTGTCATATATTTTGAATTCGCAGTTTTAGCTGTGCTTTGTTTTGACATTCTCTATTCCTCCGCTGAATACATCGAATTACTTGGCTTTAACATCACTTTTACTCTTGCTAGTAACTGTCTGAGGGCCTGCCGTGCCGCCGGCAAGTATCCAGCGGAAATATGCGGCTGCAATAAATAAACCGGCGAGCAACACATTTTCAAGAGGGGTGCGATAGCTTCCCCAAACGGTCGGTAATGCTATCAGAAGTAGGCCACCAATGGCCGAAACGACAACCATGTAACACAACTTAGTCAAATCATCCCGCAGATCAATTCCCTTCAACTTTATGAAGAGAATAGTTATCCACAGCATCCAAAGAATTGTGGGGATGAAATCAGCAAATTGCAGACTTTTTAGAGCACTACTTAAATCGTTAAAAAAGGGCGCTAATACTGTCATGGTTTCACCTTTTGGTTTTATGAATATTCGGTTTATTAATCGGCAACTTAACGGGCAAAACTTGCCCAGTCGGGGCATGTGCGATAACATGAGAAACACACAAAAACATCATTAATTCAGGAATCTTGGCATTATGAGGCATCAACTTTCAGTTCTGACCGCTTTAGTATTGATAGGACTTGCTCCCAGCAACCACCTCAATGCTTCCACTCGTGAACGCTCGAGCGCAAAAAAGAGCAATAAATTGACAAATGAGCCCGCCGGTGTCATCTCGTTTGAAAAACCTGTCGTTGATTTTGGAGCCGTCAAACGCGGGCAAAAACTAACCGCGGCCTTTCAGTTTAAGAATATTGGTCAAGGTCCTCTCACGATTCAAGGAATTCAAGCGGCTTGCGACTGCACCACGCCTGAGACTGTGAAAGGCAAGATTTATGCTCCAGGTGACCGAGGGTCAATCGAAGTCATTTTTGACACAAAAGATTATACAGGTAGAGTGTCAAAGGCGATTACAGTGATCACCAACGAACGTTCAATGCCTGACAGAACACTGACGATTGCGGCAACTGTGAACAGTGAAATTAACGCTACACCACCATTGGCTGATTTCGGTGAAGTGGTTCTGAATCAGTCACCCGAGCAAGTCATCCGGGTCAAAGGCAACACTAAAAATGAGCTTCGGATTGATAAAATCAGATTCAATCAAGAGTACTTTGAAGTCAACTACCGCAAAGACGGCCAGGATTTTATAATTACCGTTAAACTTAAAGCGAATGCACCTATTGGCTTTCTAAAAGACACCATTTGGGTGAAAAATAATTCCTCCGCTCTACCGGACATGCCGATCCCAGTGCGTGCAACGATTCGCGGTGAGATCGCTCTCACCCCTGCTTATGTTGAGTTCGGCTCAGTTCTAGCCTCGGAAAAGTCACTGCGACAAATTTCCATTACATCGGTATCGGCATTCGACATCACGAATAACCGTATTGAAATGAATGTTAATGGCACAAAAACCAATGTGGGCTCAGACCTCATGAAAGTTGAAGTAACAAAAACAACAAAAAACGAAAAAAAGGTTAAACTCGAGCTGAAAAATCCAGGCAATCAGCCTGGTAGCGTTCACGGAAAAATCACCTTAGAAACATCAAACCCTCAGCAAAAAAGCCTTACGTTTGATTTCTACGCGTTTTTCCGCTGATTTACCCGTGAATTAGCTCGCCAAGCAAGGCGATCTTGTTACCGCCGGTGACGTGGACTGGTAATGTCCTACCGAGTAAATCATCCTTACTATTAACTCGGACAGTACGAAACTCAGGTGTTTTGCCCACCCAAATACCTGGTGATTTTTGACTTTCATAAATAAAAAGGACGTCTTTGGTCCTGCCAACATCTGCAAGCGCAAGCTCGAGCGAAATCTTATCCTGCAGCGCGTTTAAACGAGCCAAGCGAGTGTCTTTGACAGCCTCAGGGATTTGATCTGAGAAGCGAGCTGCCGCGGTGCCACGACGCGGGGAGTATTTGAAAGCGTAAACGAAGCTAAATCGAATCCTCTCCATAAGCCGCAGGGTATCTTCAAACTCTTCGTCGGTCTCCCCTGGAAAACCCACAATGATATCGGTGCTGATAGCGATGCCGGGAACTGCTGTTTGGAGCCAATAAATTCGCTCAAGATATTGCTCCACCGTCACTTTTCGCTTCATGCGCTCAAGGGTGCGATTGTTGCCAGCTTGAACTGGCAAATGCATGTAGCGACCAAGTTTTGGCTGGGATGCGAATAAGTCGGCCAGAGGACGAGTAAAATCATGCGGATTTGACGTGGTAAACCTCAGCCGCTCAAGGCCATCAATCTCACCAATGACCTTGAGAAGGTCAACAAACGGGCCACCATCGGCGGGCACGTCTTCGGTTTCAAGGAAGTCCAGCCCGTAACTATTCACATTCTGTCCAAGAAGTGTAACTTCACGAGCCCCCTGACTCACGAGGTATTGAACTTCTTTGCGAATATCCTCAATAGGACGACTGATTTCTCGACCACGCGTAAAGGGAACAACACAAAAAGTACAAAAGTTATTGCAGCCCTGGATAATATTCACAAATCTCGTAACTTCTTTTTTTCCCGACACAGATGGAATATTGATGCTCTCAGCATTATTTGGCTGCGTCCGACCTGCCTCCGCTGCGTCCCGGTGCCGATCAAACCCCGTCGCCATGGTTTGCGTGCCGAGCCTGGTCGACTCACTTAAGAGATTTGGAAGTTCCTCAATTTTTCCCGGGCCAAGTAAAACGTCAATTTGGGGCGCTAGCTCCAGCAACTTTTTGCCATCAGCTTGCGCTACACATCCAGTGACGGCAATTTTGAGTTCCGGATTTTTCTGTTTCAACTCATCTAAAACACCCAAACGCGACAAAACTTTGTGGCGTGCTTTTTCCCGGATGTGACAAGTATTAAGCAAAATAAGATCAGCGGCCTCTGGACCAGACTTGGTCAATTCGTAATTTTGGGCCTCGAGCAGAGCCAACATACGCTCGCTGTCAGCCACGTTCATTTGGCAGCCCCAAGTCTCGATATGGACCTTGCGCCTGGCGACACTGTGGCTACCGCCTGTGGTTGTTATTTGGCTGGTGTCGTTCATCGTCGATTCTTCTTGCGAGCGTCTTTTGCTGCTTTACGCAATTTTTTGAGCTTGTCGCGATCAATTTTTCTAGGCGCTGCGGCAGATCCTCCACCAAACATATCACCCATCCCGGGCATACCGGGGAAGCCCGCTGGCATCCCACCAGACATCATACTCTGAGCCATTTTGCGCATTTGATTCATTTGAGCAAGGCCTCCCATTCCAGGGATTTTTCCAAGCATACCGCCTAAGCCTTTGCCCATCATCCCCATCATTTGCCTCATGGCTTTAAATCGCTTTAGCAAATCCTGGACATCACTTGCTTTTGTACCACTGCCTTTTGCGATTCGCTTGATCCTGCTTTCATTGAATACCGCTGGATTCAAACGTTCTTGCTCTGTCATAGAATCAATCATCGATTTGACTTTTACCAGCTCACCATCATCAAGATTGACCTCTTTTGGTATCATTCCCTGCATGGGTAGCTTAGCCATGATGTCTTTCAACGATCCCATTTGTTGAATCATGGATAATTGTTGGTAGAAGTCTTTGAATGAAAATTGGCCGTCCAACATCTTCATCATTTCGGCTTCTTTGTCACCGGTATGGACACGATCGAAGTCTTCCATCAAGCCGACCACATCGCCCATTCCAAGAATGCGGCTAGCTAGTCCTTCGGGTCGAAATTCTTCCAAACGCCCCAAGTCCTCACCAACGCCCAGAAACTTAAGTGGCTTACCAGTGACTCTCCTGATACTCAGTGCCGCACCGCCACGGGTATCACCGTCGAGCTTAGTCATGATCACACCGGAAATATCCAAACGATCATTGAACGACTTGGCAGTAGTGACGGCGTCTTGGCCCATCATTGCATCACAAACAAAGAAGATGTTGTCGGGCTTTGTCTTCGCTTTGATTTCATCTAGCTCTTGCATCAAGGCACTGTCGATAGCCAAGCGGCCGGCCGTGTCTAGGATCACGACATCACACCCAAGCTCGTAGGCCTTATCAACCGCTCGCTCACAGATCTCCTGGGGCTTGACACCTACCAGATGAAAAACAGGAACCTCGAGCTTACTGCCCAAAACTTTCAATTGGTCGACCGCCGCTGGTCGATAGACGTCGGCGCCAACGAGAAGCGGTTTTTTGTTAAATTTTGTTTTTAAATAATTGGCCAATTTGCCTGAAGAGGTCGTTTTACCACTACCTTGAAGACCAACCATCATGATCGTAGTTGGCCTGTTGGTCGCAAAGCGTATAGATGAATCGTGTTCACCCATTAGCGCTTCAAGTTCAGACTTACAAATTCGCACGAAATGATCTGACGGCGTGACTCGCATTTTTTGGTCACCAGTACCGGCTTTCAACGATACACTTGTGCCAAGCGCCTCAGCTTTTACCCTTGCGATGAAATCCCTTGCCACGCCATACTCGACGTCAGCTTCGAGCAAGCTCTTTCTGATCGCACCTATGGCTGCTTCAATATTATCTTCTGAAAGCGTCGCTTTGCCGGTAAAGGCTTGACGAGCCGCGCGAAAACCATCACTTAGAATATCCAACATCCTGAACCCCCTCAATCGGCGACCTTTTTTACAGGTCAGGAACTGGCAAAAAATCCAGTAATGTCCGAATGAAAGAGCGTATAATGGCAAACCCCCGCCGCGTCAATAAGGAGGGTTTTTCAAAATAAAAAAATTAATATTTTCAGCTACTTACCAAGAGCGGATCGAATGTCTTTTAGTCGAATCCCAATTCAGTTCACCCGACGTCTTGGGGACGCTATCCTCATCGACCCCGTCAGAATCAAGCGGGTTTTCGGGTAAAAGCTGAACTGTGTAACGGTAGTTACCCTCCGGCAGGCGAAGAAGTTTTGACTGGCCGTTATCTAAAACAAACTCGGTCTCAGAACTTAGTGACTGTAATAGATATTTTGACAACGCTGCAACTTCGGACTCGACACTATCGCTGCGATCTTCCATGTAGCCACACTCCAGGCTAAACCCTTTGCCCGTCAATTTCATGCCGTCAGCAATACGCAGGAGTCCATAGGCCTCGCCAAAAACTGGATGCCAACACATTTCTACAGGCTCAACAGTACTTACTTGCGGCTCTTTATTTATGCGGGCAACCTCAAAAAACTTTCGATGCTTGGAGCCCCGTTTACCCCTTAACGTTCTCCTTGGCCTATCCTCGCGATCCGCTCGACCCAGATATCTTTTCGCCTGGTCGACTAGCTTTTGGGACACATGTTCATCCGGTGCAATCACCACACGCAGAGGCTGACGCAAAAGTGATTCTTGGGTTTTTGGAATCTCCGCTCCGGGAATCTTGACACTTAAGACACCAACCCTGCTTGTACCCTCGTAGAGCTCCCGGAGCATATCTAGCTCTTGAGCGCCTTTGGCTAGCCCATAAAAAGCAGCTTCTCGACGACTCTGACTTTCACCTGAGCACAGAGCAGACTGCCACCGCCTTGACGTCATGACAATCGGTAGCTCCTCCGGAAGACTAAATTGCAGAACCTTGCAAAATTTTAAAAAAGCCTCGTCGTTACCAATATTCGTGGCAGCTCGCGCAAGCGTGCTAACGACGCCCGTTCGTCTTGCCAGAATGTAAGGTTGCCGACTCCACTTTCTGATCATGGCTCGTTGAAACTCTTCCGTCTTAACAACAGCCACCTGCGGCATCATCTGATCGAGTTTGCAAGCAATTGCTCGAGGTTCAAACTTGATTTCACGACAATCGGGGGTGAGTTTTGCTAGCGCCATCGTAATCGCATCTTGCAGCTCTTTAAGGTGCTTATCATCGATCGCAATAACTTGAGAATTCTGAGGTCTGGAGACCGAGCAAATTTGATCTTTGACACCCGATGGCAAACTAATTCCCGTGAGCTTAGTTTCAGAGTCCTCAACCAATGCCACAGTCAGTTGGTCACCTTCTTCCTCAAATGCAGCGTCGAAATTCTGTCCCAAGACTCTAAAAGTGGCGCCAAATGTAAACTTGCGGTCGATACATGATTTCGCGCTAACTCTTACTGGAGATGAAACCTCTAAAGCCGTCGTTGAGCGAAGCTCAAACCAGCTTTCACGTACTGAATCCGAAATGGAGATTAAAGGAAGACTGCGCTCTCGAGTGTTGTCTCGCGCAATGACATTGACGCCATCGGTAGAAATGTAACTACTGCAAGCGGCGGAAGCCGTGGCAACGATGACACTACAAAGTTTTAAGATACTATTAAAGCCGTTCAACTTTCTGAACAGCAAACTCAACTCTTTCATGGAGTCCTCCAACTTCTGGATTGCTGGCTTCCACAGTCCAGGCTACAGGTTGCGACATTCGCAAAACGTAGCGAGCGACTTCTACTCCATCAGCATTCTCAGAAATCAGAATCACATCTTTGAGACTGGTATTGCCTCTCATCAACGAGCTCGCCCAAAGGCAGAGAGATGGATCTGTACCGAAGCCACGACTAAGCTCGATTCGAACGCCATCATCAGCAAACGCACAACCACCCAGGCCCTGGATACGGTGATCCCGATG
>JBAXLR010000065.1:0-14296 GCA_037134655.1 bacterium | reverse complement strand
AGCGAAAAATTTGGGTCCACTGCTCTGCCATACTATCATCCGCGGGAATGGCAGTAGCTACATCGACTAGGCGAGGCCATGCAGTTCCGGCACCTAATCCATCACCGCCACCACCTAAATCCTTGCCATGGCTGAAGCGCATTAGGTCTTTGACCATGATTGGGAAAATGCCCCAACTTAGCCCGATTTCAGGGGTTGGTCTTAACGGGACCGTGAATGATACGACATTTCTTGGCAGATCTGACGCCGACAACATCATAGCCATGCTGCCGGACGCTTCGCCGATGTTGCCGCCAACCTGCCGAGCACCAACCGCACCAAGAAGTTCAATCCAATCTGCCCTGGACATCTGACTGTCACACATGTCTCTCGTAATTCTTGCGCCAAGGTTGGCCAAGCAACGGCAAACTGACGCATAGGAGTCTTTGATTGAGCGCGGAGTCACCCAAATTGGCCCTGCCCTAGTCAATTCATTGGCTTTCATCAAAGTCTTTGGACACCATAAATCAAGGTTGGATGTATCTGATGCCAACAGCACCACGGTACCTGTGCCATCGAATTCCCCAACTTTTTCCGATGGATTTAATTGGGGCCAGCGGTCATAGCGAGAAACAGCATAGCCAGAAACTCGCAAGGCTGTCTCTAATGCTACCAGCGGATCTTCAAGACGAAGCTCACCCGATGGCTCACCAACTAAAACAACGAGATCGCGTCGACCCTTCAACGGGGTAAGAAATTTGTTGTCCATCTGCAGCAGATCACCGCCAGAAATTTCCAGCAACCATTCCACAGATGGATCCAGGATATCGCCACTTACCTTTGCAGTAGGCCACGATAAACTAACCACACTGCTACGGCGGCCGGCAGGTATCTCCCAATTGGCTACACCAACCACATCGCCACTTACCATGGCCGAGAGAGTTCCTGACACCGGTACAGTCAGCACACCCAAGGATATCTCAACCTCCCAGTCCATAGTTTGGGAACCAGCGCTGCTCAGGTAGCGTGCGTCTTGGATAAATACATTCGGCTTCGTCGCCCTTCGCCCAGGATCGTCGACATCCACATGATGAACCTCGCCGTCGACAGTCAAATACTGCCACTGGAAACCCATCCAACTATGTTGATCACGATCCGATATGACAAAAAGCTGATCAACATCGCCAACGCGAGTGATCTGCCCACGCACGCCAGAGCCAATTTTTGCTCCACCACGATGAAAGCCCAAGCCCGATACAACTCCAGCTGCCTCAGCAGGACTGGTCATCTCGTAAATATTGTCACCATGACTTGTCCCAAAAGTAACCCTGGATTTGGGACCTATTTGCTCGAGCAAAATTGCGAATTTTTTTGACAAGTCACCGATGGAAACCTGAGCCGACACGGACGGACTCATATCAATAAACACGTGTACTCGGCTCACACCAGGCTCATCGTTAACAAGAATCTTGGTGCTTGGCGCTAAAGACCATATCAGGAGCAAAACCGCACAGATAAGAAACAATAGGAAAGGAACCAATGGGGGGCGTTGGATAATGATCCGTGGCAAACGACTGGCAGGCAGTTTAAACACTCTAACTACGGGCAACCAGAAGTCTCTAAGCCTCTTTCGCACAAGCCACCAAACGCATAAACCGATCGCCACAGACAAGCCTGTTGCGACAAAAAATCCGGACCAGTTAAAAATAAATTGACCCACGGCGCTGATCATCGTGTGACCGCCTCATTGGCCAGCCAGTGAAAAAGATCTGCCACCTTCATTCGGTCATCAACCGCAAGGTAGACTCCACCTAAAGCGCTAACGCTCGATTCCACCGTTTTTCGCCATTGCGCAATTTCACCAGCCCAAACACCCGCCTGCTTTAACTGATCACCCAGATAGACCTTATGGTCACCACCTTCGTCTCGGTAGGATGTCGCGCCATCCATCCAATCAGAGATGGTTTCAAGCCAACTGAATATATGCAAGACGCGTAGGTCTTTGGCATCGATGATTTTCGATATTTGGGCGGTCAAATTTGGCGCTGGCGAGCTACCGAGGGTGGTCGTTTGCAAATAATCATTTAGAAAACCCTCACCGAGAAAATCACTCATCAGCCACGCAATATCAAAGCGTCGCTGCCCTTGATCTGATTCACCCATGAACGACATTAAGCCCTCAGAGAACCCCTGCTGTATGCAGGTTTCGTGCACTCTCAAAATCTCTGCAGGACCCTTTGGCGACCAAGACTTTTGACTGGACTGTCCTCCGTCAATGCAAGCAATGGTCACACTGTCTCCAAAAGTCAGATGAGCGTGCGCAAAATAAAGAAGAATTCGGATTGCCAACTCCGACTTAGCGATCGCCTGACTGATACCACCATGAAACTCGACATCTGACTTTGTAGGCCACTTTAAGGTCTGGCCCAAATCAAACACAAGCAATACGCGCGCTGAAGCCTCGTCGCGATGCTCGCGAATCACGAGCTCATCAGTTCGCCCAAAAGCCTTCCAATCGATCAGACTCACTGGGTCACCATGCGCATAGGCTCGCGAGTTCTCAGGCGTCCTGGAAACGCGGCGCAGCGACATCCGCATCGACCCTTGGGTTCGGGGTGATGCCTTCGTTCGCTTAATAGACATATCTTCGGGCCATCCAGGCTCGATCTCTGCCAGAGTATACTGTCGACTTATGTGCGTCTCCATTAGACTTCCGCGGTTGCAGCTTGTTTGTCATCTGCACTTAAAAACGGTTACGAAATACCAAGTGCCTGATTGCCCCGCTCTGCCTGCACCCGTTCAATCAGAGTTTCAACAACTTGATCTTCCGTCATGCCGTCGCGCATAGCGTGAGCGGCTAATCTTATGCGATGGCGCAAAACAGGCTTTGCCATGCGTTTGATATGCTGCCACCTTACAACTTCACTATTTGACATCAGGGCAAAAGCTCTACTTGCCGAAATCAAACTAATCCCCGCTCGCGGTCCAGCCCCGTACCAAAGCGCCTCTCTGATATGCTTGGGGCAAAGAGAGTCTTCTGGTCGAGATGAACGCACTAAGTCTTTAATAACCGAGATCAAGGCATCATCAACACGAACCTGACGCACACGCTCCATAACGTGCAATAACGTGCCTGATGGCAGGCGATCTTCTTTGACTTTCCACTCAACTTTTTCGCCAATTAACTCTCGAGCTGCGTGTGCTGCAAGCATCCGTTCTTCGGCGTCAGCTGAAGGATAGTCCACCAAAGAATGCATCAAGAAACGGTCCATTTGCGCTTCCGGCAGCGGGAATGTGCCTTCCGATTCAAACGGGTTTTGTGTGGCAAAAACCAAGAAAGGCTGTGGCAGCACATGCCGCTTACCTGCCACTGTAACTGAGCGCTCTTGCATTGCTTCAAGCAAGGCTGACTGTGTTCTTGGCGACGCCCGATTGATTTCGTCAGCTAAAAGTAAATTTGTAAAAATCGGTCCTCGAGAAAACTCAAAACTACGACGTGAGGTTTCGGGGTCAATATTCAAAACTTCACTACCCAAAATATCCGACGGCAGTAGATCTGGCGTGAACTGCACACGACCGAACTGAAGTCCAAGAACATTGGCGAAAACGCGGACTAAAGTTGTTTTAGCCAGCCCAGGCGCTCCCGTCAGCAAGATGTGACCGCCCGCCAGTAGGCAAGCGAGCGTCTCTGTGATCAACTCTTCCTGGCCAAAAATGAGTGAGGTGATCGCCTCACGAAGTTTGATGGACACGTCGTGAGCCACTTCTAATGACATTGATTCCGAGCCCACCGGCGTTGTGTGATCCGACACGTTTGAAGCAGCCATAGACTTTCTTCCCCTTGAAGCGACAACATCAAGATATTAAAGAAACATTTTACTCTTAAAGATTCTTTTCTGGACTAAAATTATAGCCCCGCCCGCGCCAAAGTTGCTAGGAGTTCTTGATTTGCTAAAGACACAGATCTTGCATTCCGTACGTCACCTCAAGACATCTCTTTAACAGCTAAAAATGACGCTCTCGTTTCCCTCGCCAAAAGCTTATGCTTCAAGCCTTACAGGACCTTTACAACCACCCGCGCTCAGGAGCATCTTCATGACGAAAAGTGATACTAAAAAGAATCTCGACCGTAGGCGCAAATTTTTGCTTAAAAATTCATCAGATGGTAGCGTTTCCATGGAATACATTATTGTCAGCTGCTTTGCCCTGTTAATCAGCGTCACGGCGGTCACTTGGCTCGGCAAAATGGTGAAAGCACGGATCACGACGATTGCGGAACGCTTAAACCTGGATACAAGTGAGCTTGAATTAGATTTTGACCAAGCCTTTGATCCGGCCAACTAAAAATGCTTGTCTCAAGCCTTGCTGTCATCGCGGCATTAACGGCCATAACCGTCCAACTGCAAACTCTCACGATAACTAGGCTTGTGACAAACAATCGACAAAGGGTGATGTCAAGTCGAGAGCCTTGCCCCACTCTCCTGCAGACAAGCACCTGCCAGTTTGAAATTTTCGCTCAAAAGTCGAATCACTGGGAGGCTTGCGATGACACTCATCCCCCCAGCGGGGCTAATTTGCCGATGCGACGATGGTTTTTAATCAGGGGTTCGTGTCGCTATGCTGTGGGACGCTTTAAGTACAAACTATCCCTTCCTTCGCAAAAAATACTACGCTGAATGTTACGTCCAATCGCAACAAAGGCTATACTTAAGGTGATTGGGGACGTTAATTATGTATTTTGCTGTAGTAAAAATTATTTTCGAATATGAGCCAGGATCTCCCACGCCTGACAGGAAAGAACTGGCTGCCTTCCTTGACAAAATGCGCGCGCGCTTTCGAGTAACAACCATGGCCTATTCAAACGCGCAAGAAGACGGTCAGACGTCCATCGCTTACACCAGCCTTGCGCACAGTGAGGAAAGCCTCACCAAGCAGCTGGACGCAATCGCAGCATTTTGCGAAGAACAAGGCCTCGGTCGCATCGCCGACGAGGCGGTTCTTATGGATCACATCGACTCGATTGGCGAAAACGATACTGATGACTAGGGTGCAAAGTAGCTCTGCGCTGTCTTAACGTAATCACGGGCAGATGTGTGGAGAAATTTTTTTTCCTGTTCTGTTAGTTCGCGCACTGGTTTGGCTGGCGAACCCATAATCATCATCCCGGGTGGCATGATTTTTCCTGGTGTCACAACACTACCAGCTGCCACAAAGCTACCTCGCCCGATAACCGAACCGTCCAAAATCGTCGAACCCATACCAATCAAGCATAGATCTTCAATGGTGCATGCGTGAATAACTGCATTATGGCCAATGGTCACATCACTTCCGATCACCGTAGGACCGGTTTGCGAGGTCACATGCACGGTCGTGTTGTCTTGAATATTGGTCCGTGCACCCACTGTAATCGTATTCACATCGCCGCGAATTACCGTGTTGAACCAGACATTTACATCCTCGGCTAAACTCACCTGTCCGATGACCACCGCACCACTGGCAAGAAATACACCTCGTGCTAATCTCGGATGATGACCCTGCCAAGGAATAATATGAGACTGTGGCATTTGATGCATACTCGTAGATCTCCTGAACAAACAATGCTAAAACTTCAGTTGCACTCGGTGCAAGCTGACTTAAACCCAAAAACAATCATACTGCTCATACACCTATGTCAAGCAAGCTAAATCATGAAAAAAAACTAGATCCCCGAAGACCTCTATCAGATCTGGGACTACTCTATCTTGATGTTGTGCTAACCGAGAGATTTCTACTCCCACCGGAAGCTTTGAAGAAAATCGGCGAACCCGTCCCCACCAATCTTGGGGAACTGGCCGAAATGAGTGGCATGCCGCTCGGTGAAGTTTGGATAGTTATTAGTGAGTGCCTCGAGCTCGACCAGAACTTGCATAGGCCAATTTCTGACCTGAGTGCTGAAACACGCAAGGAGGGCGTCATTTTGCTTGATATGCGCCCCGGGGTCACCATCGATTCTGAACCACTTCATCCTGACGCGCGACTATTCCACGCGCACAATCCACAGACATTCCTGCCGTTCTTGCGCACTGTTAGTCAGGTATTCGTGATCTCTCACAGTGACGCACACGCATGGAGTGCCGCTATGAGCCTAAAAAAAATGGGCATCCCCGCATTTATCCCAGCGGATAGACCCAATAAATAAGAATTGTCGATGATTTTTTCAACCGGCCTTCGGTAGCTTCGAGCGAAGTTCCAAAATTTTAGCTTCGGCCACCGCAAAGGAAGTATCTTTTTTGAGGGTTCATTACATTTGCTTCACAGAGTCGGATAATTCATTTTTGGCCTCGCACATCATAGCCTTATTATCCAAAGCATCCAAATTATCTGGATCAATCTTAATGATCTGATTGTAGACCTTACTGGCATCTTCGAAGAGATTTTGCTGCTTTAAGCAGATACCCATCTGGTTCAGGTACGTCAAATTCTCTGGTTCAATGGCTAACGCCGACTTCACATACTTTAATGCCTTCGGATAGTCTTTTGTCGCAAAATAGGCCTGGCTTAGATAGTGGTACAGTTGCTTGAACTCCAACCCCAGCTTCACTGCCTTCTCAAGCAGGTTAATCGCGTCAGGGTAACGCTCCCGCTTGAACAGCACATCGGCCGCAGTTTGATAACGAACTGGATTGAGTGGAGAGATTTCAATCGCCTGCTCAAACGCGCGGTATGCATCGTCATAAGATTTCATCAGCGAAAAAATCAAGCCGCGCTCAGAAAACACATGAACAAAAGATTTGTTACGAGCCTCGGCGGCATTCAAATACTCGAGAGCCTTCATCGGGTCATTGCGTCCGATAGCAACACGCGCCAAACCGACCAGCGGCCTAGCCGAGTCCTTGGACGAATCGGCCAGCAGTTTGTAAATTTTTTCCGCCTTTTCAAAGTCCTTCGTACGCAGCGCCACTTTGGCCATCTCATAGACTTTCTCGGGATTTTTAGGATTATGAAACTTTTTCCAACTCATATGCACTTTGGGATAAATGTCGGAAAGGGTAAAAGGCTTGACGAGTACCTCGTCGACGCCATTTTCAATGGCGAGCATCAGGCGTTCTTTACTCACGTTATCCATACTCAAACAAAACGGTGGACGATCAATATCAGTTCTCTCGCGAAGCTCCGTCAATAGCTCCATCCCACCCATAACGGGCATATCAAGATCACAGATTACGCCCGAGATACCTGGATTTTCCTGCATAATCTCCAAGGCATCCAAGCCATTGGATGCTTGTTTAATCTTGGTGAACTGCAGCTTTTTAAGCTGATGAACTATGATTAGGCGAAGATCCTGCTGATCCTCAACAACCATGATCGGCTGCTCGGGATCGAGCTTGGTTGGGCTTTGAATATTGAACATTTTTGAAAAATCGACTTGGTTATTTTCTGACATTGGCGCTCCCCCATCAGACGGCCTGGAGAGTATCGGCCGACGTCATGGAAGGGTTTAATCAGTTCCTTTAAGGAATTTTGGTCACAACGACAAGAAAGCCTTAATTAGCCTGTCGTTTTCAGGCTCAGTACCGATGGAAATTCGAAGGCAGCCAGCTAGACCCGGGGCGGCTGAGACATCCCTCACCAAAATTCCTGCCTTCATAAGATGGCGATAGGCAACCTGCGCTCCCTCGGAATTTTGCCAGCGTAAAAGTAAAAAATTAGCCTGACTCGATTTAACCCTGAAATTGAGGCGAGCTCCCTCGCGCTCAAGCACCTTGAAAACTCGTTCTCTTTGATGAATGGCATTTTTGACAATATCATCGAAAATTTTTGCCATGGCTGGGTTGTCAAGTACCTCGGCGGCAGCCACCAAAGTAAACTGATTGATTAAAAACGGCACCCTTGGCTTTCGCAGTAATTCAATAACGTTCTCGCCGGCAACGATGTATCCAAGTCGAACACCAGCTGCGCCCATGGTTTTACTGAAGGTGCGTATGAGCAAGAGGTTTGAGTGCTCTGCCAAAAGATCCGTGTATGGCTCCTCGGCAAACTCACAATAGGCTTCATCGCCAACAAACAAAACATCTGGATGCTGGCGCATGAGTTTTTGTAAAGTAGCACGTGGCAAAACGTTACCGACCGGGTTATTTGGCGAGGCAAATAATACAAGGCTACCCGGGGGCAACGAGGGCAATTTTTCCAAATCGTATTCTAGATCAGAATTGAGCTGCCAGGTTTCATAAGTAATACCTTCGTACTGACAATGACTCTCATAGAGCGCAAACGATGGACGCGCCAGAACGACCTTACCGATCATCGCTTTTGAAAAGGTTTGGAGCACCAGCGCAATCAAATAATTAGATCCGGGGCCAAGCAAAATATTTTTTGCGTGCACACCAAGTTTTTTCGCTATTTTTTCACCCAGCTCATCCGCAAATGGCGAGGGATAACGATTCCACGGACGCGACTTAAGCTTTTGCAGGACCGCGTCCTTTACGACTTCGGGCCAATCCCAAGGGCTTTCGTTTTGATCAAGCTTCACTTCGACGTCGGGTGCATCAATATGGTAGCCGCGTGCAGAAAAAATCGATGGCGTCATGAATTGACGCAAAAATCCATCACTTGGCTGTTTGATTTCCATTACAGAGCCCCCCGCTTGCGCATCAGGTGATCATATAGCACCACACTGACAGCATTGGCTAGGTTTAGGCTCCTGACTCCTTCGTGAAAAATCGGAATTTTATAGGCTTGCTCAGGCCATTTTTCGAAAACCCAGGGCGGTAGGCCCTTTGTTTCCTGCCCAAAAATCAGAAGATCCGTATGGAGCGGAACCTCTGTATAGAGTTTTGTACCCTTGGTACTAAAATAGGCAAATCGTCCGGCAAATCGCCCGAGCAAGGTCTCCAGGTCATCGTGGATTTCCAAATCTAGAAAGGGCCAGTAATCAAGACCGGCGCGTCTTAAATTTTTATCACTTGCAGAAAAGCCAAACGGCCGTATGAGATGCAAACGACTCTGAGTTGCGGCAACAAGCCGACCGATGTTTCCCGTGTTTTGCGGAATTTCAGGGCGAAACAAACAGATCTGAGGATGCCCTTTAAACATCGGAAAAATACTACCTTGTCGAAGGATCGTGCATCAGGGCCGGATTCAGGTCGATCTTAGACAACCCTCTGATACCGATAAAATTTACAACAAAGTGAATCGCGATTGCAGGCCAGAGTGATCCCGTCACATTAACAACAGCACCAAGAATCACGCCCGCAAGTACTGCCCAAGCCGTCCAAACGCTGACATTACCCTCAGAATCTAAGTGCAGCAGACCAAACAAGATGCTGGTAAACCAGATCCCCAAAAATGGCTGAAGTGCCCCGCGAAAAAGCATCTCTTCTCCAACAGACGACAAGAGTGCCAGCCAGGCTGCGCCAAACAGATTGACTCCAGAAAAAATTGAGGCGAGGGATTTTTTAAAATTCTTGTAGGACGGAAATTGCATTTCCATGTAGCGCTGACAAACATAGAGAAAAAAAGTCGCTGCACAAATAATACCCAGCGTCATCCGTACTTCGTAGTTCAGCGGACCAAGCAGAGTCTTAACATTCTGGTGATACCACCAACAAATCTCAAAACCCACGACCGCCATTACAACATAGACGATCGAAGACGCTTTTATGAATTCTTTAATGATTTTGGCTCTTTTGGGAGGCGGCAACCGGTTAATCGACATGGAACTGACCCCCTCAATCGGGAAAATTTAATCACCTTCAACACCGATTTCTCATTAATTTCTAACATAACCTGTAGCGGCTTCCAAGTACAGAGAACGCATGCAAATAATTTTGCCTGATAACTACTGGTCGACTCAATTGGGCCTTCTAAATATTTAATCTTCAATAACAGTTACTTCGCCAGAACAGCAGCCTATTCGCTAAACGCATGATATCTAGAGATTATCTTGCTGGGGGCACAATTAAGTCGACCAGTTTATTCCGAGGAGGCCCGGCTGTTCGCTTGCCAAGCAAGTCAAAAAGAGCGAACCTCTTGTTTTTACTGTCTGAAGATGAGGTGATCATGGACTGTTTTGAAATTAAGCAGCTCTCCTTTACCGAGCTACCCACAAATGTCGCCACTGACGAGTTGACGATCATCCTGACACCTAGAACGGGTCCATCGGCTGCGGCGTCAAAGTTAGCTGGCACTGGAGCTGCAGCTTTAAAACGAAAATATCACTACGTTGATGTCCACGGAGGTTTTTTCTCTGGCCTTGAACGACCATGGTCCATGCCGATTTTCAAAGACGCAGGAGCAAACGCTCTCGAGCGACGCTGGGTTTGCCAGGACTGGATCAAAACCCTGCAAAGTACATTTGCTTGCCGAAAACTTGTCATTTATATGGACGACGGCTGTGGACCTGAGGATATTGTTCGCGCTGAGGACATCCTCACCGCTTTCGCCCATCCACTTTACTCAGGATCAAAATGGGACTCCGTCAGAGTTTTTTCGTCCGACCCCAAAGTTACAACTAAAGATGACCCTGACTATCAAAGTCGCTTCCGCATGCAGCTTGGTTTTAGGCGTTGGGTCAATGAAAATCCGGATTCACTAACTTCAATCGAGATTGGCGAACGACTGCAAGACTTTGCCGAGAAAAATAATTGTACCTTTTTAACTCTCGACGAAAGCTCGCTACAAGCTGAAGGTATGAACTTATTACTGGCGGTTGGCCAGGGTGCAAAGAAATCTCCGCCGCGACTCCACATACTCACAAAAAATCTCAAACCAGGCGTCACTCCTCTCGCACTAATCGGCAAAGGCATCACGTTCGACTCTGGCGGTATTAACTTGAAACCACACGAGTCTTTTGTAAATTGCATGAAAAACGACATGGGTGGCGCGGGTCTGATGAGCCACTTGTTTATGGGCCTGATCGAAAATGGCTACACGAAGCCAATTGTGCTTGCCATTCCAGCTTGCGAGAACGCTATTGATGCCAACTCGATGAAGCCTGGCGTCATAATCAAGTCACGCAAAGGAAAATCCGTCATCGTTGAACACACGGATGCTGAAGGACGCTTGATCCTAGCAGATACCATGTCCTATGTTGCTGATAAATTTAACCCCTACCACACCTACACAGCCGCAACCCTAACGACAGCATCCCTGCGCCAGTTCACAAACTTTTTTACCCCCGTGCACTTTGCTAGTGAGACGTTCAAAAAAGCATTAGAAGACGGTGCTAGTTCCTACGGAGAGGCGTTCACCTTCTGGGGTGACTTCCTGCCGTTTTTGGCTGGCAATAAAAATAACGCTGCTGACCTCACCAACATGGGTCGCATGCCGTCGCACGCCTCGATGGGTGGTGGGTCAAACGTCGCCGCCCACTTTTTGAGAGAATTTGCCACTGGTCCATTCACTCATTTGGATATTTTTAATTCCATATGGAATTGGTCGGGAGATTACCCTGGCGCACATTACGGTTGCACGGGTGCAGTGTTTAACTCACTGTGGAAAGCGATAAAAGCTTGCTAGGTAAAAAAGTAACAATGATCGAAAGATCCTAAGCAGCAGCATTCAAGGTTACGTTGATCCCCCGCTGTTTCGCCATAGCTAAGAAGGAATTTTTGTCGACTGCCTTGAAGTAAGCATCATTGGCATCGACAACCCCGTCTTGAACCAGCTTTAGAAGCGAATCATTGAGCAATTGATTGCCGTCTTGTTTTTGCGTGAGCATATGGTTGGCCAAGTGCTGCACTTTCCCCTCGCGAATCATCGCCGCGACTGCATCGTTGGCAATCAAAATTTCATGTGCAGCAACGCGACCACCTGTCTTCTTCTTCAAAAGGGTCTGTGCGACAACACCGCGCAGGGAGCTCGAGAGCATCACGCGAATCTGGGCTTGTCGATCGGCAGGGAATTGATCAATGATGCGGTCAACCGTCGACATTGCGGTTGTCGTGTGCAATGTACCAAAGACTAAGTGACCAGTTTCTGCTGTTTCGATTGCGATGGCTATAGTCTCAAGGTCCCTCATCTCACCGATCAAAACAATATCAGGATCCTCTCGCAAGGCAGCCTTCAGAGCCCTTGAAAATGAGCCGGTGTGCTTATGAACTTCCCGCTGATTCACCAGGCACTGCTGCTGTGCATGCACAAATTCGATTGGATCTTCGATCGTCAATATGTGTTCCTTACGGGTACGATTGATCAGGTCAAGCATCGCAGCTAGAGTCGTTGATTTTCCGCTACCGGTTGGTCCCGTAACCAAAACCAACCCTTTGTTCAGCGTGCAGAGTTTTGTAATGGCAGGCGCGAGTCCGAGTTGCTCGGCCGTCAGAATTTGGGATGGTATGTGACGCATCACAGCTCCGACACCATTTCGGTCTCTGAAGATATTCACCCTGAAACGACCAATATTTTGCAACTCGTAGGCGTAGTCAGTATCTTGGATCTTAGAAAATTCATCCTGATTACGCTTGGGCATGGTTGGAAAAATGAACTGCCGCATCATGTCAGGGGTAATTGGATCCTGGCTAACGCGAGCGATATCACCATGAATACGGTAAATCACGGGCTGGCCGACCGTCAGGTGCATGTCGGAAGCCTTCATCTGCACCATTTCCCGCAACAATCCATCAATCGGATTTTGACCCTTGCTGATACTTCCCTCGGCAGCCTCCTTGCTGCCAAAATTTATCTCCTCAACTCGCTCATCACGTGCAATTGGAGGAATGACCTCAGCTGCCGCCACCATCACTGGCGCCGAAGCAGGAACTGCCGGTTTTAAGACCTGTACTGGCTCCATAGGGGGAACTTTGACTTTGCTTGCCGGGACGGACGATTCTTGTTTTTTTGAAGGCGGATTTTTCCTAAACATTCCTCCAAGGTCAGCCGGTGCTTGTTGTGCGGCAGGCTTTTCCGAAGCAATAGCAGCACTCTGCGCCAGATTACTTTCAACAGGGACTTCGCCTGCTGGCGCAGGTGTAGCCACCATCGGAACCTCGACTTTCACGACTGGCGCTTGCACTGATTGATTTTGCGGTCGTGACGGTACACCTGGTAGAGGTGGCATGGATTTGTCAGACACTTCTTCTACGGTTGAAACATTGGAAAATGAAGGCGGAGCCGGTATTTTGGCTGGAGGCACTACTGGCGGGATGAAACCCTGAGTTGGTGGAGACTCCAGTGGTGCATGATTGACATCGCCATGCCTGGGGGCGTCAACTGGGGATAACATGTGATCAAATAGACTGGCTCCAACAGGTGTAAAAATATCGATTCGCAGCGGATTTGCAAAAGCCCTGATCTTTAATACCCCTTGTGCTCCAACATTTAGAGTTCCTGTGAAAACAGTTTTATCTGCAAAGGCTTGCCCAGGCAGGATGAGGGCGAACATCTGTTCCAATTCTGATCCAGATAAAGTGATCTGAGCGTCGACCTCGACCACCTGCCCTTGGAATACCAGGTTTGGCTGGCCATCTGGAACCAACCGAACGCACCAGGCCTGCCGCGATAATGCCGTATTCAAGATGGACCGCAGTTTTTGCATTTAAATAACCCTCCCTGGTCGACACAATGTGCCGGCGTCTGGGTTTCGGACAAGTTGCAAAAGCTTTTAGAATTTTTTAGAATTGATTTGATGTTATTCAAAAATATCAGATACTTACACTTGAAGAAAAACATTCATCTGGGGTTGAATTTTATGTCCAAGGTCAATCAAACCGACCACCAACAACCCATTTGCTAGTTCCAGTAGGAGTCTACTTGATCATGATGAGATTCACTTTCGTTGCAACATTATCTTTGTCAGCATTGCTGCCAAATGTAGTTCGTGCTGCCGGGACTCCAAAGCCAGTTCTACCACTCAATTTAACTTGGCGCCCCCCCACTGCAAACAACAGTCTAAGTAAAACCCTTGAGCTATTCGACGACGATGGATCCAACAAAAAAACTATTGCTGAATTTAAAGGTGCTTTTTTTCGGTTAACGAAAAATCAAGGTAAGTCAGATCAAGCAAAAGATGTTGTTCTGATGCGACAAACAGCTGTGAAACTTGGTCCGCGTGCAAGGCTATTAGCCGAGCTAGTCGCTGCAAGAGTAGGCGGCGGAATTAACGCTTCAGGAAACAGGTTCGCCTCGCCGACAGGAAATTGGCGGGGGCATCTGCTCGCCGCTTGCAATTTGTCAGCAAAAATCGATGACGAAGTTCACGAGCAGACAGCTCTGCATGCGTTAACGCTTTGGCGAAAAATTGAGAGCAACGATCAATCTTGGGCTTCGCCACCGATTGATATTAAGGCTCAAAAGCAATTTTCATTCTTCAAGCCTGTCATTGAGCGTCAGGTCATTCACA
>JBAXLR010000064.1:0-14444 GCA_037134655.1 bacterium | reverse complement strand
AGTAAGATGGTACCGAACGTATGTAGACGCCCTCGACTCGCAAACCGTCTGGGACACGCAAATCATTAGAAATCACCTGTTCAATAACTGGCAACTCCACCATTGCCCCGGCTAACCACTGCCTGAGATTATCCAAATCAAAACGCTTTTCCAGCAAAAGCCTCACGCCTGTGTAAATAAATGGATCATACTCTGCATTGTCACCAATCATGACGATTCGACTTTCTGGCGTTAACTTTAATGCAATATCCAGAATCGCCTTGGTTTTATAAGCAATATGATGTCGCAGCAGATCGAGCCTACCCATGCGCAGGTTGTAGGTCTGATTTTTAAACGTATCAGACGACCACTCCAGGCGATCAAGTGTCAGTTTACCGTCCAACGCGAGTCGCAGCTGCGGCGGCGAAGAACTGACAAAGTGAAGTCCTGCTCGAGGACCATCACCTTGTTTTGAACCACCTCCCCATCGGACCAGCTCAAGCACTTCACTTGCTCCAGGTACAGTGATTTTGTCGTGAGGACTTTCAAATGGAATTTTTGCCATTTTTATCCAGGATTCAAACTCTGTCTCTAAATAGGTTTTATCCAAATCGCAGAACACGTGGACGGACCTGTCAAAGTAACTCATTGGTTCGAGCGTGCGCGCGCTTACCAAGGCTCTTAATTTATAATCTTTTGAACTAACTCTAAGTAAGTGCCTCAAAAAACTCACGACGGGCATTCCTCTGCAAAAGGCTCTCGCTATCTTAGCATTTTTCACACCTTATTTGTTTTTACCGATTCGCAAAGATAGGGGGTTTCTTTAAAGCCTCTCGAATGTTGTGACTTATGCAGGAGGGTGTAATCTAGTTCAATCTCGATTTATGCACGTTTTAACCGATATCTCCATAGGATCCATCAAATGGTGGTGCAATCTTTTAATTTCACAAGGGGAAGTGTGAAAGCTCCGACAGTGACAAAATCATCCATATCCCGATTAATGAAGGTCAAGTATTCCAAACGTTCGATCGCGCGGGATCTTGCGATTAATCTGGTAGCGGCATTATCCCTTTCATTATTGCTAGTTGGGATCGTTTCCTTTATTTATCAAACAAATTCTGATGACAAGGAATTGCGCGCTCGCGTGCGCGACAGTTCAGTTGGTTTAGCCACTTATTTAGCATTTCCACTTTGGACATATAATGAAATTGACATTAAATCCCTCATCAACCGCTATGCCTCAAGCGAGGATATCACCGGAATCTTGCTGACCGATGACTCGGGCCAAATAGTGGTCAATTTCATCAAAAAAAATCAGGATAAAGACATCACGATTACCAGAGATGTAATTTACAAACAAAAAAAAATCGGTCGTCTAAAAGTTTACGCCAGTACGGATCCTCTCTACTTTCGTGCCCTTAGGAATTTTGCCCTGACGATCATGAGCATTATTTTTGCGATACTAATTGTATCTCTTTTAATTCTTCCCCTGCTGAATAAATATCTAGATGAACCCTTGTTACGATTGGTTTCAGGAATTCAAAAAATTGCGTCTGGACAATATAAAGAGCCCCTGCCAGCAGTCCCGCAGCTTGAGCTTGCTCGTATTACAGACGAAGTAAATTTCATGGCAGAGAAAATCGCCCTGAGGGAGCAACAGATTAAAGAATCCATGCGAGCTTCGACCGTTCTAAAAACTGAAATCGGGATGGCCGAGACCGTCCAAAGGTCGATGACCGCCACTCAGGGCTTTAATACCGCGAGACGTGTTGCTCAGTACTACCAGCCCATGACAAATCTTTCTGGTGACTGGATGACCGTATTTGAATGTGACCAGGGGAAAACCATTTATGCTTTAGTCGGCGATGTTACGGGCCACGGCATTCCACAGGGACTTGTGACAATGGCCGCCTTTGGCGCAATCCAAACCCTCAAGCCATTGGTTCAACAAAATAGTAAAAGCTTCTCACCAGCCGCCATACTGAACATTCTGCGTAGTTCCCTCGTCACAATCCTGCATGAGTGTAAACTCGCCATGACTGTCTCCATTGTTAAGATTGATGTGCATGACCGCACCTTGACCATGTCCAGTGCTGGTCATCCACTTCCATTGGCCCTCCGACAGCAAGGCAGCCAGGTCGGAGTTTTCCCCATGCCAGCCAAAGCGCAGTCACCGTTGGGATTTGAAATGCTAACCATGTCAGTAGCTGTCCCGCCGTTTGTCGACACCGTTCATCGCATTGAGTCTGACGATATTGTTTGTATTTTTAGCGATGGACTGACTGAGGCTAAAAATAAGTCGAAACTTTCCTTTCAAAAACCATTTCTGAACACACTTCGAGGCCTCGACCGACGCTATCCTCCATCTGTTGTACTTGACCGCGTACTTCACGCCCTTGAAAAACACATGGAAGATTCTGCGCTGGCAGATGATATTTGCTTGCTCGTCATTGATACCAAAAAAGACAGCTCTTATGATGCTGTGGCTTAATAATCAACATCCCATCGCGTGCCGGATCTTTGCTTTGATTTTTGGCATATTAAGCACTGGATCGGTCAGCTTAAGCCGTCCCCTAAAAGTTTATGCGCCTGACTGGCCTCCATTCTACATACAAGACGGCGCAAGGGGCCAAAATAAAGGGATGGCCTGGGATATTCTTGCGACCTGTACACGATCAATTGACCCCTCAACAGTCTTTGATAACTACCCTATTCGAAGGATGATGAAACTTATGGAAGAGGGTGAAATTGACGTCAACATTATGAGCTACAAGCCAGATCGTGAAAAAATGCTCTCCTATGGGAAGGAAGTCATTTTTGAAAACAACTATGTAATCATCGTTGGCAACCATGTAACAAAACCCATTCGCAAGCTTAGTGACCTAGATACACTATCGGTAGCGCAACTTGTAGGATTGCGCCCCTCGGACAATTTCAAGGCTTGGTTTGATCGACGCCTTGCAGACAAAACCGGAAAAGAGACTCTACAACTCAATTCCGAAGAGCAAATCTTGAAAATGCTGGCCAACGGCAGGATCGACGCCACTGTGGCTTCAGAGGCAGAGTTTAAGTGGCGTAGCCAAAGACTAGGTCTAACTCACCGCATTCGAAACACAAAATTACTTATTCAAAAACAGCCTTACTTTTTTGTGATGGCCAAACAAAGCCCCATCTTCAGAAAAAAGCCAGCAACCCTTCAGCGAATGGACCATTGTGTCCGAAATCTGAAAAAATCTGGTCTCTGGGCTGAGATGAAAAATCGCTACCAACTCTGATTCACCTCACAGGTGCCTGTATTTATTGGATTTTTTTATTTTATATGTTCATTCTTTGAAAAACTGGAAATTGTCGGGTAGACTTGTGCCCTAGGCATCGTAAACAACATCATTATTTAGTCCAAATCGCAATTGGCTAGGAGTTTGTGTCTCATGGAAGGGAACAAAACGAGAACCTGTGGCTACTGTGAAACTGAGCGGGTCTGGAATTGGAACGGTCAGAAGATGAAAGACGGCTCAAAGGTATACACCGACGAGCGCGGCCATCGCTGGGCTGGTCGACGCTGTCCTGTTTGTGAAAAAAGCCGTGTGGCTGCAGCAGTCAGACACGATAGCTTTGATCGTGAAATGATTTTTCAGCAGCTTGTAGACAAGGGGTTTAGAGTCAAATCTAAGACGCACCCCGTCACCGTTGAGAAGGACGGGCAAACCTACCAGGTGGGTATCCGCAGAGCGCGAACCGTAGATGGTTCCATTCTGATCGAATCTCCCGCCGACGTCCGAGATGATATTGTTGCCCTCGTATTTGAATCCGTCAGGCTTTGTACGCCGGAACAGATCAAAGGCGTCAATGTTTTCGTCCCACCAATCGACCAGACAAAGTCGGTCCCTGCACACAATTTGGGACCTACGATGGATCATCGCCCGGGAGCGGACGCGTTCTAGAGTATACTGTCTTTGCCCGCAAGAGATGTCTCCGGCCAATCCAACATAAAGTGGATTCCGCGTGACTCCTTGCGAGACATGGCACATTTGATTGTTAGCCACGCAACAGCGGCCAAATTCCGAACTTCCAATACATCATCTGAAACCCGATTTCTCCACCAGTAGTCGTCAATCTCCTGTCGGATGTTTTCAACTCTCGCCAGTGCCCTTTTTAAACGATGTTCACTTCGTACGATACCAACGTAATTCCACATGACACGGCGGATCTCATCCCAAGCGTGTGAAAGGACCACCTGCTCATCCGGCCCAGGTGGATCACCATTGACCCACTCAGGGGCCACAATACTCTTTATCTCATGCTCATCCCGAGCCATCGCATCACGTGCAGCACGATCGGCGAATACCAAGGCCTCCAATAAACTATTGGAGGCAAGGCGGTTAGCGCCATGCAGACCTGTACAAGCTACTTCACCGATGGCATACAAGCGCGAGACGTTGGTTCGACCGTTAATATCGGTGACAATTCCTCCGCAGCTGTAGTGAGCAGCTGGAACGACTGGAATCATTTCTGACGTGATGTCAATTCCAAAGCGCAAACAAGTATCATAAATATTTGGAAAAAGAGTTTTGATCCGCTCACTACCCAGATGGCGAACATCAAGCCAAACGTGCGCGTCTCCGGACCGTTTTAGCTCCGTGTCGATCGCGCGCGCCACGATATCACGCGGGGCGAGCGACTTCATCGGATGATAGCTCTCCATAAAGCTCTCGCCTTGGAGATTTTTTAGTACACCACCCTCACCTCGAACGGCCTCTGATATCAGGAAGTTTTTTGCCCTGTGATGATACAAGCAGGTTGGGTGAAACTGCATAAACTCTAAATTAGCCACACGACACCCAGCGCGCCAACCGATTGCGAGTCCATCACCAGTCGCACTGTCTGGATTAGATGTATAGAGATAAAGTTTTCCATGGCCACCGGTGCAAAGGAAGGTTAAGGGACTTAAAATCTTAACGATCCGCGATGTCGCGCGGTTAAAAAACCAAGCTCCTATGCAGCTGTTTTCCGCAAAATCTGGAGCGACTTTATCGGTAGTTAACAAATCAATCGCCGTATGTTCTTCCAGAACCTGAATATTTCCATTGGACCGCACCTGGGATATGAGTGCCTCAGCAACAACGCGGCCTGTGATGTCTTTTGAGCGCAAGACACGTCGATGACTGTGGCCGCCCTCTTGAGCTAGGGAATAGGCACCACTTCGATCGACATCAAATCTGGCGCCAATTTCGGCAAGCTCTCGCACAAGCCTCGGCCCTTCAGTGACCACCATCTTTACGACTGACTCTCGGCAAAGTCCAGCACCGGCAACCAGCGTATCCCTGACATGATTTTCAACACTATCAGCAGGATCCAACACGGACGCTATGCCTCCTTGGGCATACCATGTGTTACTTTCTTCAAGTTTGCTTTT
This sequence comes from bacterium, assembly GCA_037134655.1. Classification (GTDB taxonomy): domain Bacteria; phylum Bdellovibrionota_B; class Oligoflexia; order Oligoflexales; family RGVZ01; genus CAMDKS01. Next base: position 9,052 of record JBAXLR010000064.1, on the reverse strand, counting down.
AACCACTACCGTGACCTTGCCGCGTGCAGCCAATTTAAGGGCCAGCGACAAACCTGCAATGCCACCACCAATCACCAAGTAGTCAGAGTTCACATCCTGTTGTCTATTCATTTGCGTCCTTTTTGGGCATTTCACCCCGTCACGAAAGGGGGGAATAAGGATGTACCGATTTACTGGCCACGCCCCCATTGCCGTGTACTTGCACAGATGCTCTAATTAGGCTACTTTTTCAATGCTAAAGTAGAGCTAGCGGCCCATGAAATGGTAGGCAGGCAACAGTCAGCGGTATTCAACTCACCCTATCTTCAGGACAAAAATCCATGCCAGCGGCACAATCAAAGGTTCCTTGGCTCAAAAATTTGCCGAATCAGCTGACTATGGCGCGGATTGTTGCCGTTCCCCTCCTACTACTCGTCTATCCTCTAGAATTCGAAACCACCAAAGTTATCTGCGCCCTGGTCTTCGCACTAGCCGGCATCACCGATATTTTAGATGGTTATTTTGCTCGTCGTTACAACCAAGAAAGTCGTATCGGTGCTCTTTTGGACCCAGTCGCTGATAAGATGTTAGCGGCTGCCTGCTTAATTCTACTGGCTGACTCAAATGCTCTGCCTGCTTGGATTTGCGGTTTTTTACTTTGTCGCGATATCGCTGTTACCGGAATGCGCTTGGTCGCTCTCGAAGATGGATTTTCCATACCTGTTAGTAATCTAGGCAAGGTGAAAACGATTGTCCAAGATGTCGGTATTTTTTGTCTTTTGATCGGACCTGACATATTCGAAATCCCATTTCGAAAAATTGGTATGGTGGCCATCTGGATTGCCTTGGTAGTCAGCCTTTACTCGGGCTACCTTTATCTGGAAGACTTCCTTGAAACTTCGGCAAATTCGAGCAAAAAGCCAGAGTATTGACCCCTGCTTACATCCGTTTTCAAAACTCGCCCAAACCCTCTTAAAAACTCAATTCACTCAGTATTTTCAGCAGCATACCGATATCTTATTGAGATTTGTCAAAGCGGAGAGAGACTTTGGATAGCGGATATTGCTCGCTTTACATTGTTACAACCGATACCAATGCAGCTGTTTTGAAACGACTGCGAGGGCTTGGCGTTGCCATGGGCATAAACGTCATCCCCGTGAGTCATAGCTCGGAACTCCCCTCAAACCCTGTCAGCGGCGATATTCTTCTCTGTCCCGAGCATCTTTTAAACTCGACCTCAGCAGTTCACCGCTGGCCCAACGTTATCATAGCTTCCAGTAAGCTAAAATCAGACCAAAGAAATGATTTTAATACAATCAGCTGCCTTGGCCGCGATGATCAACCGCTGGATTGGATTCAAATCACCACAATGACGATTAAAAATCTCATCAAAAAAACACGGCCCACCCCGTGGTTTGCAATCCATCATGCCATCTCGTCCAAAATTTCCACGCCCTCAACAGAGTTCGCCATCTGGGCGGCAGCTTATAAAAACCTATCTGCGATAAAACTTGATCGCGTCATCAAAACTTTAAGGTCGTTGGAGCGACCTTTAATCGCCCCTAAATTCCCTCCATTCACCATAAATATAGGTGTGGAACCCAGCACTTTACACCTGGAGCTGCGCATCGACGACAATCGCCCCTTCGAAATTGAAAAAAACACACGTTTATTTGACAGCTTAGAATTTTGTCAAGAAACTACCGTTAGCCAGCACGATGGACTCATGATCAGGGTTGCGTTGAGCCTCGGCGCCGGCAAAGTTAGTCGCATCACTACATGTATAGTGAAACCAATAAGCACAGTACTCGACAACACTTCCCGCCGGGAGGTCTCGTGAGTAAACAACACAAATCAGTTTTGAAATTTCACGGTGCCAGAGGATCACGACCTGTCCACTCCGTTTCGACTATTGCGTACGGCGGTAACACCACCTGTCTTGAAATCGATACTGATCATGACTTCTTCTTAGTGATCGACTCGGGCACTGGACTTTCTCACCTACAGAAAAGTATCCAGCGAAGTCCCAATCGAAAAAAAATACATATTTTAGTCACCCATACACACTGGGATCACATCATCTCATTACCTTTTCTCCCACAATTTGCGGACCCAGATTTTGAAATATCCATCCACGCTCCGGATGTCGGAGACAAACCTTTCAGCGAACTTTTCCAACTCATGGTAAAACACGGTCGGTTACCAATTAATTGGACGCAACCTAGATGCAAACTTAATTTCCACAAAGTCCAACCTGATGAGACTTTTCTGATCGAAAGCAAAGTCAAAGTTTCAACCTTTCAGGTAAATCATCAACACATTACTCTCGCATACAAGATTGGCCTCGCTGATAGCAGTATTGCTATCGTTACTGACACAGCCACTCTAAATCCGAAAAACATCCTTGGACAAGGCATGGCGAGTCGGGCAGAAAAAATTGGCGCTGAAAAATTCGCGCAGGAATATGATGGGAATTTGACCAAATTCCTTAAAGGAGTCGACGCTGTCGTTTTCGATACACATTTCAACGAGCAGAACCTACGCGCTGATTGGGGGCACGCAACCCCACAATTGGCCTTGGATTATTGTGCAAAAGCTGGCGTAAAAAAACTCTTCATGTTCCATCACGCTCCTGAGGATAACGATCACGCCGTAGCGCTAAAACAAGACTTAGCCTGCCATCATACGATTGCGCTGCGTCATAAAATTGAAGTTATTAACGCGCGAGAGGAGGATGAATGGACAATCCGATCCGCATAAAATTTCACGGCGTGCGAGCCATCCACCCTGTGCCATCAAAAGAAAACCAAACCACGGGCGGAAACACCAGCTGCATTGAGATTGTTGACGGCCACTCCCTACTATTTATAAATGCAGGTTATGGCCTTGCCACCGCTGGCGACAAATTACTTGCTGAGCTAAAAGTCACTCAAACGCCTGCCGAAATCACCATTTTGATGTCAGACTTTCTTTGGGACTCCACGCTCGGGTTACCCTCCTTTTCTCCCATCCACGAACGCAGCAGTCAGATCAAAATATTGACCGGCAATTCCCCGGGCGTTGCCCTAGCTGGGCTTAACGATGTGACCTCAAACATTTTTAGCCCCTTCAATGGTTTTCACAGCCTCGCAGCAAAGAAAGAGATTCTACAGGTGACGTCTGGCATAAAAACTGGGCATTGGACGATAGCCGCTAAAGTTTCACCAAATGGTCTCACCAATGAAGGATCAACCATTTGGCGATTAAAGCACAACAATGGGGCCGATATCGGTGTTGTGCTATTGTGCGAGAAAAATGAGACCGCTATCGCAGAAGTTAGCTACTTTCTTGAAGGGTGTGAAACCCTCATCTGTGCGGCGACCTGTCATCCAGACCCCATCGCGAAAGATGAACATAGGATTGGTTTTTCAGAAGCACTAACCATTGCACTAGCAAGTAAGACAAAGTTTCTCATTTTAACCCAATACCATCCGGCCATGAATGATCTTGATATCCAAGCTGAGCTCCTTGCCTTGCACGAGTCAATGGACAAATTCAAACAAAAAGGCATTGCCACGGACCTAACCATCCGTCTTGCGACGGAGCTTGAAAGCATTAGCGTTTCAGACGTTGGAACCGTCAAGATAGCCATCTAATTCCAGCAATAAGCCTACCTCAGTGTGGCATATGATTGCTTAATATTGCTAAGGCAATACCGTTAGCCAGAAGATCGTGACAATTAGGTCGCGGCACGGTAGTCTGCGGCCTCTGAAGATTTATAAAAAGAGGGAGTAATTTGAATGAAGTCTTATGACATCACAAGCGTCTGCAATGCCCTGATGGATGTGTTGATTGAAATTTCAGATGAGGACTTGCGAGCACTTGGATTGACCAAGGGCATCATGCACCTTGTTGATAGCGAACGTCAGCTAAAAGTGCTGCATCATTTTAAAGACAAACCTCGGGTAACCGAGCTTGGCGGCAGCGCCATGAATGCCATAAGGACACTAGCTCAACTCGGTCATAAAACAGTGTTTGCAGGCATGGTGAATGACGATGAATTTGGTCGTCACATTCGCGATCGTATGAAAACTCTTGGGATCAAGTCCTACCTTGGTGGGCATTCAAACGAGAGCACGGGAACTTGCTTGATTTTGATAACTCCAGATGGCGAACGGACCATGAACACCAACCTTGGCGCCAGTCGCTTATACAACCCGACTCACATTCCACATGATGAAATCGCCAGATCCCATGTTTTTCATTTCTGCGGTTATCAGTGGGACACTTCAGACCAAAAGTCTGCACTGACAAGCTCCATCAAAACCGCCCACGAAAACAATACGATTATTTCATTCGATTTGGCAGATCCATTTGTTGTCGATAGGAATAGGAGTGACTTCATAGACTTGATTCAATCAGAGGCAGACATTGTTTTTGCAAACAAAGAGGAAGCTCGCTTACTTTTCAACACATCGCCTGAAGACACCGCAAGGAGAATTGCTGCCACCGGTTCGATTGCTGTCATAAAGCTTGGTTCCGAAGGCGCACTGGTTGCAAAGGGTTCCGAAGAATTTCGAATTGCACCTGTCAAAACCAAAGTCATCGATACAACGGCGGCAGGCGACATGTTTGCGGCAGGATTTTTGCACGGATTTCTACGCGGAAAACCGATTCCAGTATGTGGACAGGTCGCTGCGGTGTTGGCTAGCGATGTCATATCAAGGGTCGGTGCGATTATAAGTGACGAGGCTTTAAGTGTGGCCCGCGGCCTCACCAGGGATTCGGAGTGAGCTGACCATTATTAAACTCAACCTCACCTTGTGCGTTGATGTAAAAATCAGCTCCTCGAATCACATCAAAGTAAAACTTCTCGGCTTGCTTCCGTTCGCCAAATTCAATGGACGCTTCGCGGAATTCACGTAGTGCTGGGACCGTGTAATACAAGTTCACGCGGTAAGCACCAGTCGCTAAAAATTCAAATGAAACCTGATTGGCCGTGTAGGCATAGGTCCTTGTGGGCAGTAGCAATGCACCCAAAATAACACCGACTAATGGAAAGTAAAGAAGTGAGTATTTTTTAATCAAGCATAGCCTCCCCTGCTTAACAGTGATTCTATCGGAAGAATCCATGAAAATTTTTAGGCGTTGCCTTAAATCGCCCGCCAGATCCTTGGGCAACTTTAAAACAAGATTGGATAATTTAGGCTTTTTTGAGATACTCTCAGACTTCAAGCTGCGCTATGCGTGAGGATCTACAGAGCTATGAGTAACATCAGTCAAACTCCCGATACCCAAACACCGAAAACTGAGCGGGAGGAGCCGGGAACTTTTAGCTTTGAGAATTTACGAAGTCTTGGACTTTTAGTCATTCTTGTCTTCGCTATCCGCTGGAGTGTAGCTTCTCCCTACTACGTTCCAACCTCGTCAATGGAGCCTACGATTAAGGTGGGCGACCGCCTGCTGGCCTGGAAACTAGCCTATGGTTTTAAAATCCCCTTCACCGACATCGCGCTTCTAAATTGGGGCACCCCTAAACGCGGCGACATCATTGTCTTCAAATACCCTAGTGATCCCGAGATTGACTATGTAAAGCGAGTCGTGGCGGTAGCTGGCGACCAGATTCAACTTATGGACGACACCCTGTACATTAACGGCAAGCCCCAAGCCAGGACCGATCATAACTTCGACAGATCGACTATCCAGGATATTGTTGACGAAAAGGACTATAAGCTACTTTTTCGTGAAAACCTGGAAGGCCTAGACCATTGGGTTATGCAAAATAAGCCAGAGTATCGCAAGACTCGTGGCGCTTGGTGGCCCGATGTAGACGGAAAGCCCCATATTGTGCCGGAGGACAGCGTTTTCTGCATTGGGGACAATCGCGATAACTCCAGTGACTCCCGAATGTGGGGAGAGGTTCCCCTGAGCTACGTAAGGGGGCGGGCGCTATTTGTAGTTTGGAGTATTTGGACGCCAAAGGGCGAATTCTTTCCAGTTTTGAGATTTGACCGCTTCGGAAAATGGTTGGATACTTAAACCAGAACCGATTTTTTGACTTCATGGGGAGCTACTTCAGGCATGAGCCCTCGCAAGAAAAATTTGCCCAGCGACACCCGTAATTCGCCACAGTCCGCTAAGCCGGCTGCGATTGGCGTATCGGCACTAAAATTAACCACCAGTGATGAGCAGGAAGAATTGCTGTTTGCCCGAGAATATTGGACCGGCGCAAGTCGCGACGGCGTGCTTGAAGATGGTGATGGCTACCACTACTACCGCATGACAAAATCAGGAAAGATTCTTGAAGCCTTTGAGTGCTATGAACTTGATGACGGCCGCGAGTGTGCTGCACCGCTGCCTGAAATGCTGAATGTTCACTGGATCAATGATCTTGGATTTGAAGATTTTGAGGCACTGGACATGATTAAGGAAGGCGACTTTTCTCGGGTCAAGGATATCGCTTCAGGCATCGATCGCTCTTAGGCAACGTCCTCACTACCAATATCCTCTAAAAACCGACTGGACTTTCTCGTGTCCAGAATATGTTGATACCAACCACTTGTTTGCTCAAGCAACCATGCGTAGTGAGTAAACTGGTTTGGTGGAATTAGTTCTTCGCAGTAATCAACCAATTCATCGACTGTTCCATTTGGATTTTCGCGCACCCATTCTTTTACAGATCGTTTGAATTTATTCGCATCAAACATTAAGCTTGTCCTTTCGGGGCGCTCGTGCCACCTTGTTGTCGCCAAGGCGGCAAACCCAGACCCATGAGGCTCCTCGGCATTTTTTGCCCTGGCTTTAAAAGTTATTAGAAAATTTTTAAGGAATTCGACCAATGCCTTCATCCCTACCCATTGATCTTCTTATTGATATGAATGGCATTTGGCAGAGTGACAAATTTCACTCCCGCAATGTTTTTGACTACCTGGGCATGAATTTGAGCCAGTGGCTCGACCAGGCTCTACAGTCATTTGGTGTAGACAAGTCTCCAGTCATCAACGGCAGTGTTCATCCTGGAGCATTTGTCGAAGGAAAGGTTTATATCGCCGAGGGTGCTAAGGTGGAACCAACGGCTTATATCGTCGGCCCTTGCGTTATCGGCCCTAACGCCGAGGTGCGTCATGGGGCTTATATCAGAGGTCAGGTTTGGATCGGTGCAAACGCAGTCGTAGGTCATACGACGGAGGTCAAAGGTTCAATTTTCTTTGATGACGCAAAGGCTGGACATTTTGCCTACGTGGGTGACTCCTTGCTGGGCAGGGACGTTAATCTTGGGGCTGGAACCAAACTAGCGAACCTCAAGATAAAGGGTGATGAAGTCTCCTTCAAACACCCAAAGGATCAAAGCATCATAAACTCTGGGCTACGCAAACTGGGCTCAATCCTGGGTGACAGGGCTCAGACAGGCTGTAACGCTGTTCTATCGCCTGGTTCAATCCTGATGCCTCGTACAGCCGTTCTGCCATGCGCCCACTACAAGGGCACCCTAATTGCAGGGTTTGGTAAATAACGAAAAATTGGATGGCCAGCCAATTTTCCCTCTTTACGGGACCATAAATTCCGGATAACCTTTTCGGAATTCCGCATTTTTGAAAATTTTTTATGTTTTTCTTGTTTCTTGCGAGGATTCCCAGGGAGGGGCTCTTCTACTGCACGGGATTCCGGTATCGACACAAGACCATCGGAATCTTGAACCAAAATTAAGGAGGATTTATGGCAGTGCGCAATCAAAAAACCCGAACCGGCTTGTTGGCATCAGCGATCAGCGTTGTAGCCCTATTGGCGGCTCAACCGGTATTAGCCGCAGGCTATATCGTCAAATTCAAGGAAGGAACTGCCGGGTTTAACCAAGCGCAATTCGCCAAAAGCCTAAACGGTACCAACGTTGTTGACAGCCATGAGTCTGGAAACCTCGTATTGGTTGAATTTGGCAAAAGCACTAAAAAAGAAACCGCGAGAAAACTCGCCGAACTTTTGAAAAATCCTGATGTTCAATATGTCGTCGAGAACAAGAAAGTTCACGCTTTGAATATGCCGAATGACCCCGACGCGTCAAAGCAATGGTCCATTGCTAAAGTGCGCGCGGCAGAAGCTTGGGATCTAGGTGTTGGCAGCCGTGAAGTTGTTGTCGCAGTTACAGACACTGGTGTTGATTACACACACCCAGACATCAAAGACAACATGTGGGTCAACAAAAAGGAAACACCAGGCAACGGAATTGACGACGACAACAATGGTCTAGTTGACGACATCTACGGTTATGATTTCAACGGCAACGATGGCGATCCAAAAGATGAGACAGGATCCCAAAATCCAGGTCACGGTACCCACTGTGCGGGTATCCTGGGCGCTGTTGGCGATAACAGCCGCGGCATCTCTGGCATGAGCCAAAAAGTGTCCATTATGGCTTCTCGCTTCCTCGGAGCGGATGGCTCGGGCGATCTTATGGGCGCAGTCAAGTCTATTGACTATGCCACCGCAAATGGCGCGCACATCATTAGCGCGAGCTGGGGCGCAGGCGTCAGCGCTAACGATGCCCAGCCAATCACCGAAGCAATTAGTAGAGCCAATGACAAAGGTGTTATTTTTGTTGCTGCCGCTTCAAACGATGGCAAAAATAACGACGGCTATGAGGTTTATCCGGCCAACACGCCACTTCCAAACGTGATCACAGTTGCTGCCTCCGGCAATGGTGACACGAAACCAAGCTGGTCTAACTATGGCCAAGCAAAAGTCACCCTGTCTGCCCCAGGCGAAAACATATTCAGCACCCTCCCAGCTGACAAATATGGAAACCTAAGCGGAACTTCAATGGCAACACCACTTGTCTCAGGACTCGTCGCCTTGATGCTTTCTCACAACCCAAATCTGAAGCCTACGGAAGTGAAAGCACTTCTCCAGGCCTCTGGCACGAAGGTTGACATTGAAACAGCTTGTAATTGTCGGGTTGATGCGGCTGCTGTTATTCAGCGTGTCCGCGCGGAAGAATTAACGATAATGCCGCAGGCTGCGACGATTGCTCCTAACGCGACATTACAGTTCGGCGCGTGGGGCGGAAAAGCACCCTACAAGTTCGCGACATCCTCTGATG
>JBAXLR010000063.1:0-14692 GCA_037134655.1 bacterium | reverse complement strand
CCGAGCAGACCGGGTGGGTCGCAAAGGCGGTGGCGGTCAATGCGTTTTGCAACATCTACATTAACCAAAATAAACTCGCCTCAAGCATCCTGCCGCCTGTCCTGACCGGGCAAGCGTTCAGGTATCCAATCGCGCCTGAGAAATCTCGTGCGCGCGTGATGATTGAATATAGCCAGCCAAACACCCACAAAGATTTTCACGTAGGCCACATCAGAAACGTGTGCCTCGGTAGTTCCTTGGTCAAACTTTTTCGCTACTGCGGATATGATGTTATCGCCGCCAATTACTTTGGTGATGAGGGTGCTCATATCGCCAAGTGTCTTTGGATGATGCAAAAAATCGGCAAGTCACCGACACCTAGCGACGATAAGGGTGCGTGGCTTGGTAACGTCTATGTGGAAGCCACGAAAACTCTAGACTCCCTGCAAGGAGACGCCCTTGCGAAGGCCGAACAAGATATCTCAGCCGTATTAGCCGGCATCGAAAGCAAGACTGGTCCCTGGTATGACCTGTGGAAACGTACGCGAGATTGGTCCTTGGAGGCCTACAAGGCGATCTACAACTGGGTGGGCGCTGAGTTCGACCGCGATTTCTACGAGTCGGAAGTGAGCAGTGAGTCCCAGACCATCGTCGATGAGTACCTTAAGAAAGGTGTTTTCAAACTTGATCAGGGCGCTGTTGGCGCTGACTTAAGTGATTATAAACTTGGGTTCATGCTAGCAAGAAAGCGTGACGGCAACACCCTCTACGCTACCAAAGATCTTGCCTTAGCGCGCCGTAAATTTGATGAGTTTAAAATTGACCGCAGCATCTATGTGGTCGCCAGTGAGCAAAATCATCACTTCAAGCAAGTATTTAAAACTTTGGAGCTCATGGGTTTCCCCCAAGCCTCCAAGTGCTTTCACTTAAGTTACGGGATGGTCGTGCTGCCTGATGGCAAAATGAGTTCGCGTGCTGGTAACACGGTGCCGTTCATGAGTCTGAAAGATTCCATTCTTCAGGAACTTCATACAATATTAGCCAAGTACAAAGGCGAATGGCCTGAAGACGAAATCAATGAAACCGCCAAAAGACTCTGTATTGGAGCCTTAAAGTACGGCATGCTTCAGGCTGACCCACACCGCGAAATAGTATTCGACATTAAAAACTGGCTTAGTTTTGAAGGCAACACTGGCCCATACTTAATGTATAGCTACGCCAGGACCATGTCGATTGTGCGTAAGGCAGAAGAAGCCGGGCATCGTCCGTGGTCAAAACAAGACGCGACAAAAGCAGCCTTTAATTTGTCAGCGCCAAGCGAACATGAGCTTCTAAGGTTTGTCTATGACTTCAATACGGTGGTTCAAGATGCCACCGAGCAATGCAGGCCAAACCACTTGGCGAATCACCTCTACTCCATGTGTAAAGCGTTTAACCGCTTCTATAGTGACGTGCCAGTTCTTAAAGCCGACTCTGCTGAAACGATCAAAGATCGCCTAACGCTGATTCTGTGCTTTGCGATGACGCTCAAAGAAGGCCTAAACCTCCTGGGAATCATCCCGCCAGAGCGTATGTGATCATCGTCTGATCATGATTTAAATGTGACTGTGAGTGGACTTTACTTCCAGTCACTGAGGCCATATTTCGCCAAAATCTCACGCATGCGTCCCGTCTTGCGAAGTTTACGAATGCCTTGCGCCATGGAACTAGCGATTTTAGCCGCATCCTCCCGGGCTGGAGAAATCGCCATATAAATTGGCGTTGAAGTATCACACCCTGCCAGTCGCACGCCCGTGATACGGTATTTGCGAAGGCTGTAGTCCATAACGTGTACATTCTCAATCACCGTGTCGACCCGACGTGCGCGCAGTTTTTTGACGTTTAAAAGAAGTGGGCGCTCACCTGTGGCCAACTGCAGAAGATTAAAATTCACACGCTGCGCTGCAATGTAGTCATCAATTGGTTGGCCGTATAAATACCCAGCGGCAACGGCTAACCTGCGAGTCCGCAAGTTGACAGCCGGGCTGTAAATAAATGGATCATCTAAACGAGTATAAAAACAGTTCTTATTCTCGCCAAGTGGTTCTTCCACCAAGATAAGGCCCTTGGCTTCCTCACGACTTGCGCCAACAATGGCATCAAACGTACCGGACCTCACATCACTGATGGCATCCGTCCAAGCTTCAGTCTGATAGTTGACCGTATAACGAGACGCCGACATGACTTCCCGCGCCATATCGATCATAAAGCCTTGATCAAGGCTCTCATCAGAACAATTGAACGGGCACCATTCATCTGCGACCACGACGATCGTCTTGTCGGCGGCCAGGGCTACTGAAAAAAAATCAATCGCCATCAAGATCATGGCGAGAAAATAAATTTTTATCTGTTGAAAAAACACCTTCGCTGCACTCCCGTCTCAAACTTCAAACGACGTAGGAATGCCACAAGTCTAGACATTATTAGGTCTGCCCACAAGTCCCTTCAAGACTTAGGTCTAGGAAAGCCCCACCCGTCAAGGAGGCCATAAAGGCTAACCCTTGAGCAGCTCGAATATTCTGTCCGTCACGATTTTTGTTGACCCAAATAATGTTAATCTCAACACCGAGTGCTTGGGCCGTTATGGCAAGATTCTTGGCTCGCTCTGGACTCATGTCGCCGAGATTTTTTGCGAGCACTAAAAGCTGAGATCCTGGCATGATTTGTGGGGTTAACTTCAGATCGTTTAAATCAGAAATAAGTAGCACGTTTTTCGGCATTCCACCGAGTGAGCTAACCAGAACTTCTGAGAGACTAAACCATTTTCGGTCAGCCTCGGGTGCCGTGCTGGACTTGAAAGTTTGTGCGTCAAGATACGGCATCATGCTGCCACTTTTTAATTGGGAAATAACTGCAGCCGAAGCTTTACCACCAATTCGCATGGCAGCGCGTCGGTCAGAACCTACTTGGGATCCTAGGGAGGTCATGGCATTGGTTAAACGCTCACAAAATTCCCGCGGCTGAACCACGCGCACACTGGGCTTTGCGGGGATCTTTGCCTCAGGCTTTACTTCAATTTTTGGCTCAGGCTGTAATTGCGGCGCCGGAGTAAGTTTACTGTCGGGTGCCGGCGTTGGATTTGATAATTCTTGAGCATGTGTGTTCGAGGCGAGAACCAGCAATCCCAAAATGGCGGCACTTGTAAATTTTGATGTATTAATGACAAACATGAACTTGATTCTCCTCTATGCTCATAAAACGCGGGCCCAGGGTCTTAATCACAAGACCAAAGTAATTGGTCGATTGCCTAGGCTTATGGGTTGCAAGAGATTGGCCAAATTCATAGCCAACCCAGCCTCTTTTAAGGGCCTGTTTTTATTAATTTTTAGAGCCCCAAACAACCAGCCCGGCAACAAACTGTCAACGATCTAAACACTTTAGACGGCCCTTTACCTGCATTCCTGGTGCATTAATTTAATGGCTCTGGTTAAATCTCGGCCGTGAGCCTTTTTTATGTAGGGGGAGCGACCATATGACAAAAAAATTTATGAACCCAAATAGTAAAATTCTGGTTCCCGTAAATCTTGACGCATCCAGCGGGCCGATACTTAAGGCTGCTGGTCAAATTGCCAAACGCACAGGCCTCGGCCTTTCAGTGATACATGTGAGTGAATATTGGGTGGGACGTTCCTGGCCGACAGAAATGATGCTCGGAGGCCCCATGGGTGGCCTTGTCACCACGGTCGAGACTGAAACCATGGACGTGGCAAAAGAGCGTCTACAAAAACTGATCAAAGATAACCTTCCTGGCGTGACCGTGGACAGTAAAGTGCTCCTCGGCTATCCAGCAGAAGCCATTCGCGCGCAAGCCGTAACAATTGGCGCTGAACTGATTATCTTAGGTGGTGCGGCTGAAGAGTACAAATACGTTCCGAGTGGACTTTCCACTGTCTTAGCGCTGATGGCAGAAGCTCCATGCCCGGTCCTTGTGCTACCAAAAGGTGCTACCGGTAACTGGGATGCAAAGACCCTGAAAGCTGTTTTAGCTGACGACCTAAAACCAGAAAGTGACACCGGTGTGCTCGTCGCCTATGAATGGGCTGCAGCCCTTGGCTCCACCGAGTTATTTCATGTGCACGCTAATCAAATGACGAAAGAAGGCATCAAAGAAGCCTTGGTCTTGGCCGCGGCTGCCGCTCACACGCCTGAAGGTGCTATGGATCCTGAATCTGTCTGGACTGCCGCCATGCGTTCAATCGAGGAAAAACTTAAAACCAGAGCCCCAGGCCGCAAGCATCTACTGGAGGCCAGAGGTGGGAAAGTAGAGACCAAACTGCTTCAAGGTGATCCGGTCGAGGCCGTTTTGAAATACGCCGATGACCTGAAGGCCGACATGCTTCTATTTGGACGCCACCGTACCTGGCGCCGTAAGCCCTTTGCCATCGGGCAGCTGCCGTTTCACTCCATGCTTAAAAGTCGCCGTCCGGTGCTCATTACCGAGCACACCCACTAGGCATTACCGGATCCACCAGGTATAAAAAGCAACCAACAAGTCTAAGAAAAACCAATGTTTTCTTGGGCTTATTTTTTTTCTTAAGATCTTGCTAAAGTTTTTCCAGACTCGTCCGAACCCTCCCTTAAGAGCACCACCGTCGTGGGCTATTTAAGGAGGATTTATGAAATTTAAAGGTATGAAAGAGGCGGGCTTCAGCTTGGTGGAGCTCATGGTAGTCGTCGGTATTATCGGAATTTTGGCAGCGATTGCAGTGCCGAAGCTGCAGCAGTTTACTGCGAAGGCGAAACAGTCGGAGATGAGAACAGAGCTTAAGAGTTTAGATACTATGCAGCAGGCTTACTACGCTGAGCAAAGCACTTACGGTACCGATGCACTAGTTGGTTTTGCTAACCCTGGCGGAGGTATTTACGCAACTTCTACAACAGCAAACAGTAACGCCGCTTATACCGGGACATCTACGGCCGCAAAAATTTGTCCTCAAGGCGGAGCTGATACGTGGACGATTAATCAACTCAGTGTCATTACGAATACTGCAAACGGTCTAACTGGCTGCTAAGGTCTTAAGCGCAATTGAGCCTGATAAGCCCCACAACTCGGTGGGGCTTATTTATTTTTTCAAGACGAATCTATAAATCAATGCTATCTGCAGACTCGCTTTCATCGATCTCAGCACTTGGCAGGCTATACCTCCAGAAAAACCCTCTAAGCACCCTACTACGTCCAGAGAAAAAAAACGTGAGAACAGCCTTTAATTAAAATAGGCTAAAGAAGACCTCAATCAAATGATTTTGATGTCGAGTATCCTTGGACCCTATCCCCACCAAAAACTGGGATTTGTTACCGCACCTCAAGACTTTAATATGGAAAGTGCCTTCATGATGATGATCTCGCCGTAGGTGACGACCCATGCGATTTTTTTAATGCTCTAGTTTGGCCTTGATAGTCAACCTGACTCCAGGAAATTCCACTAATGCCCTGTTTTTTGTCTCTGCTTCGATTACAATCCGAGAATGTTCTCCAAGAGAACAACTTAACTTTAGGCGCCCGAACACCTGTGGATTGTTACATCTATAAATAAGCCCCCTCGAACTCGCCGACTGACCATTAATAAACGCTATGGTCCTAATCGCCATGGGATCGCCTGGGATCTTTTGCACAAGCAGCTGGTACTCGTTAGGATCAAAACCCTCCAAACTCCAAAAGCCTTCCTTGATGGGGAGATCGGTCTTGCTGGTCACTGCAGTCAAAGCCAGAGATTCAGACACCGCAGACGAAGGGTTCGGTGTTGGCTTGCCGTTGTCTGCGATCATGCTTTCTGACATAAGGCGGTCGGGAATACTCTGGTGATCCACCTTTGGAACGGCTTGTGGATCACAGATGAGACTGCCCCATGAGTTTTTTTGCATTTCGACTTTCACGGTGTCTTCGCCGCATTTTCTTTGGCCTGAGCGAATGGCTGAGAGCATGGCCCACAGCCCCATTTTATCGTCCTCGGTGAATAGGTCTGGTGGAATATTTTGGCCGTTCATGACTGATGGTGGCTGATTGTTGTCCCACTCAGAGGCACCGGGAACTTCATAGGTATCACCAAGAGAAAGCAGATGCCCGAACTCATGAAGTACAACAAAGTAGCTATAGAGATTTGCAACCTTACCGCGGTTGACTGGGCCGATATAGATGGTTTTTTCAACCGCTCTTGCCCCACTCGCGCATACTTTTGCTAGTGCCGATCCGCAAAACTCACGCTTAAACTGCTCTGGATCACTCCAAACATTCACGGCAAATCCACGAGAAGGCCGTGAACAGCGTCCATCCCGGGAGTTAATCACCAAGGTAATCTCGCCCTTAATCGGCCAGTCAGGGTTGTCTGAAAGTAGACCATTCCAGGCATTGACTGCCTTGACGAAAAGATCGCGAAACTTTTGGACGACGTCTTTATGTTCTTCATCTTTAAAGCCAATCAGCCCTAAACAAACTGGCAATTTCCCCTTAGTGGCTTCCATGTCTCGCAGTAGGGAATTTTGGGGGTTCATCAAAGCGTACTTCATCTCAGAGACAGCGTTTTTGGGCTGCTGTTTGCAGGCTAAAGTGCCCATGAGACTTAGCACAATGAGCACCTTGATTGATGGACTCGTCGCCAAATATTTAACCCTCAAGCAAAATTAAAGATCGATGCTGTCAGTATCTTCGCTGTAGTCGATGACCGATGTCTCAAGTCTCTCATCCAATAAGATCCCGGTCATATCTTCATCACGGGTCGCTACTTGGTAGCCTGGCCACGGTTGGTTCACATCAAGAGGAGCCTCTAAGTTGGCACTTGGTGCCCACGTAGGAGGTGTTAACTCACGCCCAAATAACTTGCGGTAGTTGGACTGAAACCCCTTCACGTCATCAACCCAAAGAGAGCTCCATTGGTCTGGATTAGCCCTTGGACCGTAAGCTCCCCAGCACATAAGAGACTGAGGCTGGCCACTCACACACACACCGGCCGTGCGTCCAGAATAGGTATCACTAAGACCAGCCAGGGCATGGCCAAATTCGTGGGTCCACGTACCGTAGGGCCGTGTTAAATAGATGGTCGCCACACTTGGGCTTGCATAAGAAGTGCCGCCTCCTTGCCTTAACTTAAGGGTCATGTGAGGCTTGTCACATGAAAATGACACCTGGCCAGACACACGGTTATCAATGACTTTACCGACGCGAAGCCAAGTTAATGCAGCTTTCTTAGTCCAAAGTCTTACCCGAGTAAGATCGGCTGAGTTCATGGAACCTTCAAGGCATACGCGCAGTTCTTTTTCCAATGATTTGGCAATGACCGACTGGCGCACCATGGAATCTCCCCAGGAGATAAATCCTTGCCCATCGAGCTCAAGGGGGCGTCCGCAGGCCATTACTAAAAAACTTGCCCACGTTAAAGCCACCAAACCTCGTAAGCATCGCATCGTTGTCATGGGGTACCTCCACAAAGTGCTCCCGAGCACATTTAGGTTGCCAAAATATTCACCTTGAAAGCTGTGTCCTAAATTTTAACCGCTGAGCTGCTTAATAACAAAGCCAAGCGTCGGCAAAAACGCGCAACCATCGGCAATCGCTGCGTGATGTTTATATTTTTTGTTTTCTGCAAATTATTGGGCGGGGCGGATTTTTATTTTCAAAATCCCGCACATGGTAATCTTATTAGTATGAGACATTATCTACGAACGGCCTTCCCCACTTTTGCACTGGTTCTCGCCAGCTGTTTTATCAGCTGCAAGACGCCGCCTAAGGCCACGTCCCAACTTACCGACGACGAAAATTCCAATATCAAGGCAACGGATTTTCGTGAACTTGAAGACAAGGCTCCCCACTTGTCGAATGGGCGAATTGACGTGAAGCACTACGACGTCAGCCTGGCGTTTAATTCAATGGAGTCTAGTGACGTCAAAGCAGAAGCCCAGCTCAAGATCAAACTTCTAAAACCGGATCGCTACATTAAGCTGCACACAGAAAAATCTACAGTCCATATCAAATCAGCATTCATCCTTAAGTCAGGCAAGCCTACAGCCATTAAATATAAAGTGCTGGATGGACAATCTGGCGACAAAGGCCTATCAGGATCAGTTTTAAGACTTGATCTCCCAGGGGAACTGCCAGCTGGCTCTGAGGTGACACTGGGCCTAACTTACACAATCAATAAACCAGGCAAAGGCACTGTTAAAGGCCTCATGCACCGCGTGGACTTCAAGGGTGATCCTATTTTTGCTACCCGCAACTGGCCCTACTACGCTCGCTACTGGCTACCAAGTAATGATCATCCAGCCGATACGGCCACGTTTCACTTTAATTTAGCTGTCCCTCCTACTGCTGTGGCAGCCGCTAACGGCGCTCTGGTATCGGGTGACTATAAAAACGGTAAAGGCCTGGGTCGTGATGCTCTTCGCCACTTTGAATGGGACCTGACGACAGCCATTCCTGTTTACGGCGTCAGCATCGTGGTTGGAGATTTGGAAGTCATTGAAGACACGGTCTGCTTTGATCCCAAAAATAGACTAAGCCTAAAAAGGACCTCGTGCGATCAAGCACCAGTGAAAATTCCTTACGTCTACTACATGCAAAGGCGTCACCCCGAAAAAGTAGCCTTTCTAAAGCAGGCCGAAGAAGGCATTAAGCAAATGATTTTAATGTCCAGTATCCTTGGACCATACCCCTACCAAAAGCTTGGTTTTGCCAGTGCGCCGCAGGACTTTAATATGGAAAGTGTCTCTCTCATGGTGATGATCTCCCCTGAGGCGACCACCCATGAAGTGGCCCATCATTGGTGGGGCAATACGGTGTACATCGAACACTGGGGTGATCTTTGGATCAGCGAAGGTCTAACGAGTTATTTCACAGGTTTTTATAATGAGATTGCCCGTGGCAAATACGAAGAGTGCAGCTCCACTGAGGGCATCTTGAATAACCCACCAGAGACAGATCCACTAAAAATATTCAACGACACCCCCTACTGCAAGGGAGCTGCCGCCATCGCTGACCTGCGCGCGGTCATTGAGCAGCTCGCAAAGGGATCCGGTCGCGGGCAAAACGGTCGCGATGGGTTTTTGCAGGTTATGCGTGATCTCTATGACACGTTTAAGTTCAAGCGCCTTGGGAGTCGAGCTTTGGTGGATTTCCTACAAGCGAACACTCAAGGCTCTCTTAAAAAGCTTAATATTGTTGTGTCAGAGCCCCGGATCAAAGAAGCACTCTCCGCCTGGGAGAAGAAATGGCTCACCAAAAGTAAAGGATAGATCAAATATCCTTAACTTTTCGTTCGAACTAACCAATTTATTTTAGATGCCTCAGGTACAGATTAGCCTTAATTTCTTTTAAGTCGATGGCAATCAGAGCCCTGTCCAAACCTATGAACGTTAGGCCTTCAGGTTTTTCTATCTCTAAGGGTAAACTGACGGTTTTTCGCCGTTTAAAAGTCGTCTCAGTCAGCGTTAGGGCATCACCAATAAAGTAAACCGCACGCATGCGGTCAGACAACAAAGCCATCTGGCCATCCGGCGTAATTGCGATCTCACTTAAGTCGAGATCTTCATGAAACTCACTTGAAGGTCGCCAAACTTTGCGCGCGTAATAGGTCAATTTTTTTTCAGGTACACCTGGCCAGGAAACGAACTTAGAAGGCTGCTCCTCTTGGCTGGAAGCTTTTAGGCTACTTGCTGAAACCCCTTGGGCCCTCTGCCCTTGGGGAGCAAACTCAATCAAGGCCGGTGGATTTTTTTCTTTGACTGCTAAAATATGACCATTCGGCAATACCGTAAAGCCTTCAATGCGACTGCCTGGGTCTTGATCCCAGGCTTTATTCAACTCAGAAAATTGCTCATCGTCCGGCTTAAATGCTAATTCGATTTGTCCGAGCATCTGCTGATGCTTAAAGTCAAACACTTCAATGGTGGCGGCTTCCTCGTTTGAGATATAAATACGGCCAAGGTTATCAGCATAGATAGCCTCCCATTGTGAGCCGGACTTTATGTTGCCATTAGGCTTTGGACTGCCTTTCCAGGCACTCAAATCCACGCTTTCGAATTTTAGACTGCCGCGCGTAAGCTCATCAAAATCCATGACCAGGAGTTTCTTATCCGTATCATTGATGGCGAGTATCTTTCTTAGGCCGGTTGCGGGATCTTTATAAATACACAACCCTGAAACCTCTTTCGCCGGAATCGTAAAAGAGCCAACGCTGTGCTCTTCTGGTATGACAGCCTGAAGTGCACGTTGGGCACTCATGTCATCATCACGCTGGCGACAAGCACCAATAGCCAGGGCGAGGAAAACCCCCGCATAGGCTACCAAAAAATTTCTGGTAACTAATGATTGAAATAATTCGTTCATTTATTGTTTGGTAACTACCTGGCCACCTGTCCTACCAGCGCAATCAGAGGTTTGCTGGTCAGATGTCCACGATGCGCCTGTGTACCAGTACGTTACATCCACACCGTTTTGATTTTTAAAAGAGCAACCTTTAGCACCGGCGCTTACCACACATTGCGTTTGGGCGTACACCCCTGGCTCCTGACCACTTTCGCAGGTTTGCTCGAGGCTCGTTGAATTCTTCGCTTCAAGACACAAACTCAGATCAACGGTATTCTCGATAATTGAATAGTTACAGCTCTGATAAAAGTCCCCAGTGTCTTCATCTTTCGCACCACAAGAATTAAGGGACACCACCGCAGACATAAACGCCACCACTAAGGATGCTCTCATAGTTTTTTTCTCCAAGTAAAATTCACACTGACGTGAAGGATAGTTTAACACAGGCCGCCCCAATATTCTCACTGTATCCTAGGCTTACATTCCTGCCTTTGGATCAGTCCAAAGAACCAAATCGCCCGGCCTCATAATCCCTGAAAGCCTGTTCCAGCTCCCGGTCCGTATTCATTACAAATGGACCAAGGCCCACCATGGGCTCATTTAACGGTAGACCCCCAAGAAATAAAAGCTTTGCAGCGGATTTTGCCTGAAGATTGATCTGCGCACCCAGAGAGTCAAAGATGATTAGCTTAGGGCCAGTCACTAATTCCTTGTTACAAATAAGCACTTCGCCTTTGAGACAAAAAATAGCACAGGTGTGTCCCTCGGGAACCACGAGATCAGAATTTGCGCCTTCGCCAAGGGAGATATCCCATATGTTGATAGGGGTATGGGTTTGGGCTGGTCCCTTAGACCCCAAAAACTCACCGGCAATGACCCTTAAAAAACCACCCTCACCCGCAAGGCTGACTCTTGGAATCTCTCCATGGGTTAAGGTTTGGTAGTTTGGAACCGTCAATTTTTGTTTGGCTGGTAAATTAACCCATAGCTGCACAAGCTCAAAAATACCGCCTGTTTTGGAAAATTTTGAACTATGCATCTCTTCATGTAAAACTCCGGCTCCGGCAGTCATCCACTGGACGTCACCTGGGCCGATCTCACCATGATTGCCAACGGAGTCACGATGCTCAACTCCCCCTTGATAGACAATCGTAACGGTCTCAAAGCCGCGATGTGGGTGAGCGCCTACTCCGCGGCGTTCAGTTGTTGTGGGAGAAAACTCGGTGGGCCCCGCATAATCAAGCAAGAGAAACGGCGACAGATTTCGGCCCAAGTCGTTGTAGCCAAACATTTGTCTTACATTAAAACCATTACCAACCCAGTGCTGACCCCTGGGCCCGGTTACTTTGACGAGAGTCTTTTGATCACTCATGCGTAGACCGCCTGCAGAGCATTTGAGGCGACTTATTTGAGCGTACTCGTATCGATGACAAATCGATACCGCACGTCACTTTTGATGACACGTTCATAGGCTTCATTAACTTTCTGAAAAGGGATCAATTCAATCTCAGGCGTAATATTATGCTTTCCACAGAAATCAAGCATCTCCTGAGTTTCTCTAATGCCGCCAATCAGCGAACCAGCCAAGCTTCTACGCCCCATGATCAGTGGAAACGGATGAATCATCATGGGTTTCTCTGGCACTCCAACAAGCACCATATGCCCATTTGTTTTGAGAAGGCTCAAGTAAGCATTGAGATCAATATCAGCTGAAACCGTGTTGATGATGAGATCAAAACTCCCGGCAAGCTTTTTGAATGTCGACTCATCGGACGTGGCGAAAAAGTGCTTGGCCCCCATTTTTAGTCCATCCGCTTGCTTTTTCATGGTTTGACTGAGTACGGTTACCTCAGCTCCCATGGCACTGGCGATCTTCACTCCCATGTGACCAAGACCACCTAAGCCAACAATGGCAACTTTTTTGCCAGGACCACACGCCCAGTGCCTGAGTGGTGAGTAAAGTGTGATACCTGCACACAATAAGGGTGCTCCTTTATCTAGGGGAATATTTTCTGGCATTCTGAGTACGTAGTTTTCATCCACCACTATATGATTTGAGTACCCACCGTAGGTTGGAGTCTTCCCGTCACGCTCGTAGGAGTTATATGTACCTGTCATTCCTTCCTGGCAGTACTGCTCCTCGCCTTTAGAGCAACTGTGACACTTACGACATGAGTCAACAAAACAACCCACCCCCACGCGGTCACCAGGTTTGAACTTACTGACGGAACTACCAACACTTGTTACAACCCCTGCTATCTCATGACCAGGGACCATGGGAAAAATGGATCCACCCCATTCGTCTCTGGCCTGGTGAATATCAGAGTGGCATATACCGGAAAATTTAATGTCGATGGCGATGTCATGGGGGCCTGGCGAGCGGCGATTAAAGGTAAATGGCACTAGCGGTGTTTTTGCAGATTTTGCTGCGTATCCAAGTGTTGGCTTCATTTATGTTTACCCCCAAATATGATCTCTCAATGGTACGATGCTAGGATGGTGATGTAAACCGAGGGGGATCCATACCTGATCTCTAAGTATCTGTTTTTATACACTTTTAATGGGCGGCTAAAGAAAGGCACTTTCGGAGCCGATCGCATCTTTTACTAGAGATCCGAGGCAAAGGAGAGAACACACCATGAACATTTTAAGCCGGCATTTTCCACATTTTATTTTATTGGCAACTAGTCTGTTCATGTCTTGTAACGGTGACTTTGGCCCATCAAGACTACAGTCACTCAATAACCTTGCACGCAACTCAAGTGACGTTTCTCGAAACGTTTGCAAAGGCGATCAAAAAATTGTGATGGGGATTCAGCGGGAGTGGGACCATGTAGATTTCACGAGAGTGCCCAATGAGCGAGTGCCAGCATTGAAAACTGCCTTACAGAAATCTCTTTCGGCCGTTCCCGCGAACCTGCAAGATCTTTATTTTGGGTTAGGCGGCAAAATCATCTTCTCGCCAAATCTGGATAAACCGACGACGTCCTCAGCCGAGCCAACTTGTGACCGCTCCGGTGCAAAAGCAAAGTTCGCAAGTGAAGGGACTAACCGTATCGAAGCCTGCTGGACTATTGATTCAAAAACAGCTGATGTCGTAATTTTAATGAATCCAACAGTTGAAAGCATTCAACACGCAACGGTTCGTGTTTTTGGCTATATTCTGTCTCAGATACTGACGAAACTGGACGTGAGCGAAGGCGATATATTGATCGCAAGTAAAAATGAACTATTTGACCGCCACATGGGTGATATTGCTGCTGCCGTTGTCGCCGACATTAGAAAGCCAAATAGCAAGTATACTTTAGCCGTCAATGAGTCACTGCTTTCATCCGAGGACTTCAGATATTTTGCGTTTGCTGAGGCTTTTGACTCCTACTATTGTAACGCTGAGCTCAGGCAGTCAATGGCGCGAGTAGATGAGTTCCCAAAAACCTTTGCCTTGTTTAAAGTGATGGATCAAGAGCTACAGAGCATCCAAGCGACCGAGTCGAACAAAAACATCGCAGAGGCAAGCACCGGGGCAGGTTATGACCAAGCCGCGTTTAGTCTTGGCATTTTTCGTGGCCTATTTGGTGGCCTGGGGAGAGTCGCCGGAGGCCTCGGACGAGGCTTGTTCAAAGGCGTAGGTTTTCTGGGGAGGGGCGTTGGAACGCTCGGGCGTGGAATATTTAACGGAGGTCGCAATCTCATTGGCGGCGCAGGCCGGCTATTGGGTGGCGCTGCCGGTGGACTGGGTAATATTCTAGGGGGCCTGGGTGGAATGGCGGGAGGCGCCATGCCTGGAGGTGGTGGCGGCGGAATGGGCGGCGGTGGCATTATCAGTATGATTCAAAGTTTATTCGGTGGTTAAATCTAACTTTACACCGCAAAATTGATATCCAAAGCGATCGGTGACCTCTAAGCAACAGGTCACCTTTTTTTACCTGAAACCACATCTGCATCAAAATCTTGTAAAAATAACCGTCACCTGTCGCAATTCCGACACACTTCCTCTTTAAAAATCAGCCTCTTAACCATGGTATGCCACTTGCAGCCTTTGACCTATTGTCATCAGATGAACGGGCAAAATTTTAAGGAGCCATCCACCGTGAAACTTAATCACGTTTCTTACCTCCTTATTTTGTTCCTAGTTGCTAGTTGCAGGCACCCGTCATCCAACCCAAAATCCTCATCTCGGCTTGGATCCATCGAGAATTTTATTGTCGATGACGCGCCCATAGCGCAAGAGAGCCTCTTACTTGCTGATGAAACTCACCAAAAAATAATTTGTCGCCGCCGCGCAGGGTCTTCTCTCATTGGCGATATGACCTACCGATCCGAAAAAGGTGAGAAACGGATCGGTGCATTTTCTTCGGGGCATGTTGGCTCATGTGAAAT
>JBAXLR010000062.1:0-14924 GCA_037134655.1 bacterium | reverse complement strand
CACGTGTCTGCCGCGACCGCCACCAGCGATATGGACCCACCAGTCACTGGATCTGGCTGATTTGACGATTTGGTCTGATTCTTTTGCGTCGCGCCCCAGGGTTAGCAGGACTTGCTCGCCGAGTAAAAATTTACGACCCAAACCCGATTTTGAAGATTTAAGTAGCTTTGTAGGTTTATTGCTAATTTTTGCCTTCTCTAAGCCAAGGGTGGCCAATAACGGATTTATTTCCGATTGCGGCGTGGGGACGGATGGATTTTTAAGTTGACTTAAAACGGCCTCAAATTGCCCGATCTGATCTTTCAATTTCCTTGTCCGTTCCCCCTGCAAACTAAGGGCTCGTTCCAGCTTTTTAATCTGCACATACAGTCTCTCAAGGTTTTCACCTGGGCTTTTGTCCGGGTTGAGTTCGATCATTTTTGGCTGTTGACCAGTTTGTGCCGCATCAAGCTCTAGTTGATGACTGCCTGGTTTCACCAGCCAGAGGTAACTAGATAACAGGCGCGCATCTTCCTTGGTATTAGTTATTGAGTCCTGGGTTGGTAATTTTGCAAGGTCTTGGGCGAGGGTTTTTCTCAGGGTTTTGAGGCGCCTGGCTATTTTGTCTCGAGCCTGCCGATGCTCCAAAGATAGTGCTGTTTGCTGCTGGTCACTCGGCGCGGTTGGGTGGCTGGCGTCGGGCATCAGGGAATTCAGCCAAAAGTCATATTGCTCCTGATCCAGGTCGATGGCGTCCAAGAAATATTTAGGCGCTGGTTTTCTGACGGTGAATGTTTTCTGTGATTGCAGTCTTACAAGGCTTTGCCCATCCAAAATAATATCGATTTGCAAATCTGGCTTAACGGATACTACGATTAAGATAGATCCAGAATGGGACGGCATTTTTAAAGTCAGTCGCAAAAAAGGCTTCTGATCATCCGGTTCACCCAGTGCAATAGA
The DNA here is from genome assembly GCA_037134655.1 of bacterium. GTDB lineage: Bacteria > Bdellovibrionota_B > Oligoflexia > Oligoflexales > RGVZ01 > CAMDKS01. Next base: position 13,985 of record JBAXLR010000062.1, on the reverse strand, counting down.
TTCGATTCGTGCACTTGGGCAGTATTTTCTGATGATCGCAGCCGCGCCGTTGGCGTGTAGATTTTCACTGGGCTTTTCTTTTGTAAACGACACTGGTGAACCGTGACTAGCCGGATTGATAACGAGAAAGCCCTTTTCTTTGGCGGCCGCACGTTCGAGGGTAATACTTGCTTGAAAGATAAGGGCTCCGGCTTCACTCTGCCAGCATTTAGCTAGTGAGATGCCAGATCTGTATTGGGGCTTCTCATTCATATCGCCCTGATAGGCCTGCTGAGCGGATGCTCCGAATAAAGCTATTGGTGAGTTCAACGCCGTCTGCGGCATTTAAAACAACTTTTGAATCTGGATAATCAAGTTCAATGCGAAGTTTCGCGGGCCCTCGGTTTTGGGACGCCATTTTAGCCAAGGTGTTGAGGGCTGGTTTAGGGTCAGCGATGATACTCGCACCCCGCCGCATATTAATTGAGACTGTGTAGGATTTCACGGCTTGTTGCCTGATTTCTTCGATGGTGAGAACCCGTTCAACTTTCATACGCATGACGGTGCCATCAGGAAGCTTCTTGATCGATGCTTGCACCCAGACTGGAGTTCCGGGGACTGGAAAGGACGTCGGGATGTCCTTTTCAAACATCATGGCTTCCACAGCACCCGTGCGGTCTTCTAGTAATACGAATGCCCTTTGTTTTTGGTCTTTGCGACTGATGGCTACGGTGCCAGCTTGGAAGATGGCCACAATCTGCACCTTGTCCTTACCTGATAGTGTCGCGTGGTTGGGGGCGTCAGACAGTGTGGTTTTGCCGAATTTTTTGAGGTCAGCTTCGTAAAAATCAAGGGGATGGCCAGTGAGGTAGATGCCCGTTAGCTTTTTTTCCTCTTCTAGTAGCTCGGTGGTGATGGGGGCTTTGTAGCCGACCGTGCCAAGCCAATCTGGATGGGCGTCCTGATTTGATTTGCTGTCTTGAGATTCCTCGTCTGAGCTGAAGTCGAAGAGGGATTTTTGGCCCTGCTTTTTTGCGGTGAAGTGGGTCTCGCTGTATTTCACCACGTCACCTATTATTGAAAGCATATGCTCGCGTGAGAGACCAAACTGGTCAAGAGCTCCGGTCTTGATTAAAAGCTCCATGGTTTTTTTGCTGACATTAAAATGAAGGTTCACTCGCCGAGCCATATCAAAGAGGCTCGTGAACGGGCCATTCTTTGTTCTTTCTTCGACCAAGGGTTTGACCGAACCGGCGCCGATGCCTTTGATAGCTGCCAGTCCCCAGCGGATTTTGCCTTTGCCAGGGACGGTAAACTCCATGGAACTTTCATTGATGTCAGGAGGAAGAATCGTAATTTTCATACGCTGGCAGTCAAGGGCGTAGGAAATGACTTTATCCGTGTTGTCCAAGTCACACGTCATGATCGCTGCCATGAAGAGTTCAGGATATTTTGTTTTTAGGTAGGCGGTTTGGTAAGCGATAAGACCATATGCTGCCGAGTGGGATTTGTTAAAGCCGTACTCAGCAAACTTTGCCATCAGGTCGAAAATCTGACCGGCTTTTTCGGCATCTAATTTATTCTCAATGGCGCCGTTGAGAAAACGTTCACGCTGGGCGTCCATCTCTGATTTGATTTTCTTACCCATGGCGCGGCGCAGCATGTCGGCTTCGCCCGGCGTATAGTTGGCAAGGGTTACAGCCGTTTTCTGAACTTGCTCTTGGTACAAGATGACGCCGTATGTTTCTTTTAGGATGTCTTTAAGCTGCGGCAGTGGATAAATGATCTCTTGTCGCCCGTGTTTACGTTCGACGAAGTCGTCCACCATGCCAGATCCCAATGGGCCAGGTCGAAAGAGAGCAACAAGAGCAATGATGTCTTCAAAGCGGCTTGGTTTTAGTTTTGTCACCAGCTGCTTCATGCCGTCACCCTCGAGCTGGAAGACGGCTGTGGTGTTGCCTTCTGCAATGTTTTTGTAGACCTCTTGGTCCTCAAGATTGATGGCAGCGAGGTCGAAGTTTTTATCGGCGTATTGCCTAATGAGTTTTAGGGCGTATTCGATCACTGTTAGGGTTTTAAGGCCCAAAAAGTCAAATTTTACGAGGCCGACTTTCTCGGCATTTTTCATCTCGTACTGAGTGATGAGGCCACCTTCTTCGGTACTAAATACAGGGAGATATTCCGTCATGGGCCCGTCTGACATGACGATACCGGCGGCATGGGTGCCTGTTTGGCGGTTTAAGCCTTCAATCTGCGCGGTGATGTCTAGAATGTCTTTTATGGTTCCGTCTTTTTCGGCCTCTTCTCTGAGGCGAGGTTCTGCTTTAAGGGCTAAGGGAATAGTCGCTTCAACCTCTTCGCCTTTGTCGTTAGGTACTTTCGCAGGAATAAGTTTAGCGATCTTATCAGCTCGGCCGTAGGAGATTTCCATGACACGCGCCACGTCACGGACCGCCAGTTTTGCTTTCATTTTTCCGAACGTGGCGATCTGGGCGACATTGGTCGAGCCGTATTTTTGTGTCACGTAATCGATCACTTCGCCGCGACGGTCCTGGCAAAAGTCCACGTCAAAGTCAGGCATGCTGATACGTTCGGGGTTGAGAAAACGCTCGAACAATAGATTGAATCGCAGGGGATCAAGATCGGTAATTCTCAAGGCGTAGGCGACTAAAGATCCAGCTCCGGAGCCCCGGCCTGGGCCTACGGGAATGCCGCTATTTTTGGCCCAGTTGATGAAGTCTTGAACGATCAAGAAGTAGCCCGGAAAACCCATTTTTTGAATGACTGAGACTTCGTAGGCAAGACGCTCACGGTACTCATTTTTGCGTGCGTCATCAAAGCTTGGTCCGTAAATTTTTGAGAGGGTTTCGAAGCGTTCTTCGAGCATGTCTTCGGCGATTTTTTCGAGATAACTGGCCTCGTCCATGCCGTTGGGAGCAGGGTATTTTGGTAGATAGTACTTACCAAAAGTGAATGAAACATTGCATTCATCCGCAATTTTTAGGGTGTTGGCGATGGCTTCTGGGTGCTTTTTATAGACTTCGAGGAATTCTTGATTGTTAAGTAAATGAAAGCGCGCACGTTTGTTGCGTGAACGAAGTTCTTTAAATGTGATACCAGCTTTGATCGCGACGAAAACACTTTGAGCCGTGACAAAGGAAGCATCCAAGTAGTGAGCGTCAGCACTTGCGACCAGTGGAAGATTATAATGTTTGGACACGGCCACGAGATCCGTCATCAGCTCCTTTTGACCTGCCAAACAATTATCGATTAATTCTAGATAATAATTTCCGTCGCCGACGTAGCTTTGAACGGATTCAATATGCTCTGAGATGGCTTGAATAATTTCCTGTGCATCAGAATTCGCTGATGCGAAATCTAATGGGCCTGTAGGCTGCAGCCCCCTAAGTCGACCCAGCAAGAAAGCAATCTCACTTTTGGAGTCCCCAGACAGGGCGATCATATCACCGCGCCACTGGCTTAAATGTTCAGTTTTAACGACGGGGACTTCTTTGAGGCCTTCTGTGTAGCCGGCACTTACGATTTTGCAAAGATTTTTATAGCCCTGGTTATTCTTACAAAGGAGCACAAGGTGAAAGGCGCCGATGTCTGGAAAGGCCATATTAGCTTTTGTGGCTAGTTCCAGTGCCTTCGGGTGCCCCTCAAAATAAATCTCACTACCGATGATGGCCTTGATGCCTTCGGCCTTGGCTTTGCTGTAAAACTCGACTGCTCCAAACAAATTCCCGGAATCCGTCATGGCGACGGCCGTATGGCCCCATTGCTTGGCTTTCTTGACGAGATCACCTGGCCGAATGGTTCCATCAATGAGGGAATATTCGGAGTGGACATGCAGGTGCACAAAGGGTGCTACCGGGATGACCTCGTTAGATGGTTTTTTTTCGTCAGCCATTATTTGGCTCAACTCCAAGGCTAGCATAGGATTTAAGGCTTAAGTCTACCTGCGGATCTTAGAATTTTTGGCGCCCGGATACCACCCAAGAATTGAAGTGATGCCCGACTAGTTGATCAATTAATAGACAGCTCTGCCTAATCAATAGTCAAATAAGGTCCCTGTGAGCCTCCCCTAATTGTCACTGTCGGACGCAAACGTATAGCTGACTGTTGTTCTTGGAAATGATTGTAGTTACACCAGTTTCAAGATCCACACACTCGGCTTTTAAAGTATCGTTAGCGTCAGAAGAACTTGACCAAAAACAGTTTTGCATATCTCCCTGACTGATCCAGTCGCCAGCGTGAATCCAGCCGTTTGAACCCGCTACTTGGTAAATTTTGTCCTGCGCAGCCCTGCGGAGCTCATTTCCGGTTGCCAGCCTCCAGTCCGTCTTCCCATTATAATTTAAGCCATTACATCTGCTCAAGGCTGCCGCCTGATGTAGCGTTTGCTGTGTCTTACTCCACCAAAGAGCGCTTGGATCTCTCAACGTACAATTATTCTTATCTGCAGTACAGGAGGAGGCGACGCCATTTGACGTAGTTATATCTGTCCATAAAGAGGCGGGAGCGAATGTCACCACCAATTCGTTACTCGCCGTATTATTATTTCCTGCTAAATCTTGTGCTTTACCGCTGTCAATTTTAATTTTGACCTCGCCGGCAGATTGTGGTGTGACTCGACACGTTGCGGTATTGGGTAGAAAATACCAATGGCTACAAGCTCCATTGACAACGGAAACATCAGACATGTCCAATGGGTTTCCATAACGGGAGTCTATGATCACATCTTCATTACTTTTGATTTCGATGACAAAGTTAGACTGATTTACTGGGTTTGTATATGCAGCGTGTAGCTGGATGTCAAAAGTAGGCGCGATATCGTCGTGCTTGTAATAATCAATAGGGGCGCAGATGCTATTCACGAAATCATCAGTTAACTTCGCATATATGTCTAAGCGAGAATTTGGAGTTAACGGATTCGTGTTCAAGACATTTGTGCCCTTGATTAAGTCCTTCATGGCGGATATTGCTCCGGACGCACAGTCTTGAGAACTAAAAAGCTGAAACTTGCCGCGCTTGTTTGAATCGAACATGACTTCTGGTGTAAGTGTTTTTCCAAACTTATTCGGTGTTATTTTTACGTTAGATATCGACGGCGGAGATTTGTCGTCGTAAACTTCTGACAAGGGTGACGATCTTTCGCTCAATATCTTATTTCCATCTAATGGATTCACAAATTTCGCGTTGATTTGAACCGTTACAATGTCCGACTTCGCGACGGTAAAAGTAAAATTATTAGAAGCTGATCCAGGCTTCATTACGACCAAAACGATCTCCTCGCCAATTTTAACTTGAACATCGAGTTTTATGTCAGGCCGATCTTGAAACTTGCGGCCATCCTCAGTCATAAATGTGCAATTAAAATCAGTTGCCAATTGATCCGTAGGGTTGTCGGAAGGAATACACGTCAAGCCGAAACCTCCAGCTACATCTGTTGGTTGTTCGACTGGCTTCTCGGACTCAGTGCCCGCAACTTGGCCCGCATCTCCTTTAAATTTTGCGCCGCCGCAAGAAGTAGCCATACCGACCATCATCAGGGTCAAAAATATTTTCTTAAAAATTGATTCAACTAGCATGGTCCAAATGGCCCTCGCATCAAGGATAAGAGGGCTTCGGCATGACTGATGATCGACTTAATAGATGTTCAATTTATGCTCATAGATTCGCGATGTTAGCGTTGATTTTTCGAGCTCTTTTAGGAGTGTCCCCTCATTAGAACTAATTAGAATAATTCGCTATAATTTAAGACGAGCAATTATCAAGGGATCATCAATGCCAATTAAAAAATCCCCCAAAGAGCTTTGGGATAGCAACAGGGAAGTTCTGGGGTCCCGGCGAAGGGTCATTCTCCTGTCATGCCTCGCGGCTTTTGTCGTTTGCGTTACTTAAACGGGGACAGGCGACTGATTGGCTATAAAATAAGCAGCCGCCTAATCAATACTCAATCAGTCGGGTGTCCCCATTTAGAGTCATTTAGTCGCGGACACAGATGTGTTTCATTGTGAGTTGCGAATTTGGCGCATTAGGGGGGGTTTGCGTATGCCCGTTGCAGATGAAGCGACCTTGCGTGTCTGTCATAAAACCTATCATAAAATACATCCCTGCATTCCAGCCGGGAGTCATAGTATGAAAAAAAGCTTGTTGAGCAATCGCGTTGTCACTCATGACAAAAGGCCAATTCATGCTATTACACATACCCCATAACTCGTCCTTAGTTGGGAGGCGCCAATCGGATTTGCCGTTATGGGTTAACCCATCGCAGTTTTGTGATGCTTCGTTATGAGTCCCCCCAGGAAACACTTTGCTCCACCATAAAGTAGAGTCTGAGAGTTTTTTTGAGCAACGGTCCTGATTGGCAGCACAGGTTGATGGGGTTCCAGAAGTTGTTGTAGTGACATCCACCCAGGTAGGGGGCGCAGCACAAGATCCTGCCTTCCAATTAAAACCGGCATCACAGGATATGGCACTACACGCTCCGAAACTTCCCCAGCTACCAGCGCTACTACAGGTCCTACTTTGCCCTCCTGTTCCGTTTGCAACAACGCAAGACTGAGTTTCCACAGCGTTTGGAGTGCAGACGCTCGTCATTGGTATTAGTACATTGCTCAGATTTTCTGCGATGTCGGTTAATGTTTTATCTCCGTTGGAAGGATCAACAAAAGTTGACCTAATCCTTATATTGTTTAGTTCCTCCTTTGGTGCAGAGAAGGAGAAATTGCTGGCATCAGTCGCTGCGGACATGCTCACAGGTAAGTCGTTGCCTGAATTCTTAACACTTACGAGAAGCTTTATCGTTGTACTTTCTTGGAATTTAGTTCCGTCTGTTTTCGACGCAAATGTACATCCAATTAAAACATCTGTATTGCTAGTGCTGTCGCTTGAATTACAGGTTAGCCCAAATCCACCCGCTACGTCGGTGGGTTGTTCTGAATTTTTTTGATCATTACCATCGGTAGCCGCGCTTGCGCCGGAGCCAGCAAATTCTGCTCCTGAGCATGCTCCTAGTAATAAAGAAAACAAAATCAGATCTGGTCTGACGTTCATAAATAATGTCTGAACTGTGGGAAGTTTTGGCATCTTTTGAATCGGCTCCTTTTCCAAACCTAATGTGGTTTCGGTCTCTTAGCGTTGAAACTTTAGGAGAATATGCCGCGCTAAGAAACTGATTATATTGAATAAAATTAAATAAATTATGCTTCACAAACTTGGCTGAAAGTATGTGGGGGGCTATAGCTGAAAATTTTAAGTAACCAAATTAATTGATATAATTTCAGCAAGAAAGTTTTAAAACGTCTTGGAGTAGCATGCCTCTAAAAAAATCCACCAAAGAGCTTTGGGAGACTTACAAAGAAGTTCTGCGAACGCGGCAGCGCGTCATTATTATTTCGACGCTGGTGGCGCTCATTAGTTGCGTGACTTTGCAAAATACAGGCTCCATCGAAGCGCTGGAAGACCGGGTTGGAAGGCCCGCCTTATTTTATATCAGAGAACAGCTCGGTCTAGCCCCGAAACTTGATCCGCGTCTTATTATCTACGCCTACAACGACGAAGCCGTCAACGAATGGGGTAGGCCAGAACTTTTAACTGGTAAGCTTTGGGGCGAAATTATGGGTGCCATAACGGACCATAAGCCTAAGGCCGTCCTAGTAGATATGATTTTTGGAAATAAGCGCAAAGATCCTGCCGACGTTGCTGCCATGAATCGTGCGTTTAAGCGATCAAGCCCAATTTATACTGGGGTTGTGGTCATGCCAAACCCGTTGAAGCGTGCAAAGCCGCTCGATATGACTCACAAGGAATTCGCAGCTACGCCGCAAGATCTAGCCTTTTTAAAAAAATATCAGGGGTCAAATCCAACCAAGACGCCTTACGGACCCGCCGAAAATTTGAAAGACCTTCACAGGCGTGTAGGGCAGATTAATTTTCGTGTGCCGGGTTTCTTTAAACCCGTGGTTACATTTCCTCCCGATAAAATGCTTAAGCATCTGGCGTTAGCGCACTTTGAATCCTCCATGGTTAAAATCGATGGAACCGACCTCTACTTGAACGGCTCAAAGATCGGCCTCAACAAAGATGGCGAAGCCATCGTTAATTGGAGTGCCAAAAAAAGCTATTTCGAAAACACCTACAGTATTCTAGACCTCGTGGAGACGAGGCGGGCTGGACGTTTAACTAATTTAATCACTCCTGAATCTATTGTTTTATTTCTCCCCTTAATGTTCACAGGCAATGCAGATTTTAAGCAGACATTTGTGGGTCAGCTCGTCGGTGGCTACGTCCAAGCCGCTATTATTAACTCGACTCTTACGGGTCAGTGGGTCCATGTGATGGATCCTGCTTACGTTGGGATTTTTTTGGCCTTGCTTGCGGGATTTTCTGGCGCCTTGATAAGGCGAAACTACGTCATGATCCTTTACACACTAGGCGTAAATGTCGTGTTTTTTGTGACTTGCTTAGGGCTATTTCTGACTAAGGGTTGGCTGATAGAATGGTTGAATTGCATGACCGCGTTTAACTTGACCATCATCCCGGTGGTCATTTTATCGGAAGTGGCGGAAGAGATTCGCAACATTCGTGTTAACGATGCACTCTCTGGCGTACTATCTCCTAAGATGCTTGAGCAAATCAACAAAGCACCAGATGCCTTTTCTTTGTCTGCAGTAGAGCAGACGGTCACAGTTATGTTTGTGGACTTTGTGGGATTTTCCATGGTCGCCGAGAGAATGCCGTCTCGTGTGGTATTTGATAGTTTAAAGAGACACTTTAGTGATCTTGGTAAGATCATTCACAAATACCACGGTATAGTTGATAAATCTTTGGGTGACGGCCTTCTTGGGGTATTTGGGTTTGACCCTGTAACAAGAGAAGTGAGCAACACTCACGCCGAAGACGCATTGATGGCAGCCATCGAGATTCAAAAGTTTATTGCCGAAGAGTGTGCCGCTTATGCGCGAACTCCAGATAATTCGGGAATCGTTATATTTGCATCGCGTATTGGTTTAAATACCGGAACGGTGTTTATCGGCAATATCGGTGAGGACGGCAGGCTTGATCTAACAGTGATCGGTCATGCCGTAAATATGGGTAAGCGTTATGAGGACGCCTGTGAGCCTTTTAAAATCTTGCTTGGACAGAATACTGAGCAGTATTTGCCGCCGAAGTTAAAGACCCATCTTTCAAAAAGAGATATTCAGATTAAACATCATGCGGAGTTAATTCACGGATTTGAGTTAGATCCCTTCCACGAAACCCCGAAACTTTACACGGATGCCCTGAATTCTTTTAGGGACTTCTCTAAAGTCTCTCGAACGGCAGAGCGTCTGGTAGTTCCGCCTGGACAGTCATGGGAAGTGGCTCAAGGGGGAGCCAAATCTGGTCACGTGGTGGATTACTCCACTGGTGGAATTTGTGTCGATTTGGCCAATTTTTACGGCAACAAGGTTACAATTACACTTGATTTGGTCGTGAAGTCAGCTGACGATGGCAAGATTCTTCATGAGCTTCGTGGCTTGCATGCCACGGTTAAGTGGGGGAGAAAATCAGAGACCGGATTTAGGCATGGGCTTATCTTTACTGAAGAGAGCACCGCTAAGTTCGGCGCCCTCGGCAAAGAAATTATCCGCCACTAGATCTTCTTAGGGCACCGTCGCTGGCGGCACCACAACGCACCTAAATCCTACGTTTTGGTAGCCTTGAGTTGGATCAAGTGTAGCGTCTGCGGCAAAAACACCTGACTTATCTCCGTCTAGATAGCTACCACCACGGGCAATCCCGTAGGTGCCGGCGGGGGCGTTGACTTTGAGGTAGCCAAGACCGCCATAAATCCCAGAGTTATAGCTAGTGTAGTCTTCTAACGGTGCAAAGATGTTAGATGTCGGTGCAAATTGAGACGCATAGTTATCGACGCTCTGACTACCTGTGTGTGTGTAGTCATCCGCCACCCATTCGGCAGCATTTCCTGCTAGGTCCCAAAGATCCGTACGATCTCGGTCAAAATAACGGGCCTGTGGCTCAGCTGATAGACCTAGGTCACAATTGCCGTCGGGTGGCGGAACGCTTTCTAAATTATTAACAACATCGTTATTTCCTGTATTAATGCACTCGTTTCCTCTTCCATTAGAATCTGAAGCGGGTTGTGGGGAGCTTGGATTGTTGTCAGAGTGACCAATAGGTATCGCCGTACCCCCTGTTGCATAGTCCCATTGGTTATAACTGTCAGAGGCGACATGGTGAGCTATTGCCTGCCATTGAATGTTGGATATGAGGCTGTGGTATTGACTGATGGAGTTGCAACGTGTGATGGCTCCATTTGTACCGTCACGAGGAATATTGACAATGGGACTTCCCTGGTGAGAGGAGTATGTCGCGCCATTTAAGTCTTTGGCTTCAAACCTCATGACACAGAATTTCGAGGTACCTACATCCGTATTCACGGGGACTTCAAAATAATTTTTTGGACATTCGTTACGGTATTCTATCCCTCGGTAAGAAAGAGTGATCACGCCTGGTTCAGCAAGTGATTTGGATTCACCTTGTAACGTTATCATTGCGTAAGAACTCGATGATGGCGTTGGGTTGTTTGGGGGCGGTATTATAAACAACTCGTTATTCGACGTGTCAAATTTAGCAATGGTAGCTGCAGTGCCCCCAACTGAAACTGAGTTTATTGACTTAAATCCATCAACATATATTCTAAGCGGATCTCCACCGGCTGTTGATGAAACGTAGGTAAAACTTGCAACTAAAGGTGAAGAGAATACTGGCAAAAGGTGTGTTTTTATTGTTTCTAGGTAATCTCTTTCTGTGGGACGACTCGGAAAATTGTAGAATTGAATCGTGATATTCTTAAGATCGGATATGTTAGTAACATCAGCAATTTTGGACGAAGGATTTCTTAATAGAGTAGCAACCATACTTCCGCTCGCCGTGCAACCATGTTCTTGAGAGTTTGCCACTTGTCTGTAAATCATGTTTGAGCCTTCTGATAAAAATACTGCTACGGTTGAACCGCCATCACGGATGTTTGAAGTGTTGGGAGTGTCGCACCAGAGATTTTCAAGATACGCTGTTGTAATATTACTAGATCGATCAGCTTTTATTAGCCCCATATGAAGAAATGGAGAAGTTTCTTCTTCATCTATTTTATCGAGTATGTCAGTTTGGTTGCTTGTGCGCGCAACACCTTTAAGCGTCAGTCGCGGTCTTATTTTATTGTCGTCCTTGACTGTGTTTTGATCTGATATTTCTGTCTCCATTGTAAAGTTCGAATTATCGAGATCAATACATGTGTGTGCACATTTTATTAGTTCAAGCTTTGGTTGAAGTGGTGGTTCGGAGTTCGGAATCGGCAGTAGATTGGGTTTCCATTCCCAGTGAGCGTTGTCTTTTAGCTTAAGCCCTGTATGTACAGACTGAGCCGTAAGGCTAGATTTTTGTGTTAAATCTACCGTTGCTTGATTGATCCAGAGTCCGGTTCTAACGCCAGATATAAGAAGGTTAGCAAAATCGCCTCCAGCTGAGATTGTCTTAAAAACAGTTCTTGTAGTCTTGATTCCAAACGAATTAACTTGGCTGTAATAGGGTGGTTCATCAGATGTGCCGGAACCACCTGGTCCTTGAATGTCCAAATTGCCAGCCATAGACAGTGCAAAGCTGTCGACGGCCTCAACTCCAGCTAATGAAGTTCTGATAATCGTGCTTTGCAGGTGAACACGACAGCTATTTAATGATTTTACCGCCGTACTTCGTAGATTTTGAATCTTTACGTTTTTAATAACTACGAATGATGTATCTGCTTGGATGGCTGTCTCGAAACGACTTTGGCCGAAGTTAATAGGATCCTTTTGGTTAGCAAGTGTGGCTGCTTCTTTACCATCAATTGCGATATTTGCTATTGTTACATTTGCAACAGATGTTCCGAATGATCTAATTGAGATGGCCGGTCTATCTATTGGGAGCAGTGAAATCGGATCAACAGAGGCTGTTAAACTTGTGGGTGGCTCAATCCACGCATAATCGGCATCCGATGTTGGGGCTGTGATAGCATTGCCAAAAACGTTACCATCAAACGTGACGCCAATGATTTTTAACGAACCCTTATCGGTGACTTGTTTGCCGGATATCTTTACTTGCTCTAAGTATTTTCTTGGTTCGCCCTGATAGGATCCAGCGGCGACTTTTATAGAAACGGCGCAATTGAAAATATCTGGCAGTAAGGCCACGGCTTGTGAAATTTTTGAACAAGGGGCTTGTTCAGTGCATGCTAGGTTTGTAGTTGGGGCTTCCGCTCGGACGTAATAGGTTACATCCTCATCGCAGATAAGAGCGAAACGGCCTTTTAGTGTTGCTGCTAGGGTCGCTGGTTTGTTATCGAATTTTCCAGAAAGATCGATGGATTCAGCATCGGCTGGGGGAAGACTATCAATTTTTAGTGAAACATTGATGGGGCTGCTGCCGCTTACAATTTGAGGCGAACCAATTATGGGGCTCTCGTACCCTTTGGCGCTAATTGATGCCTTTAGATCGGTCATATCGCCAGAAAATTTTGAGCCATCGTCGTTGTTAACGATACAACCTATCTCTGAGCTTGTTGCGCCTGGGACTTCGCGGTTCATAACACTGCACTGCATGGTCAGCCCGAAACCACCAGACACTTCTGTGGGTTGCTCCGTAACGCTTTCTTTTTTGGAAGATGCGGGTTCGGATTTTTTACACGCCATAGGCAGAGATAGTAGCAGTAAAAAAATGGATATTTTCTGAGACATTTAAAGACCCTCCGGTGAGGGTTTATCGACTGTTTTTGGCGAGGTATTAATATTGTGGATTTGGCAAAACCATAAAATCTTAAATTTTTCGCCTAGACAGTAGCTTTTTGGGAATAAATACTGCAGCAGCTAAGCCAAGGGGAGGTGCTTAATGCAAACTCATGAACGCCACGGGCACGCCGGCTGGCAGCCACAAGATGCTGAAATTGAACACGGAATCAAAAATGCTTTAGCTCGTCATCCTGCGGTTAAAATCATGGATCTTAAAATAATGGTCAAAGACCGTGATGTCACACTTAAGGGGAAAGTCGCCAATCAGCGCGACTTCGAGCACGCAGGTGTCATTGCGGCTAATGTGTTAGGAATCAGAGACTTTAAAAATGAATTGGCCGTGCCGCCGTCAGGACCAATCACTCCCACTCAATTGTAGCTGGTGGTTTTGTGGTGATGTCGTAGACTACGCGGTTAATGCCTTGGACGTTTCGGATAATGCGGTCAGAGACTTTGGTGAGAAAACTTAAGGGAAGCTCTGCCACACCGGCTGTCATGCCGTCACTAGAGGTAACAGCTCTGAGGGCAATGGTTTGCTGGTAGGTTCTGTTATCACCCATGACCCCAACTGACTTCACAGGTAGCAGCACGGCGAATGCTTGCCAGGGGACGTGATATAGGCCGTCTTCTCTTAGGCTTGAGATGAAGATATCGTCGGCAGCTTGGAGGATTTTGACACGTTCAGGGGTGACGTCTCCAAGAATTCTTACAGCAAGTCCAGGTCCAGGGAATGGATGTCTATGGATCAGTTCCTCTGGTAGTCCCAGTTCAAGGCCAATGGTTCTGACCTCATCTTTGAATAGCCATCTAAAAGGCTCTACAAGCTTTAGGGCAAGCCTTTCAGGTAAGCCCCCCACGTTATGATGGCTCTTGATAACCTTTGCCCCAGCTCCATGACCAGCAGACTCAATGACATCAGGATAAAGTGTGCCTTGGGCTAGGTGGGTAAATTCCTTGTGGTGTTTGGCATAGGATTCAAACTCTTCAATAAATAATCGGCCGATCAGTTTGCGCTTATCTTCGGGATCAGTCACGCCTTTGAGGGCTTCAAAAAATCTTGGTGCGGACTTTAAAACTTCAATGTGTTTGAGCCCAAGTATCTTGAGTTTCTCCGAAACCCATTCAACTTCGTTTTTTCGCAGCAGTCCTGTGTCACAAAAAACGGCCGTGACC
>JBAXLR010000061.1:0-15205 GCA_037134655.1 bacterium | reverse complement strand
TGATTAAATCACAGGAACACCAAGGTCCCCATTCCTTCCGGGAAGAAGGTCAAAGCTATTTTACCGATGAAACTCGGTTGCAATATAAAGAGGGATGTTTTTCGGTGACTGCCGAGTCCTCGAAAAGACAGGTTGCCACGGTATGTGCTCACGAAACGACTAAACCCTGGAAAAGAGTGGAATTGACCACAGCCGGTGTTCAAAATATCTATGGACTGGGTCAAATGTTTGAAGATCCGGGCCGAGTTGAAGTTGATAGGAATGGGAAAGTAATTTCGACTAAGGGCGGTTTCGGTAACAGCATGCCAACCTATGCAGGTGGAGCTACGGGCGAGGCCATGTTCCCCTTTGTCGTTGCTGTTGGGGCTGGCGGACATTCCTGGGGTTTCTTGCTGGATAATATTTATAAACAAACCTGGGATTTCACGACTGATCAGTGGCGCGTTAGTATGTTTGGCGACCAACTGCGGGGTTATATCATTAGTGGCGATACCCCTCGGCAAATACGTCAGAAGTTCATGAGTTTGGTTGGACGTGCGCCTGTTCCGCCGCGAAAAATGTTCGGTTTTTGGATGAGTGAATATGGTTACGATAATTGGAGCGAGATTCATACTCGCTTGGATGGAATGCGTCGCGACGGATTTCCTATTGATGGTTTTTTTCTTGACCTTCAGTGGTTCGGCAACGTCACTCCTGGTAGTGATCACACGAATATGGGGAAACTCAGGTTCGATGAAGCAAATTTTCCTTCGCCCCAAGCAGCTATCAATGCTTTCCAGCGCGATCATGACATAGGCTTGATTCCAATTGAAGAGTCCTATGTGGGGCGCGCCTTATCCGAGCACGATGACATGGAGTCGCGTGGATATCTCGCTCATGAATGCGGTCATCCGCAATCAGCAAGCTATCTGACCGGTGCCGTGACTGGAAACTCGAGTGAATGGTGGGGAAAAGGTGGCATGATTGATTGGTCAAACCCCGAAGCGGGGCGTTATTGGCATTCAACAAAACGCCAGCCGTTAATAAATTTAGGTGTCTTCGCCCATTGGTTGGATCTTGGCGAGCCTGAGATGTTTGATCAAAGGTCTTGTTATTTTGGCAATGGAGAAGCAGGAAAGACGGCACATCAGGACGTTCACAATTTATTCTCCTTATTTTGGGCGAAAAGTGTTTGGGATGGTTTTTTAGAGAATCGGGTTAAAAATCGCCCATTCCTAATGTTACGCAGTGGAAATGTTGGCTTGCAGCGGTATGGAGCGGGCATGTGGTCCGGCGATATTGGCGGTAATCTGCCATCACTAGCCTCCCATATTGCGAGTCACAGCCACGTGAGCTGGTCCGGGATTGATTATTACAGCTCTGATATCGGCGGATTCCACCGAAATCGCGAAGATGGTCGGCCCCTGTCCTTTGGTGAAACTCAGGAAAACTTTACTCAGTGGTTTGCCAATTCTACCTGGTTTGACGTACCGGTTCGAAGTCATGTATTGAATTTAGATAATGATCGGGAAACCGCTCCGAACCGGATTGGTCATGTTGAGTCGAATCGGGTTAACCTTCTTACACGGTATAGCCTTATTCCTTATTATTATTCATTGGCACATGATGCGTGGCAGGCTGGCAGCCCTTTAATGGAACCACTTGCTATGCGTTTTCCAAGTGATTCGGCTGTGCGTACGATGGGTACGCAGCGCATGCTTGGTGATTTGATGATAGTATCTGCAGCTAGTTCGGGTGTTTATGAGAGTGATGTCTACATGCCTGCGGGAGTTTGGTATAACTTTCTCGATGGCGCCTTTAAAAGTTCAACTGGCGAGTGGATGAAGGGCTATCCATTATACCGCGACGGTGTTTTTAGGCTTCCCGTATTTGCCAAAGCCGGCGCAATTGTACCTAGGTTCGGTGGGTCGTTTAACCAGAGAGGGCTCGGCCAAGACAATGTTAACACCATGTCAAAATTAATGATCGCTGACGTGTATGTGGATGAATCGGGAGCTGGGCATGAGTTTAATTTGTCTGAAGATGATGGGTTAACCAAAGGTTTCGAGTCCGGTCAGCTGCGTGTCATAAATTTTAAGCAGCAGACAAGGAATTTGGCAACCCGGATTGATATTCAAGGTTCCGTCGGAACTTACGATCAAATGGAAAATCAGCGAAGTTGGACCGTTCGCGCTTGGTCGCCGGGATGGACGGTGAGTTCGGTGAAGCACGGTGATCAACCGTTACCGGAATGCAACGTTAATGCAGAGTCAGACACAGCCTCTGTAGATGCTTTATGTTATGAGAGGCACCGTGATACCGCCGTAATAGTTCGATTGCCTAGAGCTGACGTGCGTATTAACCAAACAATTCATATTGATTGGCAGATTGGGCCCAATCGGTTAGCCGATCTACATTTTGTTTGTGATGAAGGTAAAGATAGTCCCAGGGGTTATGGTGTTTTTGTGGTGGGAGACGATCCAGTTTTAGGGTCCTGGGATCCAGACAAAGCTTTCCCACTGCATTCAGCGCAATTTTCCCGCGGAATTTGGACTGGTGTCGTTCATGGAATAACTCCGGGACGGAGCCTTTCTTGGAAATGCATCAGGAAGATACCTGGTGGCGGAGACAGAAATGTAGAGTGGCAGCCGGGGGGTGACAATGTTACAAAGCTTGAGCAGACTGGTGGTTTTTCTGGAATGGCTAAGGCTGATTGGTTCCAGGCTCGAAGAAATAATAGACATTAACAGTGAGAGGTGATTGTGGCCGCGATGCAGTCAAATCCTTGGCATGACGTCGAGGTGGGATCGAGATTTGCGGAAGTTTTTCCGGCGATTATCGAGGTTCCGAAAGGATCAAAAGTAAAATACGAATTAGATAAGTCGACCGGCTTGATTAAAGTCGACCGCGTTCTTTATTCGAGTGTTCATTATCCGGCTAATTATGGATTTATTCCTAGAACATACTGCGATGACAAAGATCCATTAGACGTATTGCTTTTGGGGCAAGAACCTTTTGTCCCGTTGAGCCTGGTCATGGCAAAGCCTATTGGGGTGATGCGTATGCTGGATCAGGGTGAGGCAGATGATAAAATCATCGCTGTACATGCCGATGATCCCGAATTCAATCATTACAATTCAATCAAAGACCTACCACCACATCGAATGCGTGAGATAAAGCGGTTTTTTGAGGATTACAAGGTGCTTGAGAACAAAAAAGTTATTGTTGAAGATTTCTTTGACAAGGATATAGCCGTTCAAGTGCTGCGTGATGCACTCGATTTTTATATGGAAAAAGCACCTGTTTTGCGCAAGTGATTCGCAATCCAAGGCGGTCAGTATGCTAACACGTCACCTTCAGGCATAAAAATCGATAGCGTGTCTGGATTGAAGCGTAAGCTATTTGTGCGCTTTAACGTCTTGAGGTTTGCTTTGGTTGCCCTGATTAAAGGGGCCTCTATTTTGGGGTCTGCTTCAGCTAATATTGTCTCAAAGATGTGTTTTGCTCTATCCGGTTGCGCGTTAGCGGCGTCAATCTTAGCGAGGAAATACCTGCTGGCTAAATTGTAGTGGCCATCAGTGAGGTTAGCACATTTTTCGAGAGTTTTTTTGGCCTGGGCAGGATTCCCAGTTTTTATTTCCATCAGCCCAAGCATATATAAATAAGCGGGATTTTTTGGATCGATAAGTACGACATGGTTTAGTAAGGATCTTGATTTTTTGGCATCAAGATCAAGTTCGTAAGCATTTTTCGCCGCAATGTACATTTTTTCTGCCAATGATTCACTTGGATAATCTCGGTGGTAATGATCGTGGGTGATGGTGTCGTACGAGTTATCTTGAAATGTGTTTGGGTTGAAGTTGTTAATTAATGGCAATTGTATGAATTTTGTTAGTGATGTAGGTGCTAGGCCGTTTGCGAAATAAAGCGACTCTATTCCCGTGTCGAATACGGCGCTAGTGACCGTAAAATGGGTTGCTATTACATTGCCAATGCCCTTGACTTGGTTCGAATGCGGATCAGTTTTATCTGCTAAAATTGCGACCGCTTTGTGCGCGTCAAATAGGTCATGGTTCAATCCTAGCAGGGCCTCTGAGCGATTGAAACGGGCACGCGTGTCCTCGTTAATTGTGGCATTGATATCAAGATTTCGACTGAGCATTGGTTTAGATAGGAAGTGATTCGTCTGAATATGATTCTCGCCAGTTGTTTCGCGCACGGATAGTTTTGAATTTGAGAGCTCAATAGTCGCCGTTCGGTTTTCTTGCGTACTGACTAATGTGTAGGCCCAACCAGCACCTGGCAGCATAGACTTGAAAATTGCTAGGGCTTCATCAAAAGACTTTGCGGTTCGAAGAACGTGTTGACCGACATCAAAAGCGGGGTGGCCTTTGCTGGATGTGTCCCATGTTGGGATGGTGTGAACGCCCAAAAACAATCCTGATGCATTGAAACCCACCACTCCAGCTGAGTGAACTCCGGCTGATGTGAGCGTCATATGCGGCTGGGCGCCATCGGTTGGATGGTAGTAAATGACGGTAGGGTACCTGTCAAAATACCCGTTTAAAGAGTAGTCTGTATTCCTGCCAATAACATAACCGCCGCTTGCGGTCCTTTCAGGTGGAACAGCAAAGTCAGTGCACTCGTTAACGGCAGGTGGAGCCGGAAGATTTTTATGTCCACGCATTTGCTGTCCTAGAATGATCTGAAGAATTTCGGGTGCTAAAAATGCGTAGATAATTTTATCGAGGGGATACCCCGAGCCGGCTGCGAGTCCGTGGGCTTCAATAAGATAGTTGTCAAAACTAACCCCTGTTTTTTTTGCAGAATAATTGATGATTGCTTTTGAGTACGTTCGATATATTCCCTCAATAACTGTGTCAACCACACCTGGAATCTTTGGAAATGAATTGCGGGCCGCACTTTCAATCATAAAAGCAATTTTTGGCATTGCACCCATCGCAAAGACGTCTTGAACAAGACGACCATGTTGGAATGCCATTTCAAACCGATCACCTTTTAAGTAGAGAACGCGGATACCATCGCGCATGAAGAGGCGCGCATCACCAAGCTCTTTGCTACCATCTTGGTTTATTGTGAGACTTTGTTCTGCCAAGTGTGAATATTTTTTTGCGAACTGAGATGGTAAATGGCTTGCGAAGGCTGATTGTGTAAATATTAGGAAAACAAGCACGAGGCTAGTTTGCATAG
This sequence comes from bacterium, assembly GCA_037134655.1. Taxonomy (GTDB): domain Bacteria; phylum Bdellovibrionota_B; class Oligoflexia; order Oligoflexales; family RGVZ01; genus CAMDKS01. The sequence continues at coordinate 10,015 of JBAXLR010000061.1, read as the reverse complement.
GAGATCCTCCACGTTCGTCTGTGTGGAGAATATCGGTTGTGATTATAGATACTTAAACAGTATCTAAAGATGCTTTGTGTGACTGGCGAAAAACATGTGGTTTTTGATGAAAAATTAGTGAGTTAGGTGCGCACGCTTTTGGAGCCCAGAACTTTTTCAATCACTTGCTTACGGTAGTTGAAGATGGTCATTACGTCGTTTTTGACCATTGGCAATCCCAGATCGCCGAATGGCCAGAAATACATTCTGTAAAGCACACGGTCGGTCATAAGAGTGCCGCCGCCAAGTTTTTCAAATAGATGGGTATGATGCCATGTTCGATAAGGGCCACGCAGTTGTGTATCAACAAATTTGTGCGGTGGATCCCAGTTCTCAATCCTAGTGCGCCATTTCACCGGCAGACCTTTGATGCGAAGTTTGTAGTCGATCAGGGTCCCCTCTTGAATATTTGCAGTGCTTTTGCCAATAATCCTGAAATTAAGCCATGGAGGAGTGATGGTCTCCAGGTTTTCGGCGGCCGAGAAAAAAGGAAAATGAGTTGTTGGGTCGCCGCTGATCCATTGACGCGCAACAAACAGTCTAGTTCCCCTCGGTTGAGCATAGGCAAGAAGGTTCCGTATTGCATCGGAGATCAAAGGGTAGGTGAATTTAAAACCCGATTCGTTTAATTTGCGCGGGGTAACTTTTGCGCTTGTTAACAAGATTGTGCTCATTTCGCCAAAGATAAGACGAATTAAAAACTTTGGCACTGGAAACCAAGCAGGCATTTTTACATTTTTAGCTATCTCATGGGTTACGGTCTTGTTGGTTGCTGCCTCGGGTGCAACGATATTGATAGGCCCCACTAAAGATTCTGTATTAAGGGTGTGAATGATTGCAGCAACTGCATCATCAAGATGAATCCAGCTTAGAAACTCCTGGCCGTTACCAATGGGGCCGCCAAGTCCGTAAATAAATGGTTGGATCATCTGTGGTAAAGCTCCAGCCTCGTTGGATAAAACCACACCAAAACGCAGCGTCGCAGTTCTTGTAGACGAGGGTAGGTGCTCTAGCTGTTTTTCCCAGTCAACACATACCTTTGGAAGAAAACCACTGGCAGCTCCTTGGCTCTCATCGATTTCTCGTAAGCCAGTGTCGCCATAGATGCCGATGGCTGAGGCGTTTAACCAAATTTTTGGGAATCGTTTTTGATTTGCGAAGGAGGAGATTAGGGCTTTGGTTGACTTGACACGTGAGTCCTGAATTTTTTGCTTAATAGTTCTATTCCAGCGTTGGGCTACCGATTCGCCTGCCAGGTGTATGACGGCATCGTATTGGTCCTTGCTTGAAAAAAGTACGGATTCAGGCAGGGGGCTCACATGATCCCAAGCCAGACATCGCGCGGGAAAACACAAGTCACGCGCATTGCCGCGGCGAGAGAGGACGGTTAGATCGTGGCCGTTCTTGACAAGAGCAATGCCGAGCTGTGATCCGATAAGACCCGTTGCGCCTGTCATTAGAATTCTCAAACGGTACCCCCTCTTGGAAGTGTTGTCGTGCTAGACGTGACGACCTATAGATTTTTCGATGGGGCGTCTGATTAGCATAAAGACCACACCTGTGATGACGCCGATTGCGGTGAGGATTCCAAAAAAGTTCTCTTTGGGCATCAGATCATACAGAGTTCCAATTTGGCCTGACGCAAAATTGCCAAAAAAGCTCGAGAGAAACCAGAGTCCCATCATCATGCTAAGAATCGGCTTTGGTGCAACTTTGGTAACAAGGGATAGACCGATTGGGGACAAATAAAGCTCACCCATGGTGAATACCAATATAGTGCCCACTAGCCATAGGACGGATCCACGCTCATCTCCGGGCATTGCATATGAGGCTAGAATCATCAAAATATAAGCTCCGCCGCACAGGATACAGCCAAGCCCCATCTTGGTAACGCTTGAGGGTTCTTTGCCTCTTTTGCTCTGCCAAGCCCAGAAGATATTAAGAAGTGGTGCAAAAATAAAGATCATGGCTGGGTTAAAGGATTGAAACCAGGTGGACGGTATAGTGATTCCACCGAAATTCCAGTTTATTTTTTTATCAGCCCAGATTTGGAGAGTGTTTCCCTGCTGTTCATAGATGGCCCAGAACATGATGTTCAAGACGCACAAAACACCCAACGCTCCAACGGCTGACCATTCTTGTTTAGATAGTGGTTGGCGTGGTTGGCGCGTCGTCTCATGGCTAATAGCATCCCTTGGCAACGTACCTGAGCCAATCCAATAAATGAAAAGCCCTAGCAGCATTCCGATCCCAGCCGCACCGAATCCCCAGTGCCAGCCAATTGTTTGACCTAATGTTCCGCACACATACGGGGCGAGAAAAGCACCAAGATTGATGCCCATATAAAAAATTGTAAATGCAGAATCTCGGCGCGGGTCGCCATCAGCGTATAAATTACCAACTTGCGTAGAAATATTTGGTTTAAAAGCACCATTTCCAAGGATCAGAAAAAATAGTGCGAGAAGAAAGGCTTGCTCACTTGCCATCAAAAAATGACCGATAGCCATTAGTAGGCCGCCGACGTAGACCGTTTTATTTTGACCCCAAAAGCGGTCGGCTAATAGACCGCCAAAAAATGGAGTAAAATAAACCAGTCCTGTGTAGAGTCCGTAAATTTGTGAACTCATTTGCTGAACAGTTTGTTGCCCAAATACGGCAATAATTCCAGCCTCAAGTTGATTGTAGCCGAAAACCGCAGCGGCTTTCGTGGGGTCTACTAGCAAGTACTGGGTCATGTAAAGGACGAGAAGCACTCGCATGCCGTAAAATGAGAAACGTTCCCACATCTCAGTAAAAAATAATACGAAGAGGCCTGCAGGGTGCCCGAATATTTCCTTTTCGCTTGATTTGCGAGAAACGACATCCTTTACCACAGTAGCTACCTCCTGCTTAAAGCCCAAGATTGGCCTTTATTTTAGGGACTTGGTGATAGCATAAGGGTTAACCAATCGCCACATTTAACGTTTTTTTATGTTGCTAGGTTTTATGTGCTGATGCTGGCCGACGTGGTGCTTTTTTGTGCAAGTCCATATTGTGTGACTTTCGAGCAAATGGGTACTAGGAACAATGTCCCAACCTCATAAATAACGCCACGTGACCATTAGTTAATCCCCTAATAAGTTAGCGCGTAGTTCAGAATATTCGGGGGTTACAGCTTTGAAACCTAGCTATTGAGCCCGGAAAACTTATTTTTTAACTGAATCCACCGAATTCTAAGGATGAGCCATTATGTTTTGTATCCCACGTTGGATGGGATTGGGGGATTTTGTTGGATAGCGTTGGTTTGTCCAAATTAAGTTTGGGAAGGAAACTGGCCAAGTACGGTAGGCTTGGTCTGTTGATGTTCTCAATTCAAGCTATGGCGCAGTCGTCAGACGCGTTTATATCAAGACAAGACCGCCTCCAGCTAACTGATTTTTATACGAACATGCTAAGACAAAAATTGGCTGGCGAATTAAAACTTATCGGAGTCGAGGGTCAGGATCCAGTTGTCAGTCTTTCAATTGAATTCGATGATACCAAAGTTGTCGCTGATGCCGATGCTTGGCGAAAAAATCAGGAATCTAGAGCAGGGGCTGAACGGGCTGCACAAACGGAAGCCGTTAAATCAAATATCGCCGAGCTGATGGAGAAATATAAACCAGTACAACCACAGCTTCCTGAGCCGCCGGAAGTGTCTGAAAACGCAGTCGAGGAATCTGATAGTGTAAAAAAAGAAGACGAAGTTCAAGGTGGGACCCGCCTAGGTCGCTTGAACGTCGATATCTCCAATGCCACCATCAGTCAAATAATCAACAAAGCACAAGATGAATTTAAGAATAAAAAAGAATCGGATAAACCTGAAAAGCAGCAGCAGACTCCTGTTCCCCAGGTGATTATACCCGCACAACCGCCAGTAACATTGTCAATCAGTGTTCCCGCTCCGCAGTCAACCGTGCTTGAGCCATTTGTCTACAAAGCAGCTGATTACATCAAGAAGATAACCGCCGATATTATTTTGCCGCCAAAAACCCCCAAGGCTTTTTCGGACTCTGTTCCAAATATGGTTGCGACATTCCTCGAATTCAAGGCAATCGCAAAAGGTGCGTCAACATCTGGCTGGGTCAAAGTTAAGATCGCACCACCAATTCCTGAGGCGCCAAAAGTAGAGGCAGAGAAACCAACGCCCAAAACATTTATTGAAGGTATTTGGAAGCCCGAGAATGCATTTATTTCAATCGTTGTAAGCGTTCTAATCCTGGGTTTCTTTTTGATCATAGCAATGTTTGCGGCCTCTCGCGCACTTAGCAAGGGGTTGCAAAATGCAATGTCTGGACTAGGAAAAGACATCGCAGCCCTTCGTCCAGCGGATGCAGCTCGAGATGGCGAAGACGACCAAGGTGGTAAAGACCTGGCGGCGCCAGTAGTAAGCGCCACCAATGATCAGCGCGGTAGTTTTGACCAGGCAGCTGCGGGACAGGCCATTACGCGTGACATGCAAAATATTCGTAGTCAGGTTTCGAGTTTTATCTCCGAGAATACTTTTTTATGCGCAGAGTATCTGAGTGACATGTTCTACGACGATAATGGTCTTGCCGATTTCAGAGATCTTCTCAGTTTCATGGGATATGCACCACTTAAGCCTGCTTTTGACCACCTGCCGCGGGCGGCAGTCGAGAAGCTGGAAACCTACATTGAAGAACACCGTGAGTCGCCGCCAAATATGCTGAGTGGCGCCGAAATCGCTCAGAGAATGTACGCAGAGTGCGTTTCGAAAGCCACATTGCGTGACGAATCAATGAAGGTTTTTGATCCTGTGCGTGCTGTTTTGATCAAGTATGATGATGCGGTTGTGGCTAAATATATTACTGACGCTGACACGGTCAGTATAGCCATTCTTTTGAAAACGCTGTCTGTGGAGCGAGGAAATAGGTTAATGAAGTCGATTCCTGCGGCGATTTTGAAAGAATCAGCCGCGATGCTTGATCGACCAATTGACTCTCCCGATCAAGTGATCGCACAAATGATTACGAAACTTTCTGAAGTTTCGGCGGGAATTGTTGAGCGTTCTCAGGCCCAGCGGCGATTGATTATGCGTTTGGTAAAGACGGTCAATACTGCTGAAGAAGGATTAGTTTATGACTTAATTCCTGCAGAAGACTGGGAGCTTAAACGCCAAATTATGCAAACCAAGCTTTTTTTGCGTGACGTACAATATGTTCCAACCAAAGCATTGGGGCAGGCTTTCAGTTCATTGCCATTAGGTAAGCGCGCCGAGGTGATTCTCGTTGCCGAGGATGTTCTAAAAGCTGCGCTTAATGCTAGCGTGGGATCAGGTAATAAGCGTGCCGAGATGCTGCAGGCCGAAATTGATCAAAACCAGAAGAATGCCAAGAAAATGGGCGATATAAATGCAAGAAAAGCGGCTATTCTGGAAAGTTTTGTCGTAGCGGTTCGTCGCGTCATTGGTGCTGACAAGCAGATTGTTGATCAGATTATTTACGCTCAGGCTACAGCATTGGGTATAAAAATTCCCGAAGGTTTGGTCTTACCGGCTGACGTAAATAGAGCCGCTTAAACTGCGTTTTTACTCGGACCGACAAACGGCGTGATTTATACAGACTTCCAATCTATGCGTTCATTTGGCAGTAGATAGGAATTCAGTTCCTCTGCAAGAACAATTGGGTTGGTTCTTGCCGCAACGAGTTTAATGCCCTCTGTGATAATCATGTTTTTTCTTTGGTGTTCCTTGGCCGTTTCGGTCAGGTTCTCACCAATGGGTATTACAATTAAGTTTGCAAAGGCGATGCCGTAGAGCGTAGCGACCAACGCGATCGACATGGCAGGTCCGATTGTCTTTTCAGCGCCTGGTTTGCCAAGACTTCCAAGTAGGGCGATCATCCCGAGAACCGCACCCATCAAACCCATGGCAGGCGGGTATTTTCCCATAGCGCGAAATCGCAAGGCGTCGTCACTATAGCGATCAAAGAAAGTGCCAACGCGAACTTTTAAAATTTTGTTGAGGTGCGCTGGCTCAACCAACTCATCAAGCAGGAGTTTCATACCTTCTTTCAAAAAGGGGTCTTTCTGATTTTCTATAAGCCCTGGCAGATCGGGTGAGTCATTACGAAATGCATCAGCAAGTTTCATTAATTCCTTGATCAAGCCAATATATTCGGGTTTTCGACCAAGTATTGTACGGTTCCAGAAAACCTTCAGCATCAGAAATACGCGGCTCCACTCAAAACTGATTGACGTTGCCACGATCGAGCCGCCAATCACGATGACTGCGCCGTGCAAATCGAGAAATGTTTTTGGGTTATCCGTTGAGGTGAGCGCAGCCCACCCAACGACGACTATCGCCATGATAAACGATAAAATGGTGTTGATATTCATCAAGTACTCCACGGGCCATTGGCGAATGGAAACAGTAACCTGAAAACATTATATCCTGATTTCTAGCGCCCAACGGGGATCTGCAATGGAACCCTTTATTTTAAATGAAAAATTTGAGCTAATTGGGATTTTAAACAAGTAGCAGACGGTGCTGCTAATAAAGATTGTGCTCATGACCAGGTAAAAATTGCCGATATACCCTTGTCAAAAAAAAAAACTTTGAAGGTTCATATGGGCTATCTGATAGACAACATTATACTTGGTAAAAATCAAGAGGATCGAGCCTTAGATCGGCTCGCACAGGCCGAATTGCCTGATTTTCCGCTTCAAGATGAGATTAATTGGAGTGGGTCTAAAAGTTTTTCAGTACCGCCAATTAATTGCATGGTGAACAGTGCGATCATCTCTGTCCGTCTGAAATCTCAAGCGCTAAAGAATTATGTTAGTTTGGAGTCTATAGCTAGCACTGGATCTAACATTTCGACTGAAAATTTGTTTAGTTTAGGTCTACCAAATTTGCCAAAAAAATTATCAGACGACATGAGTCTTAGCGACCATTTGGAGGTAGCGTCATTTACTTCCGCGGAATCCACAAATCCTTCAGATAAAAATACATTCGGGTATTCCCAGGACAATCAAAAGTGTACATTTACGTCACAGTACGGCACCGATGAAAAAGCATTGGGCCGTGTACTTGCCGCCACATCGATACTCATTGAACGCATGTCGACGCAGAGTGCTGCGGACTGTTTGATCGAAATGCCAGTTTGGATGCGGAATATTTTTATTGCGCGCTTCGGTGTTTCGAGGGTAGTTGGTGTCATGTTGGCATCCAGGTTAGATGCTGCAGGCGAGACGAGCCTCGTTGGAGCAGATGGTGAAGTCAGCGTTCACAACATACCGGGGCCATTGTTTGAAACTTTATCAGAATACCAACTGAGTTCCGGCGGGGCTAAACGTGAGTCCGCGTTAGACCAACTTGTCATGATCAGAAAGACTAGAAACATTGGTGTTAAAATAAAAAACAACAATAAAATAATCCACCAAATGCCAATCCAACCTTCCAAATATCTTCGAAAAATCAGCTCAACCTAAGATATCAATCTAGGCACATAATACCTATCGGTCTAATTTGATTAACTACCTATAATTGTAGGTGGAGTATATCAATATGGCGAATGAAGAAAAAAATAAAAATCCGTCAGATGGAACTGGGGCAGATTCTCATGCAGAGCATGATGAGGATAACAACAGGCATCATGGTATGGCACCCCACGAGGAGGGCGAGCCTTGGCTTGTATCTTACGCGGATCTTATGACACTTCTATTTGGATTTTTCGTAGTTATGTATTCGTTCGCCGTTGCAAGCCCAAAAAATGAAGACTGTGTCCGTTTGAAGTTGATGGAAGCGTTTAGAAGCGAAAAAGCTGTTTCAGGGGATGATGTTAGTGAGGGTGCGCAAAATGCTGCGATGCGGGCGTTGGAGCTTCTTGTTACCATGCTCAATCTCGAATCTATCGAGGAAGTTATACAGAAAATCCAGGATGCTGAACAGCGAAACCGTGAAGGCGAGGGCGAGAACTCCGACACGCGCGATAAAAAAGAAAAACTTGCATCAGATGACCTTAAAGCTCTGATGGGAGCTGAAGAAATCAAAGATCTTGTGATCATCTCCGTGCCTGTGGATATCCTGTTTGAACAGGGGGCCACGACGTTAAGAAATGAATCTGTTCCTAAACTTCGAGAAGTAAGTGCGGAAATCAGGAAAGTCGCCAACATCGATAATATTCGTATTGTTGGGCATACTGACTCTACAACAAACGATGTAACCAGAGGTCTCGATAGCTGGGCATTGTCAGTGGTCAGGGCTTCAGAAGTTGCTAAATTTCTCACAAAAAATGAAGTCGCAAAAAAACTTGTAAGAGTGGAAGGGCGAGGCAGTTCAGAGCCACTTTTACCTGAGAAGGATTCCAGTGGCGGCTGGTTAAAAGAAAATATGAAAAAAAACCGTCGAATCGAAATTCTATTAAGCAAGGATCGAAAATATGTCCGTTAAGAAAAAGCTTTTTTCATACCGGCCTGGAATCCGAATGATTATTTCGGCAGCCTGCGTATTTGGTATTTTGGGTGGATCGGGCTTCTCGATTTATTATGCTATGAAATCTCTGTATGACACATCGCTGCAGGATGCTTCTACTATCTTGTTCTTAGATCTTGAAACAAGGTCCAATAGCATTTCAGAGGAACTCGCGAATTTTATCCAAGTATCAAAGAAAAAGGGCGCAATTTCTGATTATAAAATAGTCGACAATAAGAATATTACTTGGATAAGAGGTGAGTTTGCTGGGGCAAAGTCTTTTGACGATCTTGGAGTTGACGGTTTTGCATTGCAAAAGACAGGGTCTGAAGTATTAAACTCGTTTAGTTCCTACAACGGAATTTCTTTCTATGCAGAAAAAAGTGGTGACGATCAGAATGCAGTTCTTCGTCTCTATGAGCTTGAGAATGCCGATCTAGCTAAGGCATTTACGCTCGACACGAAGTACGCTTATATCTACATTTTGAATCGTGCTGGCAAGCTAGTTTTCTCGAACTCAACCGATATTACTCATGAGAAAGTTTTGAAGCGTCCCCTCGTAAATTCGTTTATAAAAATGCCATTTCGCCAGGGGCAATCTCAAGTTGTCGCTGATGGCGAAGCTATGTACGGGTTTTTCCAGGAGATTCCTGAATCAAATTTAGTTATTTTTGCTGAAAAAACAAAACACCGTGCTATGGCTGCGGTATATGCCACGATCCGTAAAGTTGCGGCGGCGTCGCTATTTTATCTATTTGTGGCGATTGTTTTCCTGCAGTTTCCATTGTGGAAGGCGACTAAGCCGATCCGTTCGTTGACTGACATGGCATTGAAGTTGTCTCGAGGGGATTTTGATGTGGCCGTTAAGGATGAGGGTTTCGGTGAACTTGCAGTGCTAAGTAGAACGTTCGTGGAGATGGCAGATAACCTAAAAAAACGGGATAAAACAATTGCATCACTCCACCTTGATAAACTCGAAAAGACTAAAATGGAACAGGGGATTCGAGTTGCAAGCACGATTCAGGAGCGATTCTTATTCAAGCCAACCGGTGTTTTAGGATCAAAAGTACAGGTGGCTGCAAAATACGAACCATCACTACATTTGGCGGGTGATTGGTACGGAGTATTTTTTGACCCCGATCGCCATGAGACTATAATTTCAATCGTTGATATTACTGGGCATGGTATTGAGTCGTCCATGATGACTCCAGTCATGTCGGTGCTTTTTCAAGAGCAGAAAATGCGCCTATCGCAAAACGCTTTCGACATGCGTGAGTTCATGGAACGCTGTAACAATGCGCTCTATGAATACGGCTCTGGCGTCTCGACTGCAACTGGAATCGTTGCAAGGTTTTCCGAAGATACAGGTGTTTTAGCCTGGCTGAATGCTGGGCATCCAGCCCCTGTGATAGTTGGTCCTGATGGAGCAATGATTAAGAGTAAAAGTTCTGGAAGCGGCACAATTCTCGGTTTTTCCCAAAAAATTGAAATGGCGGAGCAATCACTCACTTTACAAACCGGATC